>NZ_JBSHCT010000002.1:0-397215 GCF_053615935.1 Nocardiopsis sp. NPDC055879
GTCTCATTCCGAACCCGGTCGTTAAGTCTCTTTGCGCTGATGGTACTGCCCTGTGGTGGGGTGGGAGAGTAGGTCGCTGCCACGGTTTTTCTTGGGGGGTCCGCTTGTTGGCGGGCCCCCTTTTTTTGTGTGTGGTGGGGTTGTGTGTTGGGGGGTTGTCTTTTTAGGCGGCCCCCTTTTTTTGTTGTGGGTGGGGTGTCTGAGGTGGGGGCCCTCTGGTTTATGGGGCGCCTTGGGTGGTGGTCCTGTGGGTGGTCTGGCGGGTGTGGGGTGGGTGTGTGGGGCGCCTGAGATCGAGAGCCCACCGGTTCACGGGGCGGGGTGGGGGTGGGTTCTCCCTCCTTCCCCGCCGCGTGATTGTTGCCGCCCGCACCGCACGCGTCAAGGCAATGTCGGGTTCTGTAGCGATCGGGTTGGTGGCCTTGACCCGCACGGTGCGGGCGGCGGTTTGGCGGCTATCGGGGAAGGGGGGGAGAGTGGTTGGGGTGCCAACGGCCCCGGGCTTCGCCCGGTCCGGCCGTGGCCGGCCGGATCCCTTTCCTGCCCTCTGGCTGCATCGTTGAGCGCGTCGCCACTACGTGACCGGTGGGGTAACGAAGTACCCGCTACAGGTAGGCCACGGGGCGGGCCGCGTCCCCGCGGTAGCCGGCACCGGTAGTCAAGACCACATCGAGGCCCCCAGCAGGCCCCGGTGTCGGCGGGCCGGTAGTAGTGGCGGACCGCGTCCCTGCGGTAGCCACCTCCGGTGAAGCTCTCTCCCTGATGATCTTGCTCGTAGCGCCCATTTGGGCGCCCAACATGGCGCTACGGACAAGATCATCATGGTGGAGAGACAGCACGGGGTTGATGGTGCGGGTGGGTCGGTACCTGGGGCGGGAGCCAGTACCGGGGGTAGGAGTCGTGCCGACACCCTTAATGGGAGCCACTCTGTCCCCGGGATATGACTCTGGGCGGGGGTTCGGGATGGGGGCATGCCGATATCCCCACAGGACACAAGGCCCTTTGGGTCTGACACCCACTCGGGGGTGATCTCGTCGGGGTGGTGTTCCACCTGGCGGAAGTACGCGGTGGTTAGAGGGCGGTGGCTGGGGCTGGCTCGCCTTCCCCATCCCCGGACCCGCTGGTCTCGGTGTCCTGCCGGTTCTGGGCGTGGTGGTGCTCCCAGATCTGCCGGTTCACCTTGGCCTGCAACCGGTGCTTGAGCCGGTTATGGGTCGAGCACAGCACCTGCATGTTGTCCGCACTCGTGACCCCGCCGTGGGAGAAGGGGACGATGTGGTCGTACTGCGACCAACTACGCGGCATGTCGCAGCCCTCGTGCCACTCGCAGTAGGGCTTCTTGAACCCCGCCGCCTGGCGCACCGGATCCGGTGCGCACCGCTGCTTACGCCCCACATCCAACAGAGTCCGACCCTGGGCGTCGGTCACGAACCGACGCAACCAGCTGTGGGGGGTCAGGCGGGCCACCATCTGATCCGGGAGGACCACACCATCCTCGGTGGTGGCGGGCTCAGCCGTCCTGTCACCGAGGAAGCGTTTGAGGGGGACGGTGATGTTCAACGTGGCCAACGGTTGGCGGCTCAGGCTGGAGCAACCCCGGTGGGTCAGAGCGGTCTCGAAGATGCGCATCATCGCGTCATAGGTGCGCTGATGCTTCGGCATCGCCGCGTTCTCCGGCCCATACGGCTGCGTGTAAGCCTGCAGAGCGGCCTGGATGAGCTCGTTGTCGGCCCCCGGCCCCCACATCCGCAACAAAAACCCGGACTCGAACGTAGGCGAGAATTGCGCACCCCGGCTCTCGAACGTTTCGTCATAGTCCCGGTCGGCCTTATCCGGGTCCAGGCGGGCGACGAACCATTTCGCCGCGTTCCGCAACTGGCGCACCGAAGCCTTCGGGCACTCGGCCTTGAAACCGATCAGCCCGAATTCCAACCGGGCCCGAAAACCCTCCACATCCGGGCGGGTGGCCCGGAAATCCTCATCACCCTTTTCCCGCACCTGCGCCCAATCGGCCACAGCTTTTTCGGTGGAGGTCGCGATCGCGCACGCCTCACCCAAAGACAGAGTCTGCTTCCCGAACGCTTCTTCCACGAGCGGCAGCTGCTGCTTGTACAACGCCCGGGCGAGGGTGGCAAGGCTCTTGGCCTCGGCCGGAGAGGTCCCCCACTGGTGGGTGATCCACGCCTGGACACTGCGCTGGCCGCCCTCTTCCAACAGAGCACCGGTGGCCTCCATCCGGGCCAGGGCGGGCAGCATCCCATAGCGGATCCGGTCTGTTTCCTGGTTGATTCGGCCGAACTGGGCGAGCACATCGCCCTCGCACCCGAACGGGATATCCCGGCCGGAGAATTCCACCGCCATCTCCCGCGCACCCGCCATCGCCTTATCGACCGGGGTGCCCCCGGTCGGGCGCGGTGCGTGGGGAGGAAAGCTCATACTCTGATTATATGCGAACACCCCAGGAAATGGCAGGCCTACTCGCCGGTTTATTGACCGAATCCTGAGGCCGACATTCCTATCATGGAATGGCTCTTATTGTGGGTTATCCACAGCCCCTTTTCCTCTTATGGCCGGCGCCACCTCTCGCGGAAGTGTCTCCTCAGGGTTTCGGTGGAGGGGCTCTGAATGGAAACGATCTTGCTCGTAGCGCCATGTTGGGCGCCCAAATGGGCGCTACGAGCAAGATCATCGGGGTGAAGACCAGAGCCGGCTACCGCGGGGACGCGCCCGGCCCCGTGCCTGGCCTGTAGCGGGCTCTTCGTGACCTCACCGGTCACGTAGTGGCGACGCGGCCCACGAGGACACCAGGGGGAAGGGAAGGGATCCGGCCGGCTGCGGCCGGAGTGGGCCGAAGGCCCACAGGGCCGTTGGGACCTCAACCACTCTCCCCCCTTCCCCGATAGCCGCCAAACCGCCGCCCGCACCGCACGGGTCAAGGCCACCAGCACCGCTGATGAGCAACTCAACATCGCCTTGACGCGTGCGGTGCGGGCGGCAACAATCACGCGGCGGGGAAGGAGGGAGAACCCACCCCCACCCCGCCCAACAACCCCAAGACTCCCAACCCCAGGCGCCCCACCAGGAGACCTTGGGCAGCACGAAACCGGCGAAACCAGCGGCTCCCCCAAGATCGATGGGATCACGTAGGCGGAACGGTTCACCACCCCGAACTCCCCGCCTGTGGATAACCCCAGCACTTACCACCCGAGGGTGGGCATGGGGGAGGGGCCTCCACTCCGTTGTAGAGGCCCCTCTTACTACACGCCGCCGCACGCTCGCAGAGCGCGCCGGTCGGCTCACCGGCTGACCGGCGGGGTGGCTCGGGTCAGAAGCCGTAGTTGTACATGGAACCGCCCGGGTAGATGGTGCCGACGCCGTCGCGGTAGGCGTAGCCGCCGTACTGGGCGCCCTGGACGAAGGTCCAACCGCCCAGGGTCCTACCGTTCAGGGAGACGTACCAGCCCGCCGCGTTGGGGTCGTTGTAGGCCCGGAGCGAGTAGTGGATGTGCGCGCCCGTGGTGGAGCCGCCGGCGCAGAGGCTGTTGCCCTGGGTGCCCAGGTAGTGGCCGGTGCCGACGTTGTTGCCGGGCAGCCACTGGTAGTCCTCCAGGTGGTAGTAGTCCGTGGAGAAGCCGTTGTCGTGGATGACACGGGTCCAGCCGGTGCACAGGCTGTAGGCGTAGCCGCCACGGGACGCGCGGGCCTGACCGGCGCCGCCGGCGAAGTCCGCGGACTCTCCCACGTTTCCGTGGGGGCCACCGGTCATGATCATGGAAGTGCCGATGGCGTAGGGCAGACCGACGCCGACGTAGCTGGCGGGGGCGGCCTCGGAGGGGTTGGTCGAGGCGGCGACGGTTTCCCGCTCCTCCTCGGCCAGCAGGGAGCTTTCGGCGAGGATCGAGGAGAACTCCTCGGTTCCCTCCAGGCCGATGGACCAGTCGGAGGCCTCGTGTTCGGCGGCGAACAGCCAGGCGTCGGGGTCCTCGTCGGCGCCCATGGTGGCGGTCACGATGGCGACGCCGAACGCGGCGCCGTCGGCGGCTTCTCGGATGTCGACGCGGACGTCGCGTTCCTGGTCGGCCAGGGTGGACAGCCCGGTGTCGCGTTCGGCCAGGACGTCGTCGATGACGGCGTCGGCCAGGGCGTCCTCGGCGGACTCGGAGGTGGTGCTCAGGGTGCGGGGCAGGTCCAGGGTCTCGGCGTGTTCGACGATGATCTCGACGTTGTCCGCCGTGCTGTGCGACGGAGCGGACGGCTGGGCCGAGACCGGGGTGGAGGCTCCCGCGAGCAGGGCGGCGGACATGGTGACCGTGAGCGCGCCTATGGGCAGGAATCGGGGGGCGGGGGTGGGCAGTGCCAACGCTTCTCCTGGGGGAGTCGAGTAGCGAACGGGGTATGACACCACAACCTTGATGTGGTTACCGAAGAGTAAGCACGTCCCCATCCCCGATCAAGGGGGGTAACGAAAATTTCATACGCGATTGCGGTTTTCGAGGTTCAAAAGTTTCTTCTTCCGCTCCAGCCCTCCCGCGTACCCCGTCAGTGAGCCGTTCGCGCCGATCACCCGGTGACAGGGGACGATGACGCTGATCGGGTTGCGGCCGTTCGCCGCCCCCACGGCGCGCGAGGCGGTGGGCCGTCCCAGCTCCTCGGCCAGCTCCCCGTAGCCGGCCGTCTCCCCGTACGGGATGGTGGTCAGGGCCCGCCACACCCGCAACTGCCAGGGTGTGCCGGCGGGCGCCAACGGCAGGTCGAACTCGCGCAGTTCACCCGCGAAGTAGGCGGCCAGCTGCCGTTTCACCTCGGTGAACGGAGCCTGGTCCGCCAGCCACCTCTCGCCGACGTGGTGCGGTGATCCGTCCTTGGGCGGGGTCGATACCCCGGCCAAGGCCTCACCGTCGCCGAACAGCAGGAGTTCCCCCAACGGCGAGTCCACCGTCGTGTACCTGGTCGAGCCCGGTATCGGTTCACGGAACCGTACCGAGGTCATCCTGTGCGGGGCCGCCGGTTCGGTGGCCTCGGGCAGGTCCAGCGGTAGTGCGTCCTGATCGGTGTAGGTCATCGTCCTCGCCTCTCTCGGTGTTCGTCATGGTCCAAAGACGCCCACAACAGGTGGGTCGCGTAGGAACGCCAAGGGCTCCAGGCCAGTGCTCCTCGTGCCGCCGCCGCGGGGGTGGCCGGCAACGCCGCCCTCTCCAGGGCCTTCTTGACCCCCAGATCCGTCTCAAGGAACACGTCCGGGTCGCCCAGGCCCCGCATACGCACGTATCGGGCGGTCCACGGGCCGATGCCGCGCAACTCCACCAGTCTCCGCTCCGCCTCGTCCCGGTCGCAGCCGGGTCCGAGGTCGACCCGGCCGTCGGCCAGCGCCGCGGCCACCCCCACCAGCGCGCGGCCGCGGGCCACCGGGATCGACATCGCGGTCGGGTCCGCCGAAGCGAGCGCGTCGGGTGCCGGGAACGTGTGGGTGAGGGCGCCGTCGGGCCGCTCCAAGGGTTCTCCGAACCGTTCGACCAGCCGGCCCGCCAGGGTACGCGCGGCCCTCACCGACACCTGCTGACCCAGGACCGCCCGCACCGTGAGTTCGGCGGGGTCCACGTGACCGGGGGCGCGCACGCCGGGGCGCTCGCGCAGCACCGGACCCAGCAGGGGGTCGGGCCCGAGGATCTCGGCGACGGCCTCGGGATCGGCGTCCAGGTCGAGCAGGCTTCGGCAACGACGGACGGCCCCGCCCAGGTCGCGTGGTTCGGTCAGCCGCAACCGGCACAGCACGTGCCGGCCCACGGCCCTCGACCCGTTCGCCGGGGACAGCTCCACGATTCCGGGTCCGTTCGCCAACCTGAGGGTGCGCCGGTACGTCCCGTCGACGTACTCCTCGACCCCGGGCACCGCGCGTTCCCCGAGGAAGGCGAGCATCCCGGGCAGGTCGATCCGCCCCCGGTAGGGAAGTCGCAGCGTGATGGTGCCCGAACCGGTCGCGACGGTACCGCCGTCGGCGTCCTCTCGCATCCGGCCGGGGGAGCGGTCGTAGATCGCCCGCATGGTCTCGTTGAACTGGCGGACGCTGGCGAAGCCCGCGGCGAACGCGGTGTCGGTCATGGGCAGGTCGGTGGTCTCCACCAGGATTCGGGCGGTGTGCGCCCGCTCGGTGCGGGCCAGCGCCAGTGGTCCCGCTCCGACCTCGGTGGTGAGCAGCCGGTTGAGCTGACGTTCGCTGTATCCCAGTGACGCGGCCACGGCGCCCACCCCGCCGCGGTCCACGGCACCGTCGTTGATGAGACGCATGGCCCGCCCGACCACGTCGGCCCGTACGTTCCACTCGGCGGAGCCGGGCACAGTGTCGGGACGGCAGCGTTTGCAGGCGCGGTAACCGGATTCCTGGGCGGCCGCGGCGGAACGGTAGAACCGGACGTTCTCTCGTCTGGGGGTGACCGCCGGGCAACTCGGACGGCAGTAGATGCCGGTGGTCCGCACGGCGGTGTAGAAGACCCCGTCGAAGCGGGAGTCCCTGCTGCGGACCGCTCTGTAGCGCTGCTCGTCGTTCATCACCCCTCCATGTTCACCGACCGAGAGCCGCGGGGCCGGCGGTTTTCGGACATGGAGGTGAGGGGGCTATTCCTCGTCGTTCTCGTGGTCGACCAGGTATTGGACGTAGACCGGACGCAGGGCCTCCTGGAGTTCGGGGTCGTCCTCGGCGGAGAGCGCCTCGAAGAACAGGCCGGAGGCCTGGGCGACGCTCGCCTGGCTGGACTCGGTGTGCCCGGCGGCGGCCTCGCCTGCCGGAATGAGGCCGAGCAGCTTCCAGAAGAACCGCAGGTCCCACCGTTTCCGCGCCAGTTCCACGGCGCGTTCACGCAGTTCATCGGTGCTGATGTGCTCGAAGCCGGTGGTGTTGTCTCCCATGGTCGGAAGATACCCGAGACCCGCGCCGGGCATCCCCGAGTGAGCTGCGTTACTCTTCACACGAGTTCATCATCGCCTCCTCGGCGCCCGGGGAGACCCTCACAAGGGGTGCCGGGCGGGCGGGGAAACGTCGTGAGGGGTACGCCATGGCCGAGTCCGCCGCGCGGGTCGTCGTCGCCAAGCCGGGTCTGGACGGACACGACCGAGGGGTCAAGATCGTCGCCCGGGTGCTGAGGGACGCCGGGGTGGAGGTCATCTACATGGGTCTGCGCCAGACCCCGGAGATGATCGTGTCCGCCGCGCTCCAGGAAGACGCGGACGCCATCGGCCTTTCGGTGCTCTCGGGCGCCCACATGACGATGTTCGGTCGGGTCATGGAGCTCCTGCGAGAGAACGACGCCACCGACATCCGGGTGTTCGGTGGTGGCATCATCCCCGATTCGGACGTCGCGGAGTTGGAGTCGATGGGGGTCGCCCGGATCTTCACGCCGGGTGCGCCGACGACGGACATCGCCGACTGGGTGCGGGAGAACATCCGCCCGGCGCACGCCGCCTGACCCCACGCCCGACCGACCCCCGAGTCGTGATCTTCCTCGCATCGTGGGCCGTGGGAACGGTGTTAGCGGTCGTGTCTCTGGTCACAGATTTTCCCACGTGAGAACCGTGCTACTACCGCGCGAGCGGCTTTCCGGGGCGGCCCCGGGGGGTCAACGAGGCCCCGATGGCCGGCGGCCGGATCCCGGGCGACTAAGCTTTGCGCATGTCGCGGGTGGCAACGCCGCGGCGATCTCGATCTCTGTAGGCGGCTCAGCCCCCATCGGGGGTTTGCGTCGTGTGACATCAGTGCGTCACCGCCGATCCGGACACGCCACCCCGGTACAAACTTGAGCCAGCGATTTACAAGGACGGACCCTCGTGGACCTGTTCGAATACCAGGCGAAGGAACTCTTCGCAGAGTACGGAGTCCCCGTACCCCAGGGAAAGGTGGCGAGCACGGCCGCTGAGGCACGTGCCATCGCTGATGAGTTCGCCGCCGCGGGCAAGCCCCGTGTCGTCGTGAAGGCCCAGGTCAAGACCGGTGGCCGCGGTAAGGCCGGCGGTGTGAAGGTCGCCGACGGCCCCGAGGACGCTCAGGCCAAGGCCGAGCAGATCCTCGGCATGGACATCAAGGGCCACACGGTCCACCGTGTCCTGGTCGAAGAGGCGAGTGACATCGCCGAGGAGTACTACTTCTCCTTCCTCCTCGACCGCGCCAACCGCGACTTCCTCGCCATCTGCTCCAAAGAGGGCGGCATGGAGATCGAGGAGGTCGCCGAGACCAACCCCGACGCCGTCGCGAAGATCTCGATCAACGCACTCAACGGCGCCCCGGCCGATGTCGCCGCGGAGATCGTGAAGGCGGGCAAGCTGCCCGAGGCCGCCGTCGCGGGTGCCACGGAGATCATCACCAAGCTCTGGGACGCCTTCGTCGGCAAGGACGCCACCCTCGCGGAGGTGAACCCGCTCATCCTGACCAAGGACGGCCGGGTCGTCGCCCTCGACGGCAAGGTGACCCTGGACGAGAACGCCGAGTTCCGCCAGGACCTGGAGAGCTTGACCTTCGCCGAGGAGGGTGACCCGCTAGAGGTCGCCGCCAAGGCCAAGGGCCTCAACTACGTCAAGCTCGAAGGCGAGGTCGGCATCATCGGTAACGGTGCCGGTCTGGTCATGTCGACCCTGGACGTGGTCGCCTACGCCGGTGAGAACCACGGTGGCGTCAAGCCCGCCAACTTCCTCGACATCGGTGGTGGCGCCTCGGCCGAGGTCATGGCCAACGGCCTGGAGATCATCCTGGGCGACCCCGCGGTCAAGAGCGTATTCGTCAACGTCTTCGGTGGCATCACCGCCTGTGACGCCGTCGCGAACGGCATCGTGCAGGCGCTGGAGCTGCTGGAGGGCCGCGGCGACGACGTGTCCAAGCCGCTGGTGGTGCGCCTGGACGGCAACAACGCCGAACTGGGCCGACAGATCCTGGACGAGCGTGCCCACCCGGCGGTTCGTCGGGTCGACACGATGGACGGCGCCGCCGCTCAGGCCGCCGAGCTCGCGGCGAAGTAGGGGACGAATTCACCATGGCTATCTTCCTGACCAAGGACAGCAAGGTGCTGGTCCAGGGCATGACCGGCTCTGAGGGCACCAAGCACACCCGCCGGATGCTCGCTTCCGGCACCAACATCGTCGGCGGCGTGAACCCGCGCAAGGCCGGCCAGAAGGTCGACTTCGACGGCACCGAGGTTCCGGTCTTCGGCTCCGTGGCCGAGGGCATGGAGGCCACCGGCGCCGACGTCACCGTGATCTTCGTTCCGCCGAAGTTCACCAAGGACGCCGTCGTCGAGGCCATCGACGCCGAGATCGGTCTGGCCGTCGTGATCACCGAGGGCATCCCGGTCCACGACACCGCCGCCTTCTGGGCCCACGCGGGCGCCAAGGGCAACAAGACGCGCGTGATCGGCCCGAACTGCCCCGGTCTCATCACCCCGGGTCAGTCGAACGCCGGCATCATCCCGGCCGACATCACCAAGCCGGGCCGCATCGGCCTGGTGTCGAAGTCGGGCACGCTCACGTACCAGATGATGTACGAGCTGCGCGACATCGGTTTCTCGACCGCCGTCGGCATCGGTGGCGACCCGATCATCGGCACTACGCACATCGACGCCCTGGCGGCCTTCGAGGCCGACCCGGACACCGACGTGATCGTGATGATCGGTGAGATCGGTGGCGACGCCGAGGAGCGCGCCGCCGCCTACATCCAGGAGAACGTGACCAAGCCGGTCGTCGGCTACGTCGCGGGCTTCACCGCCCCGGAGGGCAAGACCATGGGCCACGCCGGCGCCATCGTCTCCGGTTCCTCCGGTACGGCCGCCGCCAAGAAGGAGGCCCTTGAGGCCGCGGGCGTCAAGGTCGGCAAGACTCCGACCGAGACCGCCGAGCTGGCTCGCGGGCTCTTCTAGGTCTTCTCGAAGAATCGACGGCTCCGCCCCGCCACCGGGTCTCCCGGTCGGCGGGGCGGAGCCGTCTCGTGTGCGGGGCCCGCCCCCGCCGGCCTACTCCTCGATCTCGGGCGGCCGGTCCGACCTCTTGCGGATGCCCTGGACGGTCGCGACGGTGACCGCGGGCACCATGAACAGCAGCAGGAAGATCAGCCATCCGATGAGGGAGCTCGTACCTCCGTAGGCGATGGCGGGGATCCCCCAGATGACGAAGATGACGCCGCCCCAGATGACCGCCCCGTTGACGTTGGGGCCGTTCTTCTGGTTCTTCTCCTCCGCCTCGGCCACGTCGCCCTTGGTGCGCGGCGCGGGGGCCACGGCCGTCTCCTTCGGTCCGTCGATGGCGCTGGGTCGGAGCGCGCGGGGTAGATCGTCGAAGAGCGGGACCAGGTCGGTGTTGGTGACCGCGTGCAGGGTCTCGTTCGTGCGCCGCTCGTGTTCGTCCAGGTCCAACCGCCCGTCCTGTAGCGCCGTGCGCAGTCGGTCCAGGGCCTCGTCGCGTTCGGAGTCCGAGAGACGGTAGGGGTGGTCCGGGGCGGGCTCTGACATGATCGTCCTTCGAGCGGGGAGAGAGCTCATGATCTTACGACGTATCTCGTTCGTTCCCCGTTCCCGGCCCCTGACGCGGATACGACACGCGCGAGCCGGATGCCGCGGAGCATTCCGGTCCCTGGCAGCATAAGTCGGGTGAGTACGCCAGCATCACCCCCCGACAGAGGGCGCCCGTCGAAGTCCGGCGACGCGCCCGAGGCCTCCTCGGCTCTGGGCGAGCCCCGCCCGGTCTACTCGACCGGCGGGATCGCCGCCGCGTCGGCCGCCGGCATCGGCTTGGCGGTGATCGTCACCTTCACCATGGTCGGTTGGGTGGCGGCACCGCACGACACCTTCGGTGAGGACATCGCCGACCTGCTGCGCAGCGCGGTCCTGGCCTGGTTGGTGGGCCACCACGTGTCCTTCACCATCATGGAGGGGCAGATCAGTCTGCTGCCGATGGGGTTGGTGCTGCTGCCCGGAATGCTGCTGTACCGGTTCGGTCGGTGGTTGGCCCGCAACTGCGAGATCGAACGACTGCGGCATGTGTACCGGGCGGCCCTGGCGATCGCGGGTCCCTACGCGGCGATCGCGGGCACGCTCGCGTTGCTGGCGCACACGGACGCCGTGGAGCCGAGCATGCCGCGAGCGTTGCTGATGGGGTTCGTGATCGCGTTCCTGGCCGGTGGCCTGGGCGTGCTGCGCCAGCTCATGAAGGACAAGGGTGTGGCCGCGGGCGACCTGCTCGACCTGATGCCGGCCCGTAGTCGTTCGCTGCTGGTGGGGATGTTGGCGTCCTCGGGGACCCTGCTCGCCGGCGGTCTGCTGTTGTTCCTGGTGGCGTTGGCGATGAGCTACGACGAGGTGCTGGCGGTCACCGCGTCCCTCGCCCCCGGCCTGATCGGCGGGGTGCTGTTGTTCATCGTCCAGCTGGCCTATCTGCCCAACGCGGTGATCTTCGCGGTCTGTTACGCGCTCGGCCCGGGCTTCGCGGTGGGAGCCGAGACGCTGGTGGCGCCGACGGGTGTTTCGGTGGGGCCACTGCCCGCGTTGCCGATGCTCGCCGCGCTGCCGTCCAACGGCGCGGCCCCGGTGTTGTCCTTGGTGGCACTGGCGGTGCCGTTCGTGGCGGGGGCGCTCGGCGGTGTGGTGACCCAACGCCACGCCCCGGACGTGGTGAGCGAGGCGGCTCCGCTGTGGGGATTCGTGTGCGGGGTGACCACGGGGATCCTGTACGCGGCTCTGGCCGGTGCCGCCGGTGGTTCGTTGGGCACTCAGCGCCTGGCGGAGGTGGGTCCTTCGGCCTGGCAGGTGGGGTTGGTGGCCGCCTTGGAGGTGGGGGTGGCCGCGGCGGTGGCGGCGTGGATCGCCAACTGGTGGTACACACGCAGGTCGAACCACTCGGTGGTCGCCCGCCGGGAGGAGGCCAAGGCCGAACGCACCCCCGAACCGTCGATGCCGACAGTGGAACTGCCCCAGGACGTGCCCAGCGGCGAGGGACTGGCGACGGTCACCCCGTTGCGACCCCGCGAGGAGGAGTCCGAGACCACCGAGACCGGTGAGGTCCCCGGACCCACCATCGCCGAACGTCGCGAGGAACTGAAGAGGACCCGTAAGGCCCGTCGCGCCGACCGCTCCACCGAGCGGCGGGCGCGCAAGGACGCCCGCAGGGAACTGCGCGAACAGCGTCGCGCGGAGAAGGCGTCGCGGTCGTGGTGGCGGAGCGGTGGTGACGTGGAGGAGGTCTCCGAGGAGGAGCTGTACGGCATCACCTACGAGGCCTCTTCGGAGGAACTCGACCAGCGGAACTAGTACCGACCCGGATCAGACCGACCTGGACACGGCGCGGAGGGCACGGCCCACGTGCCGTGCCCTCCGCGTCCTTCACGTTCCGCCGTTCGCGCTTCCGCCCGGCTGGTCGCCCTTGACCTGGGCCCGGCGCTTGTCCGGTTCGAAGATGGCGTTCACCAGGTCGGTGCACCACTTGAGCAGTTCCAGGTCGCGCAGCGGCTTGCCGCCGATCCCGCCGGCCTTGGGGACCGGAACCAGGAGGGTCTTGGCGGCCTCCTTGCGGATCGACCTGGGGTACATGCGGCGCAGCCTCAGCTCCTGGGACTCGCGCAGCTCCACCGGTGAGAACCGGATCTGGTTGCCCTGCATGACCACGTCGGCCAACCCCGCGGACTTGGCCAGCACCCGGAATCGGGCCACCGCCATGAGGTTGTCCACCGGCTGCGGCGGGGTGCCGTACCGGTCGGTGAGCTCCTCGTAGGCACCGAGGATGTCGGCCTCGTCGGACACGCTCGCGATGCGCTTGTAGGACTGCAACCGCAGCCGTTCCCCCGGCACGTAGTCGTGCGGGATGTGCGCGTTGATGGGCAGTTCGACCTTGGTCTCGACCTCTTCCGCGGCGGCGGGGTCGCCCTTGAGCTCGGCGACGGCCTCACCGACCATGCGCATGTACAGGTCGAAGCCCACGCCCGCGATCGTCCCGGACTGTTCGGCGCCCAGGATGTTGCCGGCGCCGCGGATCTCCAGGTCCTTCATCGCCACATACATGCCGGCGCCCGTCTCGGTGTGCTGGGCCACCGTCGCCAACCGCTCGTAGGCGGTCTCGCTGAGCGGTTTCTCCGGGGGGTACAGGAAGTAGGCGTAGGCGCGTTCGCGGCCACGACCCACCCGGCCGCGCAGCTGGTGCAGCTGGGAGAGCCCGTAGGTGTCGGCGCGGTCGATGATGAGGGTGTTGGCGTTGGGCACGTCCAGGCCGGACTCGACGATGGTCGTGGAGACCAGCACGTCGAAGTTCTTCTCCCAGAAGTCCACCATGACCCGTTCGAGCTGCTGCTCGTTCATCTGACCGTGCGCGTAGGCCACTCGTGCCTCGGGCACCAGGCGTTGGATGGACGCGGCCACCTTGTCGATGGACGCCACCCGGTTGTGCACGAAGAACACCTGGCCCTCGCGCATCAGCTCGCGTCGGATCGCCGCGGTGATCTGCTTGTCCTCGTAGGGGCCCACGAAGGTGAGCACCGGGTGGCGCTCCTCGGGCGGGGTGAGGATGGTGGTCATCTCGCGGATGCCGGTCAGACCCATCTCCAGGGTGCGCGGGATGGGTGTGGCCGACATGGCCAGTACGTCCACCTGGGTGCGCAGCCGCTTGAGGGACTCCTTGTGCTCGACGCCGAAGCGTTGCTCCTCGTCGATGATGACCAGTCCGAGGTCCTTGAACCGGGTCTCCTGCGACAGCAGGCGGTGGGTACCGATGACCACGTCGACCTCGCCGCCGCGCAGCCCCTCGCGGGTCAGCTCCACCTCGCCGTCGGTCTGGAAGCGCGACATCGGCTTGACCGTGACGGGGAAGGACGCGTAGCGCTCGGTGAACGTGGACATGTGCTGCTGGACCAGCAGGGTGGTGGGCACCAGCACGGCGACCTGCTTGCCGTCCTGGACCGCCTTGAACGCGGCGCGCACCGCCACCTCGGTCTTGCCGTAGCCCACGTCACCGCAGATCAGCCGGTCCATCGGGACCGACTTGCCCATGTCCTTCTTGACCTCGTCGATGGCGGCCAGCTGGTCGGGCGTCTCCACGTAGGGGAAGGCGTCCTCCAGTTCGCGCTGCCAAGGGGTGTCCTGACCGAACGCGTGCCCGGGCGAGGCCTGACGGGCCGAGTACAGGCGGATGAGGTCGCCGGCGATCTCCCGGACGACCTTGCGGGCCCGGCTCTTGGCCTTGCTCCACTCGGCGCCGCCCATCTTGGACAGGGTGGGCGCCTCGCCGCCCACGTACCGGGTGACCTCGCCGAGCTGTTCGGTGGGCACGAAGAGGCGGTCACCGGGTTGTCCGCGCTTGGAGGGCGCGTACTCGATGAGCAGGTATTCGCGGGTGGCGCCCTGGATCTGGCGGCTGACCATCTCCAGGTAGCGGCCCACGCCGTGCTGTTCGTGCACGACGTGGTCGCCGGGCTTGAGCTGGAGTGGGTCTACGGTGCCCTTGCGTCGGCTGGGCATGCGCCGCATGTCCCGGGTGGAGGACTTCTGCCCCACCAGGTCGGTCTCGGTGAGCACCACCGTGTGCACCGACCGCAGTAGGAAACCGTGGTCGACCAGGCCGGTGGTGACGGTGGCGATGGCCTCCTTGGGGGCTTCGACCAGGTCGCCGGTCAGGGTCGCACCCAACCCGGCGTCGCGCAGCATCGCGACGAGTCGTTCGGCCGGCCCCTGCCCCTGGGTGACCAGCACGACGCTCCAGTTGTCGTGCAGCCAGCCCTTGATGTCGGCCAGGGCGCGCTCGGTGTCGCCGCGGTAGCTGTCGGCGGGCACCGCGCCCACCATCACCGCGTCGTCCTCCTCGGCGGTGCGGTCCTCATCGGCGGCGAACGGGGTCAGGCCCCACCAGGGGAGTTCCCGTTCGTCGGCGATGGTGCGCAGTTCGGAGATCGACATGTACGCCGACTCGCCCAGGTCGATGGGGGCCTCGCCACCGGAGGCGGCGTTGATCCAGGACGCGTCCAGGAACTCGGCGCTGGTGGCCTCCAGTTCCAGGGCGCGGGTACGGATGCGCTCGGGGTCGCAGCCCACCACCATGGCGTTCTTCGGCATGTAGGTGAAGAACGGTTCCATGCTCTCGGCGAGCACGGGCGCGAACGCCTCCATGCCCTCCACGGCCACTCCGTCGGCGATCTTGGTGAGGATCTCCGCCAGGGAGGGGTGTTCCTCGGCCAGGGCGCGTGCGCGTTCGCGGACGGTTTCGGTGAGCAGCAACTCCCGGCAGGGCGGCGCGAACAGCCCGGAGGAAGCACCGTCTCCGGGGCCCGCGCCCTCCTCGCCGGGGGTGATGGATCGCTGGTCGGCGACCTGGAAGTAGCGGATGTCCTCGACGGTGTCGCCCCAGAACTCCAGCCGGAGCGGGTGTTCCTCGGTGGGCGGGAAGACGTCGAGGATGCCGCCGCGCACGGCCATGTCACCACGCTTCTCGACCAGGTCCACCCGGGCGTAGCCGGTGTTGGTCAGGGAGGTGACGACCTCTTCCAGGGGCACCTCGTCACCGGTCCGGATACGGACCGGTTCGAGGTCGCCCAACCCGGCGACCAGTGGTTGCAGGACGCTGCGCACCGGCGCCACGACCACCCGAAGGGGTGTGGTGAGCGGGTCCGAGGGGTCGGGGTGGGCCAAACGTCGCAGGACCGCCAGGCGTCGGCCGACGGTGTCGGAGCGAGGGGAGAGCCGCTCGTGCGGAAGCGTCTCCCAAGCGGGGAAGAGCGCGACCGAGTCCGTGGGCAGCAGTGAGCCCAGGGCGTCGGTCAGGTCGGCGGCCTCACGTTCGGTCGCGGTGATGGCGAGCACCGGTCGTTCGGCGCCCACCGGCGCGTCGGCGGCCAGCGCGCCCACCATGAAGGGGCGCAGGGCCGCCGGGGCGACGAGGTCGAGATGGGGATCGTGGCCGCCGCGGGCGGTCTCGATCGCGCTGTGCAGTGCCGGGTCCCGGGAGACGTCGGCGAGAAGTCCAATGAGGCTCATAGCACCAGAAAGTGGAGAGGTACGTGCGGTGGCGGAGACGGTCACGGCCATGGGTCCCCTGAAGTGGATCCGTCCAGGCACGATCGGGCCGCACGTGAGTCGGGCGGCCGTGGGTCGGGTGGGTGTGCGCCACCCGTTCTCCGCTCAGCTTATCCAGTTCGCCGATGGCGCGTGGGACGAGTGCGCGGGTCCGGCCGTCTTCGGCCTTCCTCCTACGCAACACCCGATGAGCTCGGACTCTTCCCGGTAGGAGCACCTCAGCGCCATGTCGGTGGAGGGTGCGGGATTACGCTGGGTGGGATCGCGACCATGGCAGAGGGAGGATGTGCGTGGTGAGTGTCCACAGACACGGGAGTCGGCAAGCCCCGGTCTTCGCCCCAGGTCCGGATGGGCTCGCCCACTTGGAGCTCATTCTCAGCGGGGCGTACCCGTTCCCGGGTTTCATGACCCGGGACGAGGTGGAGTCGGTCTCACGGAGCGGGCGGTTGCCCGACGGCCGGCCTTGGCCGGTTCCGGTCACCTTGGAGGTCCCCGAGGAGTTGGCCGGTGAGAAGGCGCTCACGCTCACCGATCTCGAAGGTGCGCCGTTGGCCGGGCTGGAGGTGCGCGAGCACTGGGAGGACGGGGGAGTCCACCGCCTGGCCGGTGACGTGACGATGCTGCGTCCGGCGACCTACGGGGTGTTGCGCGAGCTGCGCGCCACCCCGGCGGAGGTGCGGGCGCAGAGCGAGTTGGAAGGGGCCGGGGCCCGATCGCTGCTCGCGGTGGTCACCGACCGTCCGTTGCACCATCGGGCGCTGCACCAGATCCGGGCCGAGGCCGACGCGTTGGCGCGCGATGGTGAACGGGCCGAGGTGATCGTGGTGGTCGACGCCCCCCTGGAGGAGGAAGGGCTCGCTACCGCGGTGCTGGCCGCCGAACCCCTGTTGCCGCCGCGCAGCTCGTTCGTGGTCGTGACCCTGCCCCGCTCGCGGGCGCGCGCCACCGGAGCGGTCGGTGGCGACTGGAACGAACGGGACACGGCCCTGGCCGCGCACGTGGCCGCCGCCTATGGCGCCACCCACATGCTGGCCGAGTCGGGTGGACGCGGACCGGAGGTCGAGCGGGTGATGGCGTTGCGTCCACCGCTGACGGTTCTGGATCCCGAGCCGTGGCGGTACGACTCCGAGGAGGGGTTGTGGAAGCCGTTCACGCACGTGGACCCGGCGCGGGCGCTCGCCGAGCCCTCCGACGACGAGGTGGAGTCGGAGCTGGCGCATGGGCGTGAGCTGCCCGCGTGGCTCACCCCCGCTCGGGTCGGCGCGGAGCTGGCCCGGTTGCGTCCGGCCCGTACCAAGCGCGGTGTCACCCTGTTGTTCACCGGTCTTTCGGGGTCGGGCAAGTCCACCATCGCCCGCGGGGTTTCCGATGGAATCCGGCGGGCGGGGCGTCCGGTGACCCTGCTCGACGGAGACGTGGTGCGCCGGATGCTGTCCAAGGGGTTGACGTTCTCCCGGCATGACCGGGAGCTCAACATCCGGCGGATCGGTTACGTGGCCTCGGAGATCACCCGCCATGGCGGGGTCGCGGTGTGCGCGCCGATCGCTCCCTACGAGGCCGGGCGGGCGGAGGTTCGTGCCATGGTGGAGGAGTTCGGTGACTTCTTCCTGGTGCACGTGGCCACCCCGTTGGAGGTGTGCGAGGAGCGCGACCGCAAGGGCCTGTACGCCCAGGCGCGCGCCGGGGTGATCCCCGAGTTCACCGGGATCTCCGACCCCTATGAGGTGCCGACCGACGCCGACCTGGTGGTCGACACCGTGGACTCCGACCCGGCCGAGTCCGTGGCCGCGGTGATGGACGCCCTGCGCGAGGGCGGTTGGATCCCGGCCCTGGACCGGCACATGAGTGAGGAATAGATGACAGACGACGTCCGAGCCCCCGGACACCGGGTGCTGCGCCTGGTCGAGGTGATGGAGACGTTGCGCCGGGAGTGCCCGTGGGACGGCTCCCAGACGCACGAGTCCCTGGCCAAATACCTCATCCAGGAGTCCTACGAGACCTTGGAGACCATCGAGGAGGGCGACCACGCGCTGTTGCGCGAGGAGCTCGGTGACGTGCTGCTGCAGGTGGTCTTCCACGCGGCGATCGGCGCCGAGCGGCCCGAGGGGGATCCGGCGAGGTTCACCGTGGACGACGTCGCCGACGCCATCATCGACAAGATGACCCGCCGCCACCCGCACGTGTTCGGTGGTGTGGAGGTGTCGGGCACCGACGAGGTGTGGTCCAACTGGGAGGCCATCAAGGCGGCCGAGCGCGCGGAGAAGGCCAAGGCGAGGGGAGGCTCCGGCGAGGTCTCGGTGCTGGACGGGGTGCCGTTCGCCCAGCCGGCGGTGTTGCTCGCCCACGAGCTGCAAAAGCGCGCGGTGCGCAACGGCTTCCCCGCCGATCTGGTGGGCGACGACGGGGCCGAGGGCGGCGAGCTGTTCGCGGCGGTGGCGGTCGAGCGGGACCAGGGGCGGGACCCGGAGACGGACCTGCGCCTGGCGGCCCGCCGGTTCGACGGTCGGGTCCGGGCCGCGGAGGACGCGGCGCGCGCCGACGGTCGTGAGCCGCGCGGGTTGAGCGTCGAGGAGTGGCGTGGTTACTGGTCGAAGACCGAGGAGTAACCTCAAGGACCCTCGAACCCCTCCCACCGGTGTGCGACGTCCCCGTGCGTCACCTTCCCGACCGCCTCATCCCCTTCGGTAGGGAACGCACGTCGATCACCTCGGTGGAGGGGTCGCTCGGAGCCAACCCCGCGCTGAACGTCTCCTGTGGCCGGCGGGCGGTATCGCCGATGGCCGACAACAGGCCCACGATGACCCAGTTGGCCATCAGCGCCGACCCGCCCGCCGACAGGAACGGTGTGGTCATGCCGGTCAGCGGGATGATGCGGGTGGCGCCGCCCAGAACGATGAACACGTCGAACGCGGTCAGGAATCCGCAGCCCAGCGCGGTCAGCTTCAGGAACACGTCGCGGCTGCCCAGGGCGACGCGGAACGCCCGCTGGGCGAACAGGAACAGCAGGAACAGGACGGCGATGAGGCCGGTGAACCCGAGCTTCTCGCCTACCGACACCAGGATCAGGTCGCTGTCGGCGGCGAAGATCTCCTGGGCCTGCCCGTCGTGGAAACCGGTGCCGAGCAACCCGCCGTAGGCCAGGGCGATCAGGCCCTCCACCACCTGGAAGCTGCCGCCGGGCGAGTTGTAGACCTCGACGTCGAAGGCGTTCAGCCAGATCCGCACCCGGTTCTGCACGTGACCGAACAGCAGGTACGCCACGTACGCGCCGCCCGCGAAGGCCACCAGGCCGATGAGCACCCAGGACTTGCGGGCCGTGGCGGCGTAGAGCACCGCCAGGAACGTCCCGAACAGCAGCAGCGAGGTGCCCAGGTCCTTGGTGCCCACCAGCAGCAGGATCGCCAGGCCCCAGCCCAGACCCATGGGCGCCAGGTCGCGGGCGCGCGGGGCGCTGAACACCTTCACCCCGCCAATCCGGAAGGTGCGGGTCGCCGTGGCCAGGACGTCACGCCGTCTGCCCAGGTAGGAGGCGAGGAAGAGCACCAGCAGCACTTTGGCGAACTCCGAGGGCTGCATGGTGAACGGGCCGATCATGATCCACCGGCGCGCACCCAACACCTCGTGCCCCAGCGGGGACAGCGGCAACAGGAGCAGGACGAGCGCGCCCAACGCGATCAGGTAGGTGTACTGGGCCAGTCTTCGGGGCCTGCGGGCCAGCACCACGGTGGCCGCGCACAGCCCGAGCCCGATCAGGGTCCACAGCAGTTGCCGGTCGGCCTCGGTGTGCTCCTCCCCGCCGGTGCGCGACATCTGCAGCGCCCAGATCATGGTCAGGCCGATCCCGCTCAGCGTCGTGGCCACCGGGAGCAGGACGGGGTCGGCGTAGGGGGCGATGAATCGCAGCAGGACGTGCACGCCCAGTGCTCCGAGGCCGACGGCCGTCACGTAGGTGGAAACGCCGGGGTCGATCCCGCCGGTGATCGCTAGGGAGGCCGACGCCAGGCCGGCGGCGGTGACGGTGAGGGCGATCAGGAGCAGTCCGAGTTCGGCCCGCCGTCGGCGGACCGGACGTAGTGTGCCGTCCGCGGGTGCGCTCTGAGGGTCCGCCACGGTTCGAACTATAAGCCGGTGAACTCCCGGTTCAAGGAGCGGGGCCGGTTCCGGGCGGGTCAGTTCGAACCACCCGGAACCGTGAGTTCATCACCTTTGGGACCCGATGGGGTCGGGGTCCAGGTCGAAGGCCTCCGAGGACCGGTCCAGTTTCCCGGTGAACGTTCCCAGGGTCTTGATCAGCGGCGCCGCGCGCATGACCAGGTCCCGGGCCACGAGGCCGAAGCGGGTCTTGGGCGCGAGGAAGCGCATACCGCTGTCGGCGATGTCCTGGTTGGCGCCGACGAAGGGACGCATCCGGTCCTCGTAGGCGGCCAGGGCCCGAGCCACGTCGGTGTGTCGTCCCAGTTCCTGGGCCAGGGCGTAGGCGCCGACCACCGCGAGGGTGCTTCCCTGGCCGGACAGCGGAGAGGGGCAGTACCCGGCGTCGCCCAGCAGGGTGACCCGGCCTCGCGACCAGCGGTCCATCCGGATCTGGGTGATGGAGTCGAAGTAGAAGTCCTCGCTGTCCTCCATGGCGTCCAGGATCCTGTCGCTCTCCCACCCGTTGCCGGCGAGCACGCTCCGCAGGAACGCGCGCTGTTCGGCGGGGGAGAGGCGCTCCACCCCGAGCGGGCGGGGTACGTGCATGCCCAGGATCGCCTTGGCCCCCTCGGCCCGTGGGGTCCGGTACATCCCGACGAGCCTGCCGGGTGTGTTGTACAGCAGGGCCTCCCGGTCCAACCCGACGTGGTCGGGGATGGTGAAGATGCTGATGTAGGCGCCGAGGAAGCGGGCCAGGGGGTCCTCCGCCCCGAAGACGAGACCGCGCGTGTTCGAGTGCAGGCCGTCGGCTCCGACGACCAGGTCGAAGGTGCGCGGTGCCGCGTCGGCGAAGGTGACGTGGGCTCCGTCGTCGTCCTGGTCGATGCCGGTGATGGTGTCGTCGTAGAGGTATTCGGCGTACTCGGTGGTGGGTTCGTGCAGGATCCGCACCAGGTCGCCGCGCAGGATCTCCAACGAGCGATCCTCGTCGGAGATCACCCCGGTGTGCAGACCGACGCGGCGGCGCCCGTCCGCGTCGACCAGGGCGAGGTGGTTCATCTCGGTGACCTTGGAGCGGATCTCGGGCAGGTGACCCATGCGCTCGACCACGTCGATGGCCTTGCCGCGCAGGTCGATGGCGTATCCGCCGGGCCGGGGCTCGGGGGCCTTCTCGACGACGGTGACGCTGATCCCGTGGTGGTGGAGCCAGTGGGCCAGTGCGGGCCCGGCGATGCTCGCTCCGGAGACGAGGACTGTTCGAACGGCGGACATGGGGCCGTCAGAGCTCCTTGTGTCGTGGAATCCCCACGCTAAACGGATCACTTACCGTGCGTCAAGTAACCTACCGGGCGGCAGGTTCGGGATAGACTCGGCGGATCGATCACGAGGGACGGGAGTGAGCCGGGGTGCCCAGGGAGCGGAGCGACACGAAGACCGAGATCAGGGCGGTGGCCCTGGAGTTGTTCGGTCGCAAGGGCTACGAGAAGACGAGCCTGCGGGAGATCGCCGAACGACTCGACATCACCAAGGCCGCGCTCTACTACCACTACCGATCCAAGGACGAGCTCCTCCAGGCGATGGTGCGGCCCCTGCTCGACGACGCCGAGGAACTGCTCGGGGCCTACTCCGGCGGCGGCGTCGACCCGCGGGCGCTCCTCGGCGACCACTTCGACCTGTGTGTGCGCCACAGCACCCTCTTGCTCGCCCTGCTCAACGACCTCGGGTCGCTGGGGGAGAGTGGTCTGGTGGACCGGATCGTCGAATGGCGGCGCGGGCTCGACGTGGCGTTGGTGGGTGAGGAACCGGAAACGCCCGCGCGTATGGGCGCGGTGGTCGCCCTCGGCGGAATCCAGGACATCGCCGTTCTGGTGGCCCCCGGGGACGCCGAACGCCACAGGGAGGCGGCCGTGGAGATCGCGCTCGCCGCCCTGGACGCCGGCCTCTCGTATATGGACTAGACCAATGTGGCCGGGGGGACTCCACCGATGGGGGTCCGGGTCGCTAGTCTCGTGTCCGGGTCGGAAAGAGTTGGCCCAGACACCGAAGAGACGGAGAGATCGTGGCGTCCATCGAGTCAGTACAGGCGCGGGAGATCCTTGACTCCCGGGGAAACCCGACAGTCGAGGTCGAGGTTCTGCTCGACGACGGGATCACTGCCCGCGCTGGTGTTCCCAGCGGTGCCTCCACCGGACGGTTCGAGGCGGTCGAGCTGCGCGACGGCGGCGACCGCTACGGCGGTAAGGGTGTGACCAAGGCCGTCACCGCGGTCAACGACGAGATCGCCGAAGAGCTGCGCGGCCACACCCCGGACGAACAGCGCACCATCGACCGTGCGCTCATCGACCTGGACGGCACCCCGGACAAGTCCCGGATCGGCGCCAACGCCATCCTGGGCACCTCCCTGGCCGTGGCCAGGGCCGCCGCCGAGGAGGCCGACCTGCCGCTGTACCGCTACATCGGCGGTCCCAACGCGCACGTGCTGCCCGTGCCGATGATGAACATCCTCAACGGTGGTGCGCACGCCGACAGCAACGTCGACATCCAGGAGTTCATGGTCGCTCCGATCGGCGCGTCGACCTTCTCCGAGGCCGTGCGATGGGGCACCGAGGTCTACCACTCCCTGAAGTCGGTGCTCAAGGCCCATGGCCTGGGCACCGGTGTCGGTGACGAGGGTGGCTTCGCCCCGAACCTGGACAGCAACCGTGCCGCCCTGGACCTCATCGTCGAGGCGATCGAGAAGGCCGGCTACAAGGTCGGTTCCGACGTCGCCCTGGCGTTGGACGTGGCCGCCAGCGAACTGTTCTCCGATGGTGTGTACACCTTCGAGGGCAAGTCCCGAACCTCCGAGGAGATGGCCACCTACTACGCGGAGCTCGTCGACGCCTACCCGCTGGTCTCCATCGAGGACCCCCTCGACGAGGAGGACTGGGAGGGCTGGAAGAAGCTCACCGAGCGGCTCGGCGCCAAGGTCCAGCTGGTGGGCGACGACCTGTTCGTCACGAACCCCGAGCGGCTCCAGCGCGGCATCGACGCCGACACCGCCAACTCGCTGCTGGTGAAGGTCAACCAGATCGGCACCCTGACCGAGACCCTGGACGCGGTGTCCCTCGCCCAGCGCAGCGGTTACACGGCGATGATCAGCCACCGTTCCGGCGAGACCGAGGACACCACCATCGCCGACATCGCGGTGGCCACCAACGCCGGCCAGATCAAGACCGGTGCCCCGGCGCGCAGCGAGCGGGTCGCCAAGTACAACCAGCTGCTGCGCATCGAGGAGGAACTCGACGACGCCGCCGTGTACGCGGGCGTGTCGGCCTTCCCGAGGTTCACCGAGCGCGGCTAGTCTGCCCCAGTGTCCCGCGAAACGCAGCAGCAGCCCACAAAGGCCCGGAAGTCGGCCAAAACCGACAAGCCGCGGAAGGGTGCTGCCACCAGAGCGGGCACGACGGCCAAGGCCACGACGAAGGCCAAGGCCACCAAGGCCACGAGCGCGGGCCGCACCCGTCGGGTGCGGCCCATGCTCACCAGCCGGGCCGCGATCCTGGCCCTCGTGGTCATCGTGATCGCGCTGAGCCTGGCCTATCCGCTCCGCGAGTACGTCATGCAGCGTGCTCAGATCGCCCAGTTGCAGGACGATCGGGCCCGCATGGAGACCAACGTCGAGGAGCTGCGCGAGCGCGAAGAGGCGTTGAACGAGGACGCCTACGTGGAGCGCGAGGCCCGCGCCCGCCTGCACTACCAGTACCCGGACGAGACCGCCTACATCGTCATCCGTCCCGAGACCGAGGACGAGGAGAGGGTCGACCCCTCCGAGCCTCGTGACCCCTGGTTCACCGAGCTGTGGCGCTCGGTGGAGGAGGCCGACCGGCCCGACGACGGGCTCTGACCAGCCTCGGCTGCGCCTATGCTGGTTGGGTCATGACTTCCGCAGATCAGCCCGTTCCGGGGCATACCGATGGTGATCCCGCCTCCGAGCGCGACCTCGCCGCGATCGAACTCCAGTTGGGTCGCCCGCCTCGCGGGGTCCGCGCCGTCGCGCACCGCTGCCCATGCGGCCTGCCCGACGTGGTGAAGACCGCCCCCCGCCTGGAAGACGGCACCCCCTTCCCGACGTTGTACTACTTGACCTGCCCGCGCGCCGCCTCGGCGATCGGTCGGTTGGAGGGCGACGGCGCGATGCGCCGAATGCAGGAGCGTTTGGGTGAGGAGCCCGACCTCCAGGAGGCCTACACCAAGGCCCACGAGTCCTACATCGCCGATCGTTCCGAACAGGCCCGCCTGGACGGTGTGGAGCCGCTGCCAGAGGGCATGCAGAGCACCGGTGGGATGCCCACACGGGTCAAGTGCCTGCACGCCCTGGTCGGGCACGAGCTCGCCTCCCCGGGGGCCAACCCCATCGGCGCCGAGGCGCTGGACGAACTCCCCGACTGGTGGGACCGGGGCCCGTGTGTGTGCGTGGACGAGAACGCCCCCGAGGGCGCTGAAGGGACGGACGCTTCATGAGCGGTGTCGCCGCGATCGACTGCGGAACCAATTCGATCAGGCTGTTGATCGCCGACGTCGTCTCCCTCGACGGTGACGAGGTCCAGGTGGTCGACGCCGACCGGCGCATGGAGATCGTGCGTCTGGGTGAGGGCGTGGACGAGACCGGCGCGTTCTCCGAGGAGGCGCTGGAGCGCACCTTCGACGCGCTGCGCGGGTACGCCGAGGCGATCGAGGCGCACGGTATCGAGCCGGGCCCGGACACGGTGCGTATGGTCGCCACCAGCGCCACCCGGGACGCGAGCAACCGTCAGGTGTTCGTGGACGGGGTCCGCGAGATCATCGGGGTGGAGCCCGAGGTGGTCACCGGACTGGAGGAGGCCGAACTGTCCTTCGTCGGGGCCACGGCCGAGCTGGACGCCGAGGCGGCCGACGGGGGGAGTGACGGGGACTTCGCCCCGCCCTTCCTGGTCGTCGACATCGGCGGCGGCTCCACCGAGTTCGTGTTGGGCGGCCTGGGCGAGGACGACGAACTGGTTCGGGAGTCCCTGTCGGTGAACATCGGTTGCGTGCGCATGAGCGAGCGCCACCTGAGTTCGGACCCGCCGACCGACGAACAGATCCAGGCGGCCACGGCCGACATCGAGGTCGCCCTGGACGAGGTGGAGAAGGTCGTCCCGCTGGGCGAGGCCGGCTCGGTGGTGTGCGTGGCCGGGACCGCGACGACGGTGGCCGGGATCTCCCTGGACCTTCCCGAGTACGACTCCGAGCGTATCCACCACACCCGGGTCTCCACGGCCGACCTGGAGCGCATCACCGGTGATCTGCTGCGTTCCACGCACTCCCGGCGCGCGGAGATCGGGGTCATGCACCCCGGTCGCGTCGACGTCATCGGGGCGGGCGCCCTGGTGCTGTCCCGCGTGCTGGCGCGTACGGGCGCCGATCACTTCACCGCGAGCGAGCACGACATCCTGGACGGTGTGGCCTGGAGCCTCATCGCGGCGGGGGAGGGGGCCTGACCCGGACCCCACACGGGGAGACCGGTCGTCAGGGCCGATACATCGAGGCGTGACCTCCTGGAAAGGGAACTTCGGGCGAATCCGGAGGGACTTCCGGGAGGTGCGCCCCGGGACCTTGGGTGAGACGTGTCACCCGTAGTCCTCTTGTGAATGCATTCACAACCCATCTGACCTGCGAAGACGTCTCTCGCATATGCCGTGGGGTGGTCTGAAGGTAGGCGGATGTGAACCTTCCTGCGGATGGCTGCTTGTGAAAGAATGCACAAGCGGCCTCCGCAAGAGGCGAAGGTAGGAGATCACGACTCGGAGGTCGGCCCGATCGCACTTGGTCGGGGAACCGAAGACCGTGACAGGCTTTGCGGCCCTTGAGGCAAGGGCGCCACAGGAATAACCGTTAGGGCGGAAATGCGATGACCGAGAGCAGGAACTACCGGCTGGTACACGGCGGCGGGGACGAGGCGGAGATCCCGCACATCCTCATCGTCGGGGGCGGTTACCTCGGGATGTACACCGCGAGGCGGCTGGAGAAGAAGTTGGGGGCCGGTGAGGCGCGCATCACCGTCATCGACCCCAACTCCTACATGACCTACCAGCCCTTCCTGCCCGAGACGGCCGCCGGCAGCATCTCCCCGCGCAACGTCGTGGTGCCGCTGCGCAAGGTCTTCGACCGTGTCCGCGTCCTCAGTGGTCGCGTCGTGCGCATCGACAGCGCCCAGAACACGGTCCGCTACGAGCCCAACGTCGGTGAACCCCAGACGATGGCCTACGATCACCTGGTCATGGCCGCCGGTGCCGTCTCCCGCACGCTGCCCATCCCCGGGCTCGCGGAGTGGGGCATCGGCATCAAGACCGTCGAAGAGGCCGCCTACCTGCGCAACCACGTCCTCAACCAGCTCGCCATCGCCGACTCCACCGACGACAAGGACGTGCGCGCCAAGGCGCTCAACTTCGTCTTCGTCGGTGGCGGTTTCGCCGGTGCCGAGGCCATCGCCGAGCTGGAGGACATGGTCCGCGACGCCGTTCGCGTGCACCCCTCGATCGAGCAGGACGAGGTGAACTTCTACCTCATCGAGGCCGCGGACAAGATCCTGCCCGAGGTCGGCCCCGAGGTCGGTGCGAAGGCCCTCAACCAGCTCCGTCGCCGCGACATCGACGTGCGTCTCAGCACGTTCCTGGAGTCGGCCGCCGACCAGCACATCAAGCTCAGCGACGGCACCGAGTTCGACGCCGGCACCCTGGTGTGGACCGCGGGCGTCAAGCCCAGCCCGGTCGTGTCCGCCAGTGACCTGCCCCTGGGCCCCAAGGGTCACGTCGACACCACCGAGTACCTGACCGTGAACGGCACCGACAACGTCTTCGCCGGTGGCGACAACGCCCAGGTGCCCGACGGCAAGGGCGGCTACTACCCGCCCAACGCCCAGAACGCGGTCCGTCAGGCCCCGGTGCTCGCCGGCAACGTCATCGCGACCCTGCGCGGCACCGATCTGAAGGCCTACAAGCACGACAACCTCGGGGCCGTCGCCGGTCTGGGCGTGCACAAGGGGGCCGCCCAGCTGTTCGGCAAGATCAAGCTGAACGGCCGTCTCGCCTGGTACGCGCACCGCGCCTACCACCTGCTCGCGGTGCCGACCTTCAACCGCAAGCTGCGGGTGCTCTCCGACTGGACGCTCTCCCTCTTCCTCAAGCGCGACTTCGCCGCGCTTCCCGAGATGGCCGAGCCCCGTCAGGCCTTCGAGGCGGCCAGCAGCCCGCAGGTCGAGGACGGTCGACTTCGTCGAGTGAGCTGACGCGCGTCACGAGAACACAGAAAACGGCCGGGTTCCACTGGAGCCCGGCCGTTTTCTGTCCCCTTCCGGCCAAGCAGAACCAAAGTGGGCAATCGGCCCGGCCGGTATGATGGTGTCGCCCTCGTAGCCCAATGGCAGAGGCAGGCCCCCTAAAAGGGTCACAAGTGTCGGTTCGAGTCCGACCGAGGGTACTTTCGAGCGCGATCATCCAGGTCGTGTCGCTCCATGAGCAGCTGGAGCCAGGTGAACAACCGCTCGCCGGGATCACCCAGGTCGATGCCGCTGACGGCGGCCGCGCGCCGCACCCGGTAGCGCAGCGTGTTGGGGTGGACGTGCAACCGCTCGGCGGCGGAACGGGCGTCCCCGAACGCCTCCAGGTAGGCCAGCAACGAGTGCACCAGGTCGGCGCCCCCGGCACGGTCGTGCTCCATCAACCGGCTCACCCGCGGGTCCCGCAGTGACGGATCCGCCCGAAGGTGCGCCAGGGTCTCGCTGATCAGCACCTGTGAGCGCACGTCGGAGATGGTGGCCACCTCCCAGTCGTCGTCCCGGTCCAGGTCGCGTTCCATGGCGTCCAGGACCCGGTCGGCCTCGCCGCGCGACTCGGGCACGTCGCCCAGCCGTTCCACCAGCGAACCCACCGCCGCCTGTACCCGAACGCCGAGCGCCGCGCGCGCCGCCGCCACCGTCCTGCGGGCCAGAGCCACCACCGACTGCTCCACCCCGCGCCACCCCTCACGGCCGCGGGCCAGATCCGGGAGCAGGACGTACACCCGCCCGTCCAGATCGGTGGTCAGGGAACCGCGCCGGTAGGCGGCGGTGTGCACCGACACCAGGTCGATGAGCCGGCGCCGACGCAACTCCCGTTCGGGGCGGTCGGCGCGTTCGCCGGTCCCGCCCTCGACGTCCTCGGACTCCGAACCTCGACGCGGTGAGAACGCGATCACCAGCGCCGCCCGGTCGGTGTGCACCTCGACGGTGTCGGCCAACGCGCTCGCGTCGATGCGTCCCTCCAACAGGCTCGACAACAGGTCCTCGCGCAGCCGCAGGCCCGCGCTGGCCTGGGTGCGCTGGCGGATCATGTGCAGCGCGGTGGTGCGGGCCGCGCCCAGGAGCGCCTCCTCCGCGTGCGCGGCCAGGGGTTCGGACCCCTCCTGCACCCAGATCGAGCCCAACGGTCGACGCCCCGCGTGGATGCCCACCGCCAGCCGGCGGCGGATGCCCAGTTCGGGGTGCTCGTCGACGCGCACGACCTCCTCGCCCGAGCGCAGTTTGGCGAACACGCCCCATTCGCGCAGCAGCGCCAGGTACGACTCGGGTCCCTGCCGGCCGAGCACCGACAGTCGGCGCAACTCGTCCACCTCGGCGCCGCTGGAGTAGGCCAGCACCCGGCTCGCGGCGTCCTCGATGCTCACCAACCCGCCGGTGAGGTGCGCGATGGTCTGCGCCATGGAGAACAGGTCGCCGCCCGCCTCCGACAGGTCCTCGGTGGCGGTCACCCGGGCGTCGTCCACGATGTGCTGGCACACCGACTGCAACTGGTCCCACCGCACCTCGGGTCGCACCGTCAACAACGCGATCCCGGCCTCCTGGGCTTCGGTCCGCAGGGCCAGCGCCTCCTCCACCGAGCGCTGGACGCGCCCCGACCTTTGCTCGGTCGGCGGAGGCAACACCTCCTGTGGCTGTGCGTGGACACCGGTCTTGACCGCGACCGCCGTCGCTCCCTGCTCGGCGAGCGTGCGCACCATGCTCCGTGCCCGGGAACCGCGCACCCCGATCAACAGCACGAGGTCGCCCTCCCGTGCCTCCACGCGATCCTCGGGGTCAAGGATGACGACCTTGTCCACCTGAACATCAAGTCCGTGGGGGGCTGCGGCCACGTCGACCACCGGGTCGCCGAGGGCGAGTAACAGCGCGCGCAGTGCGACGCCCTCTTCGACTTCCCCATCTTGACCATCCTGAACAGGCATGACGTGGTTCCTTCCCAAGGGTTTCCGGGGTATGGCACTACTGGGGCCACGGCTTCCCGGCTGTGGCGAAGTCGCATGCGAAAGTATCCCTGTTTGTTCTAGCGGACAAATAAGTCCGGCAAAGAGTGGCCCGGCCCACAAGGTAGGGATGTCCACGCTCTGAGACCGTTGAATCAGCCCAACCCTGCTCGTTCAGGGACATTCTTTCCAGGGAGGTGCCCCATGGACGCCGTGACCAACGTCCCGCTGCCGGTCAACGAACCCGTTCTCTCCTACGCTCCGGGTAGCCCCGAGCGCGTCGAGCTCGAAGCCAGGCTCGCGGAGCTCGGCCGCGAGAGCATCGACCTTCCGATGCGCATCAACGGTGAGAGCCGCATGGGCGGTGGCGAGCCCATCGACGCCGTTCAGCCGCACAAGCACGCGTCGGTCCTGGGCACGATGCGCAACGCCACCCAGGATGACGCCCGCGACGCCATCGCCGCCGCGAAGGCCGCGGCCCCCGCCTGGCGCGCGATGTCCTTCGACGACCGCGCCGCCATCATCCTGCGCGCCGCCGAGCTGCTCGCCGGCCCCTGGCGTGCCACGATCAACGCCGCCACCATGCTCGGTCAGTCGAAGACCGCCCAGCAGGCGGAGATCGACGCGGCCTGTGAGCTCATCGACTTCTGGCGCTTCAACGTCTCCTACGCCCGCGGGCTCATCGAGCAGCAGCCGCTGAGCGTCAAGGGCGTGTGGAACCGGATGGAGCAGCGTCCGCTGGAGGGGTTCGTCTACGCGATCACCCCCTTCAACTTCACCGCCATCGCCGGCAACCTGCCCACCGCCCCGGCCCTGATGGGCAACGTGGTCGTGTGGAAGCCGTCCCCGACCCAGCAGTTCGCCGCCGAGCTGACCATGCGCCTCCTGGAGGAGGCCGGTATGCCCCCGGGCGTCATCAACATGGTCACCGGTGACGGTCTGGCCGTCTCCGACGTCGCCCTCAACGACCCCGAACTGGCCGGTGTGCACTTCACCGGGTCCACCAAGACCTTCCAGCACCTGTGGAAGAGCGTCGGCGAGAACATCTCCAACTACCGCTCCTACCCGCGCATCGTGGGCGAGACCGGTGGCAAGGACTTCATCGTCGCCCACTCCTCCGCCGACCCGGAGGTGCTGCGCACCGCCATCGTCCGCGGCGCGTTCGAGTACCAGGGCCAGAAGTGCTCCGCCGCCTCGCGCGCCTTCGTCGCGCGTTCGGTGTGGGAGAAGATGCGCGACGACCTGGTCGCCGAGACCGAGGCCCTGACCATGGGCGACGTCACCGACCTGTCGAACTTCATGGGCGCCGTCATCGACCGTCGCTCCTTCGACAAGCTGGCCAAGGTCATGGAGGACGCCAAGTCCGACCCGACCCTGAACATCATCGCCGGCGGCACCGCCGACGACTCGGTCGGCTACTTCGTGCGCCCGACCATCATCGAGGGCACCGACCCGAGCAACGACGTCTTCCGCACCGAGTACTTCGGTCCGGTCGTCGCCGTCCACGTCTACGAGGACGACGACTTCGACGCGATCCTCAAGGTCGTCGACGAGGGCTCGGCCTACGCCCTGACCGGCGCCATCCTGGCCACCGACCGGGCGGCCGTGGCCAAGGCGACCGAGGCCCTGCGCTTCACCGCCGGCAACTTCTACATCAACGACCGCCCGACCGGCTCCATCGTCGGTCAGCAGCCCTTCGGTGGCGGTCGCGCCTCCGGCACCAACGACAAGGCGGGTTCGGCGCAGAACCTGTCCCGTTGGGCCAGCCCGCGCGCCATCAAGGAGACGTTCGTCGCGCCGACGATCTCCTCCTACCCCCACCAGGGGTAGTGCCCCGGGCGCGTACCTCCTCCTCCGTCCTGAGGAGGTGCGCGCCACATCCACGCCCCCCGAGGAACCCATCGGTGCGGCCGGGTCGACCGGCCGTGCTCCGTCCGCGCCGACCGCGACCGGTTCGCGCACGTCTTCTTCGAGGTCACCATGCTTCGTAAACCCCTGCTGCTCGCCGCCAGGTCCGCGACCTGCCGCAAGCTCGTCGAGCGCACGCCCATGACCCGGGCCATGGTCACCCGCTTCGTCGCGGGATCCACCCGGGAAGAGGCCCTGCCGGCCGTCCACGAGTTGGCCGAGGACCGCTACGTCACCCTGGACTTCCTCGGTGAGGACACCACCGACCTGTCCCAGGCCACCGCCACGGTCAACGCCTACCAGGACCTGCTCGCCGCCCTGGGCGAGGCCGGACTGGGCGACCGCGCCGAGGTCTCGGTCAAGCTGTCGGCCGTCGGTCAGTTCCTGAACGCGGACGGCGAGAAGATCGCGTTGGAGAACGCGCGCAAGATCGCGGAGGCCGCGAAGGCGATCGGCACCACGGTCACCCTCGACATGGAGGACCACACCACGGTCGACTCCACGTTGGGTCTCCTGCGCGAACTGCGCGAGGACTTCCCGTTCGTGGGCGCGGTGCTCCAGGCCTACCTGCGTCGCACCGTGGCCGACTGCCAGGACCTCAGCGGCGCCGGTTCCCGGGTGCGTCTGTGCAAGGGCGCCTACGACGAGCCCGAGTCCGTGGCCTACCGGGACAAGCGGGAGGTCGACAAGGCGTACGTGCGGGCCCTGCGCGTCCTCATGGAGGGCGAGGGCTACCCGATGGTGGCCTCGCACGACCCGCGGATGATCGCCATCGCCGGAGAGCTGGCCGCCACCAACGGCCGTGGCGCGGACGACTACGAGTACCAGATGCTGTACGGCATCCGGGACGCCGAACAGGTGCGCCTGGCCGCCGAGGGCAAGCGCATGCGCGTGTACGTGCCCTACGGCGACGAGTGGTACGGCTACTACATGCGTCGTCTGGCGGAGCGTCCCGCCAACATGCTCTTCTTCGCACGGTCGTTGATCACGCGCGGTTGAGCGACCGCCGAGCACGCGCTCGTGTCGACGGCCCGCCCCGTTCCCCGACGGCGCGGGCCGTCGCCGTTTCCCAACGGTGACCTTCTCTCGGAACCCGGACAGAGGCCCGTACGTTACTTTGTGGGCAGCAATCCACGCGTGAAAGGCCTTTACTAGACATGCGGATGCGCAGTTCCAACCCCGTCCTCAAGCGGGCGCTACAACAGCAGTCCGGGCCCGGCCAGGGCTACGGGCAGCAGGGCTATGGCCAGCCGGGGTACGGACAGCCGTACCCGCAGCAGGGTTACCCCCAGCAGGGCTACGGTCAGCCCGGTCACCCGCAGCAGGGCTATCCCCAGCAGGGTTACCCGCAGCAGGCGGCCGCCGACCAGCCGATGACCATCGACGACGTGGTCGTGCGCACGGGTATGACCCTGGGCGCGGTCGCGCTGTTCGGCGTCATCAACTACTTCCTCTTCATGAGCAACACGGGCCTGGGCATGGCGCTCATGTTCGTGGGCATGCTCGGTGGCCTCGTGCTGGGCCTGGTGATCGCGTTCAAGCAGATCACCAACCCGGTCGCGATCCTGAGCTACGCGGCTCTGGAGGGTCTGCTGGTCGGTGGCCTGTCCGCCTTCCTCGGCGCGACCCTCTCGGTCACCCTCAACGACCCGTCCGCGGGCACCTCACTGGTCTCCCAGGCCGTGATCGGCACGGTCGCGGTCTTCGCCGTGATGCTGGCGCTGTACAAGTTCCGGATCATCAAGGTGACCGACGGCTTCGTCAAGGCCGTCTCCTACGCCGTCATGGGCGCGGCGGCGCTGATGCTGGTCAACTTCGTGCTCAGCTTCTTCATCGCCGGTGGCATGGGCCTGCGTGGCCCCACCTGGCTGGGCCTGGGCGTGGGCATCGTGTTCGTCGTGCTGGCCGCCCTGACCCTGGCCATCGAGTTCCGTGGCATCGAGGAGGGCGTCGCCGCCGGCATTCCGAACAAGTTCGCCTGGCAGTTCGCCTTCGGTCTGACCGTCTCCCTGGTCTGGCTGTACATCGAGATCCTGCGTCTGCTCTGGATCATCAAGACGATGTTCGCCGAGTAGCGCTCGATCGTCCCGCACGGATGGGCCGCCCCGAAGACGCTTCGGGGCGGCCCTTTCTCGTTCGCCGTTCCCTGGGTCAGGAACCCTCGCGGCGCGGTGCCGGGATGGTCCGGTTCCTTCGGCGTCGGTCGTACTCGGTGACGATGGCCTGGGCGTAGCCGTGGGTGAGGTCGTACTCGTCGGCGAGCCAGTGTGACCGGTCCAAGGGGCGCAGCAGGCCCGGTCCCTTGTCGAGCGAGTCGAACCACTCGTGGAGTCCTCGGCCTGTCACGACCGGGATGCGTTCGATGAGCTTTGCGTGGATCTCCGGCGAGTGGGCAACCGACATAGGCACCTCCGCAGTGCGTTGGGCGTGTGGCACTTACCTGCGACCATGCATCAGGTTCACGGTTCGGACAAGACCTGGTCGCCGGCTTTTACCTTGCCGGAGCGGGAACGTTCTCCCAGAGGTGCTATACGGCCGAACCCGGAGGGAACTTCGACCTTTTCGCATGCTTTCGTCGGGCCGGGCGACGCGAAGGGCCCCGGACCGATCCGGTCCGGGGCCCCGAGAACGCTTCGCGGATCAGCTGAGGCGCTCGAAGACGGCCGCCATGCCCTGGCCGCCGCCGACGCACATGGTCTCCAGACCGAACGTCTTGTCGTGGAATCGCAGACCGTTGATCAGCGTGCCGGTGATGCGCGCGCCGGTGCTGCCGAACGGGTGGCCCACGGCGATGGCGCCGCCGTTGACGTTGAGCCGGGAGTCGATGTCGATGCCCAGCCGGTCGGCGGAGGGCAGCACCTGGGCGGCGAAGGCCTCGTTGATCTCGACCAGGTCGATGTCACCGATCGCCATGTTGGCGCGGGCCAGGGCCTGCTTGGAGGCCTCGACCGGGCCCAGGCCCATGATCTCGGGGCTCAGACCGGTCACGCCGGTGGAGACGATCCGGGCCAGCGGGGTCAGACCCAGCTGCTTGGCCTTGGTGTCGCTCATGATGACGAGGGCGGAGGCGCCGTCGTTGAGCGGGCAGGCGTTACCGGCGGTGACGCTGCCGTCGGGGCGGAAGACCGGCTTGAGCTGCGAGACCTTCTCGTAGGTGGTGCCGCGTCGGATGCCGTCGTCGGTGCTGACGACCGTGCCGTCGGGCAGGGTCACCGGGGTGATCTCCCGCTCCCAGAAGCCGTTGTCGAGGGACTTCTCGGCGAGGTTCTGCGAACGGACGGCGAACTCGTCCTGGCGCTGACGGGAGACGCCGGTGAGCTCGGCGACGTTCTCCGCGGTCTGGCCCATCTCGATGTAGGCGTCGGGCAGGAGGCCGGACTCGCGCGGGTCGGTCCAGTCGCCCTGGCCGCCCTCCTTGCGCTTCTCGGTGCGGGCCTTGGCGTCCGCGAAGAGCGGGTTCTCGTTCTGCGGGTTGTCGCTGCTGCCGTTGACGAAACGGCTGACGGTCTCCACACCGGCGGAGATGAAGACGTCGCCCTCACCGGCCTTGATGGCGTGGTAGGCCATCCGGGTGGTCTGCAACGAGGAGGAACAGTAACGGGTGATGGTGGTACCCGGAACGCTGTCCAGGCCCAGCTGCACGGCCACGATGCGGGCCATGTTGAAGCCCTGGTCACCACCGGGCAGACCACAGCCGAGCATGAGGTCGTCGATGCTCTCGGGGTCGAGCTCGGGGACCTTGGCCAGGGCCGCGCCGATGATCTGGGTGGTGAGGTCGTCCGGACGCATGTCCTTCAGGGAGCCCTTGAAGGCCCGGCCGATCGGGGAGCGCGCGGTGGCGACGATGACTGCTTCGGGCATGTTCCTCGTCCTTGTCGTGGGCACGTTATTACTGACCAGTTAACCCGTCGGGCGTTCCCGCGCGCCATCCGGGGTCCTCGTTCCCGAGTCCTTCGGATCGGGCCCTCGACCGTGTTCCCGGGGCGTGTCCCGGAGGCGGAACGGGCCGCGGATGAGGGCCGACCACCCGGAGCGCGAACCACTCGGTTCGGGGCCATCGGCCCGCGTGACCTCGGTTCCCGGGGTCTCGGAGGCGACCACGGCCGCGCGTTCGACCGGCAGGACGCCACGGGTGCGTTCGTCCTCGTCGAGTTCGGGCAGCAGTCCCAGGGCGGCGCACGCGGACGGAAGAACGACGAACGCGGCCTGGGCGTACCCGCGAGCCGACGGATGAAAACGGTCTGGTCCGAACATGGAACCAGGGTCCGTCCGAAAATCCTCGCCGAGGATGTCGCTCAGTGAGACGGTGCGCCCGCCGACCTCGGTGACCGCGATCGTCTGGGCGGCCGCCAGTTGGCGCGAGGCCCGCCTGGCCACCGACCGCAGTGGCCAGCCGATGGGGCGCACCGTTCCCAGGTCCGGGCAGGTCGCCACCACCACCGGTGTGCCCAGCCCCATCAGCTCCCGGGTGACGTCGCGCAGCGCCGCCACCGCGTCGTTGGGCCGTACCCGGCGGATCACGTCGTTGGCGCCGATGAAGACCACCGCCACGTCGAAGCGCCGGTCGGGCACGCGCGCCCCGGCCCGTTCGAGTTGGCGGCCGAGGTCGGCCGAGGTGGCGCCCGGCTTGGCCGTGCAGCGCAGCCGCACCGGACGATCGGAGGCCGCGGCGATCCCCGCGGCCAGCATCACGCCGGGTGTCTCACCCGCCTCCTCCACGGCGAACCCGGCGGCGGTGGAGTCGCCGATCATCAACAGCCGCAGTGGCGGTCCGTCCCCGTCGCCGTAGGTGCCGTCGGCGCGGGGCCGCTTCCACTCGGTCACGCCGATGGCGTTCTTGGCCAGCCTGGCCTGGAGGTAGAGCAGGGCCAGCGTGCCCCCGCCCACGAGCGTGAGGCCGCCTCCACCGAAGGCGGTGGCGGCGGCGATGCGTCGGGCTCGCGTGGCTCGCAGCATGCGGAGGTCACCCCCGGTGAGTAGGACCCGCCTCAGGCACCGGCGAGCCGGTCGTCCACCGACGTTACCGGCGGGGAACCCGGTGGTCACGTACCTTGGCGGCACACAAGTCGCGCCTTCGGGACACCTGCTCGATACGTTCGCGAGGGTGGGGCCGGTCGGTTCGGTGCTTCGCGCCAGGTGAGGCGGAACGAACCCCCGAGAACACGCCCTAGAGTTCAGGGTGGGGGAGACCGGAACGGTCCCCACCGGCCTCGGGTGTCACCGGGGATGCGAGACAGGCGGGCCGAAGACCCGGTCGCCACTATGCGAAGGAGCGAAGTTGCGGGTACACGACTCACTCATCGACCTGGTCGGGGACACCCCGTTGGTTCGTCTGCGGAAGGTCACCGAGGGACTGGCCCCGACGATCCTGGCGAAGGTCGAGTACTTCAACCCGGGCGGGTCGGTCAAGGACCGCATCGCGCTGCGCATGGTCGAGGCCGCCGAGAAGAGCGGCGCGCTCAAGCCGGGCGGCACGATCGTGGAGCCCACCTCGGGCAACACCGGCATCGGTCTGGCGATGGTCGCCCAGGAGAAGGGCTACCGCTGCGTCTTCGTCTGCCCGGACAAGGTCGGCCCGGACAAGCTGTCGGTGCTGCGGGCCTACGGTGCCGAGGTCGTGGTCTGCCCGACCACGGTCGCGCCGGAGCACCCCGAGTCCTACTACTCGGTCTCGGACCGGCTGGCCCAGGAGATCCCCAACGCCTGGAAGCCCAACCAGTACGAGAACCAGAACAACCCCGATTCGCACTACCACTCCACGGGCCCGGAGATCTGGGACCAGACCGAGGGCCGCATCACGCACTTCGTGGCGGGCATCGGCACCGGTGGAACCATCAGCGGCACCGGTCGCTACCTCAAGGAGGCCTCCGAGGGGCGCGTGCAGGTCGTGGGAGCCGACCCCGAGGGTTCGGTCTACTCGGGCGGAAGCGGTCGCCCCTACCTGGTCGAGGGCGTGGGCGAGGACATCTGGCCCGGCACCTACGACACGGCGATCTGCGATGACATCGTGGCGGTCAGCGACAAGGACTCGTTCCTGATGACCCGTCGCCTGGCCAAGGAGGAGGGCCTGCTGGTGGGCGGCTCCTGCGGTCTGGCGGTGGAGGCGGCGCTGCGTGTGGCCGAGACGGCCGGGCCGGACGACGTCATCGTCGTGCTGCTGCCGGACGGCGGCCGCGGCTACCTCGGCAAGATCTTCAACGACGAGTGGATGTCCGACTACGGCTTCCTGTCGGCCGAGACCGAGGAGGCCACCGCGGGCAAGGTGCTGGGCGACAAGGAGGGCGAGATGCCCGACTTCGTGCACAGCCACCCGGACGAGACCGTTGGCACCGCCGTGGCGATCATGCGCGAGTACGGCGTCTCCCAGCTGCCGGTGATGAAGGAGGAGCCGCCGGTCATGGCGGCCGAGGTCGTGGGTTCCATCGCCGAGCGCGACCTGCTGGACGCCCTCTTCGACGGCCGCGCGGACCTGGACGACCTGGTGGAGACCCACATGGCCAAGCCGCTGTCCACGGTGGGCACCGGAACCCCGGTGAGCGACTGTGTGCGTCTGCTGCGCAGGTCGGGCGCCCTGGTGGTGCTGCGCGACGGCAAGCCGGTGGGGATTCTCACCCGTCAGGACCTGCTGGCGCACCTTTCCGGCTGAAGGTAGCGGCCTTCGCGCACCGGGTCTCGAACGTTGTTCGGGGCCCGGTTTTCACGTACCGGACAGGGTGCCGCATACTCGGACACTGCTAATGTTCGTCGCATTGGTATTTACTGGCCGGTAATAAGTAGGTGCACCCGTGTCCCGGCTCCTCAACTGGATCATCCGTTCCGTCTGGTCGTACGCACGCACCCACGGTGAGATCCGTGCGGAGTCGAAGGCCGGCCGTAGGTTCGCCCGCTTCGGCAGTGGTTCGGCCATCGCCTTTCCCATCGCCACCCTGTACGGCGAACCCTGGATCGAGATCGGGGTGCACACCGTCCTGGGCGGCGACATCACCCTGGCCGCGGGGATGGGCCCCGACTACGACCTCGGCGAGGGCTCCGTCGTGCGCATCGGGTCAGGGTGCGCGATCGGCCGCGGCTCGCACGTGGTCGCCCACCGGTCCGTCGACATCGGTGACCACGTCTACACCGGGCCCTACGTCTACATCACCGACCAGAACCACTCCTACGCCAACACCGACATCCCCGTCGGCCTGCAGTGGCCGGTGGACGACCCGGTGAGCATCGGCGCCGGGAGCTGGCTGGGCGCCAACTCCGTGATCCTGCCCGGCGTGCACCTGGGGCAGAACTCGGTGGTCGCCGCCGGCACGGTGGTACGCCCCGGCACCTACCCCGACCACGCCGTCATCGCCGGGATCCCGGGCAAGGTCGTGCGCGCCCACGATCCCGAGCTGGGCTGGGACCCGCCGCTGCGCGGCACCGGGACGCCCACCCGCGTGCCCACCCCGGTGACCGGTCTGCCGCCCGAGGCTCCCGCCGAACCACCGGAACCGGGCTCGCCCACCCGTTTCCCGCCGGCCTGACCGTCCCGCCCGTCCGGAGTATGAGACCTCCCAGTTGACAGCGGGTCCCGTGTGGATCCTGGGCACTATTGTTGGCCCCATGAAGTTCGATGGGTTTGAAACGCTGGCCATCCACGCGGGGCAGGAGCCGGACGCCGGCACCGGCGCCGTGGTGGTGCCGATCTACCAGACGAGTACCTACGCCCAGGACGGCGTCGGCGGGATGCGGCAGGGATACGAGTACTCCCGCACCGCCAACCCCACGCGCACCGCGCTGGAGGAGTGCCTCGCCGCCCTGGAGGCCGGATCGCGCGGGCTCGCCTTCGCCTCCGGCATGGCCGCCGAGGACACCCTGCTGCGCACGGTCCTCTCCCCGGGCGACCACGTCATCATCCCCGGCGACGCCTACGGGGGCACCTTCCGGCTGATCTCCAAGGTGGTCGAGCGCTGGGGTGTCAGCTGGGACGCGGTCGATCAGACCGACGTCGACGCGGTGCGGGACGCCATGCGCCCCAACACCAAGGTCGTGTGGACCGAGACGCCCACCAATCCGCTGTTGGGCATCACCGACATCGAGTCGGTCGCCCAGGTCGCGCACGACGGTGGCGCCCTGTACGTCGTGGACAACACGTTCGCCTCGCCCTACCTGCAGCGGCCGATCACGCTGGGCGCGGATGTGGTCGTGCACTCCACCACCAAGTACGTCGGTGGCCACTCCGACGTGGTCGGTGGAGCGCTGGTCGTCGCCGACGCCGAGTTGGGCGAGCGGCTGGCCTTCCACCAGAACACCATGGGAGCTATTCCGGGCCCCTTCGACTCCTGGCTGACCCTGCGCGGTGCCAAGACCCTCGGGGTGCGGATGGACCGCCACAGCGAGAACGCCGAGCGCGTCGTGGCCGCCCTGGAGGGCCACCCCGCGGTGCGACGTGTGTACTACCCGGGGTTGGAGTCGCACCCGGGGCACAAGATCGCCGAGCGGCAGATGCGTTCCTTCGGTGGGATGGTCTCCTTCGCTCTGCGCGATGGGGAGAAGGCGGCACTGGAGCTGTGTGAGCGGACCAAGGTCTTCACGCTCGGGGAGTCCCTGGGCGGGGTCGAGTCCCTCATCGAGCACCCGGGGCGGATGACCCACGCCTCGACGGCGGGTTCACCGCTGGAGGTACCGGCGGATCTGGTGCGGATCTCCGTGGGCATCGAGTCCGGGGATGACCTGGTCGCCGATCTGTTGCAGGCGTTGGAGGGCTGATCCCTCTCGGGGCCCGCGCGGCGCTGCCGCGCGGGTTCCCCGGCGTCGTTGCCGGGCCCGTCGCGGCGTACTTCGGCCTCGCGGCCGTCATCGCGACCCACGTGGTCGGGGCGGGTCGTGAGCGCGGTCGTGGGGGGATGACTCCGAGCCGGAGTCCTGGACCCTGGGAGGATCACCGCCGGGGTTCTTCTCCTCAGGCCGCGGTGGGCGTGCGGTCCTGGGTGGGAAGGGGCGCGGTGTCGTCGGTGGTCTCGTCGTCGCGGAAGTGCAGGCCGCAGACGAAACGGCTGGTGTGGGACAGGGCGCTGTCGTTGTCGTCGTCTCGCAGCGAGCGGTAGCTGCCTCGGCTGTCCTGACGGCGGATGCCGATGGAGACGGCCAGGAAGAAGCCGACCGCGAGGCCGAGGAGGATCAGGCCGACGAAGGTCAAAGCGATGAACGTGTTCTCCATTGCGGTTCTCCTAAGGGGTGTGGAGAGTCTTTTCTGCTATCCGGTCGGCCCCCCTGTGAACCGAGGGGGCGTTGGCTGTGATCTCAAGGTGTGAAGGCTTCCCTCTTGCTGTTCGGTGCTGTTGTTCTGTGTGGGATCGGTGGGGAGTGGGTCGTCCCCCGGGTTTTCTCGGCCGAGTGACCGAGAGAGGGATCCACTGTGTACTCCGGGTGGCCTTCAACTAATATGGGTTCAACGGAACTGGTTGAACTTGTTCGGCTGGTGTAGCTCTCAGCTTGTTGGTACAGGTTGAGTTGTTGGTCTTTTACCCCTATGAGGGCGGACTTATGCGGGCAGAAAGCCGATATCGACAGATCGCTCGAACTCTGCGCAGGGAGATCCAGGAGGGAAGCCTCCCGCAGGGGGGTCAACTGCCCTCCGAGAAGCAGATGGAGGAGCGCTTCGAGGCCTCCCGCAACACCATCCGTCTGGCCCTGGGCATGCTGCGCAACCAGGGCCTCATCGTGAGCAGACCCGGGCGCGGCCATTACGTGCAGGACGTGGTCCCCGAGATCTTCTACGCCACCCGCAGTCGTGGCGGCCCCGGCGGGTTCAACGAACCCAACCTCGCCGGGCTGACCCTGGAGGAACTCCAACTCCTCAGCGCCAACTCCGACATCGCCCCACGGCTGCGCGTCCCGGAGGGCACCATGACGGTCGTCCGACACCTGCACCGCTTCGCCGGAGACCGATCCGGTTCCGTCAGCTCCGCGTTCTATCCCATGGACCTGGTCGAGGGCACCCCGCTCATGCTGCCCGAGGACGTGGAGAGCGCCCTGGAGGTCCTCATGGACCACGGCCACCGCCAGGTCGGCTACGTGGACGAACTGGAGACCCGGATGCCCACGCCCCAAGAGGCGAGCCAACTGGAGCTCACCCCCGGGGTGCCGGTCCTGGAGGTCCACCGCACCGACTACTCCGAGGACCGTCCCATCCGGTTGGTGCACACTGTGTACGCGGGGAACAGCATTCGCTACCAGTACGAGCACGGCGACCTCAACGCCTACCACCGGGACTGATGCATCGCATGAGCACACCGAAGAAGACGCTGGTCGCCGACCACCTGCGCGAGGCCCTCGCCAGAGGCGACTACGAGCCGGGCGAGCGACTACCCGGCGAGGAGGACCTCGCCGACGACCTCGGGGTCTCCCGCGCCACGGCGCGCCTGGGCATGCGCATCCTCCAGGACGAGGGGCGCATCGACATCGTCCCCGGCCGTGGGGCGTTCGTCGCCGACCACCAGCCGTTCCTCCACCTGGCCACCCCGGTCTCCGGCGGCAGCGACTCCGAGCGCTTCGAAGCCGGCTACCAGCCCCGACTGTTGCAGGCCGGCTACCACGACATCGACGAGAAGATCAAGGTCAGCCTGGACACCATGCGGCCCAAGGTGGCCAAGCGGTTGCGCCACGAAGCCGACGACCGGACACAGCACGGCGGCCTCGTCGTGATCCGTTCCTCCGACCGCTTCGTCGACGGAAGTCTCTGGCAGTCCCAGATCACCTACTTCCCGTTCTCGATCGCCTCTGGAACCGCGCTCATGTCCCCCGAACCCTTGGAGGGCGGAGTGTCGGCGGTCATGCGCGACCTGGGCTTCCGCGAGAGCTGGAACTGGGACATCGTGGGTGCGCGCATGCCCTCGCCGGACGAGGCCGAGGCCTTCGGGCTGGGCCCCGGTATCCCACTGCTGGTGCAGGAACGGTCCGCCTACGACGGGGACCGACCACTGCGCTTCACCGAGACGCTCATGCCGGCCAACCGCCACCAGTTGCTGTACTCGGGCGGCGACGCCCCCGAGGAGCTTCTGCTCATGGCCTCGGACGTCAACATCTTCGAGCGCTGATCCCGGTTCAGTCCTTCCCGTCGAGGTAACGCCCGACCACCAGTGCCCCCAGGGCCTCGGCGTCGGCGTTCACCACACGCACCCCGCGTCGCCGCTCCAACAGCTCCCGGAAGGCGCGCAACCGGGGATCGTCGGCCAACAGGAAGAACGTCAACTCCGTACCCTCCGCCAACGCCGCGTCCAGCTCGGCCGTGGTGACCTCCACCGTGCGCGGGGTGGGCGGCCAGGCGAACCGCGCGTCGCCGTCCTCGCCCAGGTGCGCCGTGGGCTCCCCGTCGGTGACCACCATGATCACCGGACGCAACCCCCGGTGTCGCCGCAGGTGGGCACGGGCCAGGTGCAGCGCGTGCTGGAGGTTGGTGCCGGGCACCCGACGCCAGTCGTGTTCGACCAACTCCGCGGGCGTCATCTCCCGGGCCCGGTCGCCGAACCCGATCACCAGCATCCTGTCCTCGGGCCGCCGGGTCCGCACCAGGGTGTGCAGGGCCAGGGCCGTGCGGGTGGCGGCCTCGTGCAGGCCGCGCGTGGTCATCGAATGGGACAGGTCGACCAACAGGCACACCGCGGCCGCGCCGGTCGGTTCGGTCTCCGTGTAGCGCAGGTCGTCGGTGCGCAGGGGCGCGCCGTCGGCCGCCGTGAGGTCTCCCGCGGCGGCGCGTCGCACCATGGCCGCGCGCATGGTGGCCACGGGATCCAAGGGACGGTCGAGGCCGTCGTGCCGCACACTCGCGCCGGTCGTTTCGCCGGCGTTCCCGGAACCGCCCCGGTGGCCTCCGCCCCGCACGCTCGGCGCCGCCTCGATCTCGGCCAACGCCACCTCGCCCAGCCGGCGCAGCTCGCGTGGGGTCAACCCGTGGTCGGCCTCGTCCAACCGGTCCAGTCGTTCCCGCCCCTGGGCGCCCAGCAGGGCGCTCAACGCCAAGGCGTCCACCTCGTCCAGGGCGGAGCGCTCTCCGGCCGCGTAGCGTTCCAGGGCCTCCTCGGCCGCGACCAACGGCGCCGAGTCCCGATCGACGAGTTCGGCGGAGATCAGCGCGCGCAGCTCATCGGCGGCGCGCACCGCCTCACCCGGCGGTGGTTCCTCGTCGGCCAACGGGTCGGCCCCGCCCATGTACGCCCGGTACCGAAACCTCACACCACACGCCCCTCTCAGAACCGGTACACGCCACCGTCGGGCGCGGTGTCCTTGGACAGTCGTCGTTCCAGGTACAGCCCCTCCAACGCGAACTCCACCACGGCCGCGGCCAGCCCAGGTGTGGGCGGCCCGTCCGTCTCCTCCGGGGCCGCCCGTTCGATCAGTCCGGCCAGACCCGGCACCGTTCCCACCCGGCGCAGCAGCTCGGCGGCGCCCACCAGGTCACCGCTCTCCACCGTGCCACCGCCGGCGAAACGGTCGCTCAACGGTTCCAGGTCGGCCTCGCCCATCCTGGCCCGGAAGGTCTCGGCGATGGCGCGGCGCAACAGCGTCTCCAAGATCGAGGACTCACGTCCCTCCATCCCGGTCTCGAACTCGACTTTGCCCAGGAGGGGTTCGGCCACCCCCGCCAGGTCGCAGACCCGTGCCACCGGCACTTCCTCACCGATCAACGCCGCGCGACGCAGGGCCGAGGCCGCCACGGTCTCGGCGGCGGCCACGGTCAGCCGCACCGACACCCCCGACCGTTGGTCCACCCGATTGGAATCGCGCACCAGGCGGGCGAATCGGGCCACCGTCTCCAACAGGTGTGAGGGCACGACCGTGCCCTCGGACAGATCCGCCTCCTGCCGCAACAGAGCCAACTCGTGGTCGAGGTCGGGCGGGTAGTGGGTGCGCACCTGGGCGCCGAAGCGGTCCTTGAGCGGGGTGACGATCCGTCCCCGGCTCGTGTAGTCCTCCGGGTTGGCGCTGGCCACCAACAGCAGGTCCAGCGGCAGCCGCAGGTTGTAGCCGCGCACCTGGAGGTCGCGTTCCTCCAACACGTTGAACAGCGCGACCTGGACCCGCGCCGGCAGGTCGGGCAGCTCGTTGACACAGAAGATCCCCCGGTTGGCCCGGGGCAGCAGCCCGTAGTGGATCGTCTCCGGATCGCCGAGGGAGCGGCCCTCGGCCAGCCGGGCCGGGTCGACGTCGCCGACCAGTTCGGCGGTACCGGTGTCGGGGGTCGCCAGTTTCTCGCCGTAGCGTTCGTCCCGGTGCCGCCAGCGCACCGGGAGTTCATCGCCTTCGGCCGTGGATCGGCGGAGACAGGACGGACAGGTCGGCGCGTAGGGATGACAGGAGATCGGGCAGTCCGCCACCGTGGGAGACCACTCGTCGAGCAGCCCCGACACCGTGCGGATCAGCCGGGTCTTGCCCTGCCCGCGTTCCCCGAGCAGCACCACGTCGTGGCCGGCGATGAGCGCCCGCTCCAGTTGGGGCAGCACCGTGTGGTCGAACCCGTGGACACCGGGGAAGCGGGGCAGCCCCGAGCCCATGCGGGCCAGGAGGTTCTCGCGGACCTCGGCCGCGGTGGACCGGTGGACATGGCCGGACCCGCGCAGTGCGCCGAGGGTGCGCGCGAACCCGCCTGGAGGTGGTGAGGCATAGGTCACGGCAAGCAGTGTAGGCCCGGGAGAGTTTGAGGGGCCAGATGCAGGAAAGTCCCTGGGGGACGAATGGAAGAATGGGGCCGTGAGGTTCCCATGGTCGGTGTCGTGGCCGGCCGTAGACGGGGGTGGCAGTGACAAGGTTCGGCGATGCTCTGACGACGGGGGCCGACCTCGTGAACGCGGCCGAGCGTGCTGTTCTCCACGCACTGGAACAGGTGGATGGACTCGCCGATCTCGTGTGCTTCTTCGTCAGTGGGGCGGATCCCGACGAGGTCTCGCTCGCGGGCTTGAAGGTCATGGAGTTGTCCGGCGGCGCGATCACCCTGGGCTGCAGTGGGAGCGGTGTGGTCGGCGGCGGTCGCGGTGTGGAGGGACAGGGCGCCGTGAGTGTCTGGGCCGCCCGCCTTCCCGACGTGGAGTTCACCCCGTTCCGGCTGGACACGGTGGTGGAGGAGGAGCAGCTCGCGGTGGTGGGCATGCGCGAACCCGGACCGAACGACCGGGTCGGCATCCTGCTCACCAACCCCTACGAGTTCCCCACCCAGGCGTTCGTCCGTGAGACCACCGCCGCCTTGGGCGGGCTGCCGCTGGTCGGCGGGATGGCCGACGGCATGCGCGGTGAGGAGTCGGTACGGCTGTTCAGCGACGGCGAGGTGGTGGACAACGGCGCCATCGGCGTCCTCATCGGTGGTGAGGGTGTGCTGGGCACCGTGGTCAGCCAGGGCTGTCGCCCGGTCGGCCCGGCCATGACCGTCACCAAGGCCGAGGGCAACCTCCTCCTCGAACTGGCCGGGGGCAACGCCTACGAGAAGCTGGAGGAACTGGTCGAGGAGCTCTCCGACGAGGACCGTGAGCTCGCCGAACGTGGACTGCACATCGGGGTGGCCATGGACGAGTACGCCGAACAGCACGAACACGGTGACTTCCTCGTACGGAGCCTGGTGGGCGCCGACCCCGAGTTGGGCGCGTTGACCATCGGCGACATGGTGGAGATCGGACAGACCGTCCGCTTCCAGGTCAGGGACGCCGGCACCGCCGACGAGGACTTCGCCCGCAGACTGACCGAGTTCGGGGCCGAACACGCCGTCGGCGGCGGGCTGCTGTTCTCCTGCAACGGTCGAGGCGATGGCCTGTTCACCCGCGCCGACCACGATGTGCTCGCGGTCCGGCGGATCCTGGGCGCCGCTCCGGTGGCGGGGTTCTTCGCGGCGGGGGAGATCGGACCGGTCTCCGGGGTGAACCACGTACACGGGTTCACCGCCTGCCTGCTGGCCTTCGCTCCCTGACGCATCCGGTAGGACCACGATCGTCTCATTCCAAGTCGGACTTTTACCGCCGTATCACCAACACCCGACGTGGGCTCCTTGAGTGTGCGCGCGTTCCGTTAGTTACTGAGAGTGACTATTTTATTCACTTCGGGTAATTGGCGAGAGAAGGAACGATGGCGCAGAATCGGCGCACCACCGCGCCCTTGGTGGCACTGGGGGCATTCGCCCTGCTGGCCCCGTTGACGGTCCCCGTTGCGGCCTCGGCGGAGACCACCTGGCTCGAACAGGACCTGTCCTCCACCGACCGGATCGGTCTGGCCCTCGACTCGGGGGCACTGCGCCTGGAGACGGGAGAGAGATCGGGGGCCTCGCTCCGACTGGAGACCGCGGAGCGGCGCACCGGGTTGGCGACCTTCCCCGAACAGGAGTTGGAGACCCCCACCGACACCGTCGACGTGGCCGTGACCACCACCGGTGACGAGGAGGAGGTCCTCACCGAGGCCCGGGGCGTTCGCGCCGACGGCATGTGGACCGAGTGGCACCCGGCCCGATCCGGCGGGGGCCGGGTGGCCCTTTCCTCGGAGGTCACCGAGGTGCAGCTGCGCGTCGAGATGTCCGCCGAGGGGGAGCGGAACGACACCTCCGTCACCGACGTGCGTCTGCGCCCCGTGGAGTCCTCGTCCACCGACGCCGAAGCGGAGGCCGACACCGAGGCTTCCGCGCGGGACGACGACGTGCCCACCCCTTACTCCGCCCGGCTCTTCGCCACCCGCATCGGTCTGGTCGGCAACACCACCGCCAACGGTCACACGGTGCGCCCCGACGACCACTTCGTGGCCCTGCCCTCCCGCAGAGGCCTCGCCAACCGAGGTGGCGGCGAGTACACCGTCCGGGTGTGCACCACCGGCGAACTCGGGCCGGACGCCACGGGCGACACCGAGAACCACAAGGCGCGCTGTGCCTACCTGCCGGTGTGGGACGTGGGCCCGTGGAACATCACCGACGACCACTGGAACGAGGATCGTGAGTCCTGGCCCGACCTGGACCGGGGTCGCCCCCAGTCCCAGGCCGCCTTCACCGAGGGCCACAACGGTGGACTGGACGGGTTCGGTCGCCGAGTGGGGAACCCCGCCGGCATCGACCTGGCCGACGGAGCCTTCAACGAGGGGCTGCAACTGCCCACCAACGGCTGGGTCCAGGTCGACTACCTGTGGACCGCCGAGTACCGCGATCGCGCGGAGATCATCACGGACACCCAGAGCGACCCGGTGGTCGTACGCACCGGCCCGTCCACCCACCACGACACCGTCGGTCTGGCCGCGCACAAGGCCAACGTCGACGTGGCCTGCCAGGTGGTCGGCGACACCGCCAACGGACCGAACGGCACCGACGACGTGTGGTACCGGATCGGGGAGGACCACTACGTTCCGGCGGTCTTCGCCTCGGGCGGCTCCGAGGCCCCGCAGTGCCTGCCCGACCAGCCCTGAGCCGGTTTCGGTCAGCCGCGGGTGCGGATCACCACGGTTCCGGCGACGCGGTCGTGCAGGGCACGTTCCCGGTCGTCACCGAACATGGCCATCGACTCCCCGAGGGAGAACAGGTGGCCCAGACACGGCAACGACTGCGGCAGGCAGAACAGCATGGACCGGCCGATGGCCTGGCCCTGGTTCAGCCTGCCGCCGTCCGCCGCGTCGACCACCTTGATGCCCACCATCATCTTGCCGAGGGTGCTGCCCCAGGCGATCAGGTAGAGCCAGTCGTAGAAGAACAGCAGTAGGCCCCAGCCGAAGAGGAACAACGAGCCCCAGAGGGCTCCTTCGGCGTCGCTGGTCGCGCTGTCTCCTCCGTTCGCCAGCACCATGAAGAGCACCATCACGAGGAAGAACGCGAAGGCGGCGACGGTCGCCAGGACCGCGTCGATGGCCCGGGCGACCAGACGGATGCCGAACCCGGCGGGACGAGCCGGTGGCGGTGGCGGGGGCGGGGGGAGTGGAGAAGCCGACTGTGCGGGAAGCGGCCCTCCGTAGGACCAGCCACCGTTCTGCGGCGGTGGTCCGGCCTGATACGGGTCTTGGGGGTTCCAGTAGGGCGAGGGCATGCGGCCGCCGGTTCCTTGAGTAGAAGGGGTTCAACGAGCGGGGTTCAAATGCAGAGTACCCAGCCATGGGCCCACCGGCCACACGACGAGGGGCGGCCGTGGCCGCCCCTCGTCATGTGGTCTCGTCCGTGCGACGACCGGACGTTTCACATGCCGTAGGGCACCGCTCCGATGATCTCCACACCGAGGCTCTTGCCGTTGGGGAGCGCGTAGCTGACGGTCTCGCCCACACGCTTGCCGTTGATCGCCGAACCCAGCGGGGACTTGGGGGAGTACACGTCGATGGGGGACCCACTCTCCTCCCTGGAAGCGAGCAGGAAAGTGACCTCCTCGTCGTCACCCTCGAACATGATGGTGACGGTCATGCCGGGTCCGACCACGCCCTCGGTACGGGGCGTTTCGCCGACCCTCGCGGTGCGCAGGATCTCGGTGAGCTGGAGGATGCGGGCCTCCATCTTGCCCTGCTCCTCCTTGGCGGCGTGGTATCCGCCGTTCTCCTTGAGGTCGCCCTCCTCTCGGGCGTCCTCGATCTTCTCCGCGATCTCGATGCGCCCACGCCCCGACAGGTGGTCCAGCTCGGTCTTGAGCCGGTCGTACGCATCCTGGGTGAGCCAGGTGGCGTTGTCATCGCGGGTCTGGGTCACGGGAACTCCTTGTGTACTAGTAGCAAAGGCCACCAGGCGGCCAGAGCTGAACTTACGAGAATATCACCGAGCGCGATCAGGCGCCCGGTGTCCGTGCTCTCGGGGTTCCGCCCCGCTCCTGGGTACCCGGCCGGGGAGGACTCGGTCGATCAGTCTTGCGAACCTTGTTCCCTGCAAGAGGCCACTTCTACCGTGCCGGCCTCACGAACCGTCTCGATGCTCGCCTCGACCATCCGGTTACCGGCCTCGACCTCGACCCTGCTCGTACCCACCTCGACCATCTGCTCGTCCAACGCGCGCAGCAGGCACTCGGCGCCGTCCTTGCTGTTCACCTCGAAGGAGATCCGCGCCTCGTCGGCCGATGGCGCCGTGACCGTCACCACCTGGTGGTACACGCCACCGCCCAACCCGTTGTAGCTCATCACGGAGAATCCCCAACCGAAGGTGACCGCCACCGCGAAGATGGTGCCGACGATGAAGAAGACGGGCCCGTTGCCGTGGCGCTTACGGAGCGCTGGAGCTGTGTCGGCACTGTTCACGGCATCATCTTCCGGGGTCGCTGACATTGGGAATCTCCGAGCGAGGGGATGGTGTTGTCTAAGATATCCCCGACCTGACAGCCCCCCTACGCGGCCCGCACGTGAGTCGTACGACGTCGTGGACCACCGGGGGCACGGCCGTGCCCCTGACCAGAGGTCGTCCAGGTCGTCGACCGAGCCAAGGAGAATCCTTCGTTGTCCGAGCGCCTGCGGCTTATGGCCGTCCATGCCCATCCCGATGACGAGTCCAGCAAGGGTGCCGCCACCATGGCGCGCTACGTCCAAGAGGGCGCGGAAGTGCTGGTCGTCACCATGACCGGTGGTGAACGCGGCGACATCCTCAACCCCGCGATGGAACGCCCGGAGATCCGGGAGAACATCACCGAGGTACGCCGTCAGGAGATGAACCGGGCCCGCGAGATCCTGGGGATCGAGCAGGAGTTCGCCGGTTTCGTCGACTCGGGTCTGCCCGAGGGCGACCCACTGCCGCCCCTGCCCGAGGGGTGTTTCGCCACCCTTCCGGTGGAGGAGGCCGCGGCCCCTCTGGTCGAGGCGATCCGCCGGTTCCGCCCGCACGTGATCCTCACCTACGACGAGAACGGCGGTTACCCGCACCCCGACCACATCATGACCCACAAGGTGTCGATGCACGCCTTCGACGCCGCGCCCGAACCGGACGCCTACCCGGGCACCGGAGACCCGTGGCAGCCCCTCAAGCTGTACTACTTCGTGGGCTTCCCGCCCGAGCGCTTCGACGCGCTCGCCGAGGTCCTGACCGAACGCGGCCTGGAGAACCCCTTCGAGGACTGGGCCGCGCGGATCAAGGACGGCGACCGCCGTCGCTGGGAGATCACCACTCGGGTGCACTGCGGTGAGTACTTCGACGTCGCGCACGACGCCCTGCGGGCCCACGCCACCCAGATCGATCCGAACGGGTTCTGGTTCGCGGTGCCCAACGAGATCGTGGCCGAGGCCTGGCCGACCGAGGACTACCACCTGGTCCGGTCCCTCGTGGACACCGAGGTCCCGGAGAAGGACCTCTTCGCGGGGGTCCGGGAAGCAATGAGAGTATGAACGACATGAACACCCTTCTCGCGTCCACGATGGTGCTCGCCGACAGCTTCTCCTTGGACAAGGACACGGTCACGCCCGGCGTCATGGGCTTCCTCGCCATCTTCGCGATCGGTGTGGCCCTGTTCTTCCTCATGCGCAACATGACGGGCAAGCTGGAGGGTGTCTCGGAGCGCGCCGAGGAGGCCGGAGAGAAGCCGTCCGGGCCGAACATCTACGCGAGCGAGTCCGACGAGGCCGCCGAGACCGACACCACGAAGGTCGAGGCCTCCGGTTCGGACAAGGCCGACAGCGGTACGGACAAGGGTTAGCGCCGCGTCGGCCAGGGTTCACCCCGTCGCGGCACTAGTTCTTCAGGGATCGGAGCATCCTGCGTTGGGTGCTCCGTCCCATGGCCACCGCCATCGGTAGTGCCCACAGCCCGAACCCGGGCAGGGCGTCGGCGAGCCGGGACTGCCATCCCCGCCATCGAGGCAGGATCGTCACGGGACGAGGCCGGTCGAGGACGCGGCCGACGGCCCTGACCACCTCCGCCGGCCGCAGCAGCCTGCCCGAGAAGGACAGCGCCGATTCGGGGTCGTGGAGTTTGTCGTGCAGCATCGGCGTCCAGATCCCGTCCGGGCACACGCACGAGACGTCGATGTCGCGCACCCGTGCCAGTCGTAGGTCGGCGAGGGTGCTGAGGCTGAAGCCGATGGCGGCGTGCTTGGACCCGGCGTACACGGCCTCGCCGGGCACGGCGGTGATCCCGGCCAGGGACACGATGTTGACGATGTGGCCTCCTCCCCGTCCGAGCATGGTCCGGATCGCCGTCACGGTGCCGTTCACGGTGCCCAGGCCGTTGACGCCGAACAGCAGGGACCGGGTCGCCTCGTCCTGTTCCCACGCCGGTCCGGTGACCAGCACCCCAGCGTTGTTCACCCACACGTCCAGTCGTCCGGCGCGGGCCAGGATCTCGTCGCCCGCCGCGACGACCTCGGCCTCTTCCCGAACGTCCACCCGCATCGATGTGGCGCGCGGGCCAAGGTCCGCGGCGGTGGCCGCGGCGGCTTCCCCGTCGACGTCGGTGATCAGCACCGTGTACCCGCGCTCCACCAGCAGCGCGGCGATCTCCCGCCCCAGCCCGCGCCCCGCGCCGGTGACCACGGCACCTGCGGGCCCTGACCTCACCGTCATCGTGCCTCGCCCCCACGGAGTTCGCCGTAGGAGACGCCTCCATGCGCGAACGTCGGCATCACCGGCCAGAACCGCTTCCACGGTGCGAGTTCCGTCGAGGGGAGGATCTGTAGCCAACGCGGGTCCCGACGGCACGGGTCCGCGAGGATCTTCTCCTTGACCATCGAGTCGTACTGGTCGAGCGAGTCTTCGAGGGTGTTGGCGTTCGGACAGATCTCCCGGCCGTAGCGCCGGTGGTACCCGCGCACTCCGGGGATCTTCGACAACTCTGGTTGCCAGTTGTCCAGAGCGATGCCGTTCTCGGAGGAGACCCACACACCGTCGGGGGTGTTGAGCAGCAGAGAGTGGTTTCCGTCCGTGTGCCCGGGCGTCCACAGCAAGGTGACGCCCGGACCGAGTTCGACGTCCCCGTCGAAGGTCACGAACGACGACCGGTCCACGCCGCTGAGCCCGTCCTCCACGTACCACGCCCACTGCATCGGGTGCAGGGACTCCAAGGTGGCCAGTTCACGGGAGTGCACCAACATCCGCGCCGAACCGAAGAGGGGCGGGCGCGGGCGACTCTCGCCGGGGATCACCCGGCTCGACCCGAGGATCATCCGGGGGTCCTGGACGTGCAGGTGGTCGAAGGTGCAGAAGTCGATGTCCTCCGGGGCGAGCCCGAGCTTGGTCAGCGCGTCCGCCGGCTCGTTGTAGTACTTGAGCAGGAAGGCCTCGGCCAGCCGGGTCCCACCCGGGATCCTGCGCATCAGCTCCTGGAGGTGGTGGTAGAACGGGGCCTCCGCCGAACCGTCCGGAACGGTCGGTTCGAACACCAGGGTGCGCGGACGCCCCTCCCAATCGTCGTACTGCACCACCACCATGCGGTTGATCATCGCGATCATCGGCAGGGTCGGTACCGACACGGCGTTGTTGAAGGCGAACGCGACCGGATAGGGGGCCGCGGCGATGTCCACCGATCGCACCGCGCGCACCGTGCCCTGGGACTTGAAGCGTTCCTTGTACGCGTGGGCGGCCTCCTTGACCGCGCTCAGTCGTTCTCCGCGCGGCCAGACGTCATGCACCCCCTCGAACTCGGGTACGCCCCGCGCGCCGATGTCGGCCAGGGTGTCCTCGGTGTGACCGGTGCTCATCCTCGTTCTCCGCTCCTCGGAACCGCTCTTCTCACGGCACCCTAGGAACCAGGGTGTGGGCTGGGACACTCTTCCTCCGGCCAGGGAGTTAACATTTTCGGACACGCGTATGGACGGAGGAGGGAATGCCGGTGCATCGGTGGGACCTGCCGCGCGGTCCGGCCAGCGCCCTACTGCTGGTGCGGCTGGGCGGGGAACACTCGGTGTCCAAGGGCACCGTCCTCCATGGAACCCGCATCGCCCTGGCCGACCTGGAGGACCCGCACACCCTGGTCACCGCGGAGCAGGAGACACGGATCGTCCGGAACCTGCTCGACGCGCTCCCGACCGTCGAGGCGCTGCCGGTGCTCGCCGGTTCCCGCTATCACCTCACCACGCACGGCATCTGGGGGTTCGCGATCTCCGGCAGCCCCGATCTGCGCTCGGCGATCGGCGTGGGGCTGCGCTACCTCGCGTTGACCTGGGCCTTCTGTGACATGAGGGTGGTCGAGGGTGGCGGCCGGTCACGCCTGCTGTTGCGGTCCGGACACCTGCCCGAGGACGTCCGGCGCTTCTTCGTCCACCGGGAACTGGCCTCGATCATCGCGTTCGGTCGTGAGCTCGGGCTGGCGGAGGAGCAACTTCCCGAGGTGCGTTTGAGGGGTCGCCCGCCCACCGACCCGGAGCCCTACACGAGGCTGTTGGGCCCACGCGTCCGCTTCGACGCAGAGGAGGACGCCTTGGTCCTGGACGCGGTGGAACTCGACCGGCCGCTGCCGCGCGCCGACGCGCACACCGTCGCCCTGGGCGAGGAACAGTGCCGGCGGCTGCTGGGGGAGAGGTACGGACGTTCCGGGGTGGCCGGACTGGTCCGCGGTCACCTGATGTCCGGGTTCCCGGACGTCCCCGACATCGAGGTGGTGGCCGGGCGACTGCACGTCAGCTCACGGACGTTGCGCCGGCGGCTCGTGGCCGAGGGCACCTCCTACCGCGTGCTGTTGGACGAGGTCCGTGAAGGGTTGTCGGAGGAACTGCTCGCCGCGGGATGCACGGTCGAGGAGACCGGACGCCGGCTCGGTTACCGCAACACCCCGAGCTTCACCACGGCGTTCAAACGCTGGAAGGGGACGGCGCCCCGCGTGTACCTGGCCCGGGTGGGGACCTGACCCGTCGGACGAGGGCCGGCAGAGTGGGATACATGCCCAACCGCCTGAGCGACGCGACCAGCCCGTACCTGTTGCAGCACGCCGACAACCCCGTGGATTGGTGGCCCTGGGGTGAGGAGGCCTTCGCCGAGGCCCGCCGCCGCGACGTCCCCCTCCTCATCTCGGTCGGATATTCGGCCTGCCACTGGTGCCACGTCATGGCCCACGAGTCCTTCGAGGACCCCGCGACCGCGGACCTGATGAACACCCTCTTCGTCAACATCAAGGTCGACCGTGAGGAACGCCCCGACGTCGACGCGGTGTACATGGAGGCCACCCAGGCCATGACCGGCCAGGGCGGCTGGCCGATGACGGTGTTCGCCACCCCCGACGGGGCGCCCTTCTACTGCGGCACGTACTTCCCGCGCGAGCACTTCCAGCGGCTGCTCCAGGGGATCACCTCGGCCTGGCGGCACAAGCGGGTCGACCTCGTGGAGCAGGGGCGACGCGTGGTGGACGCGCTGAGCGCACCACGTCGCCTGGCGTCCTCGCCGCCGCCGACCGCCGCCGACCTGGACCTGGCCGTCCAAGCGCTGATCCGTGACTACGACGCCACCTCCGGCGGGTACGGCGACGAGCCGAAGTTCCCGCCGTCGATGCTCTTGTCGTTCCTCACCGCGCAGCACGAACGGACCTTCCCGTTCCAGACCGCCGACGAGCCCACCCCGGCCGCGCTCATGGCGGGCGGCACCGCCGTGGCCATGGCGCGCGGCGGCATCTACGACCAGCTCGGCGGGGGCTTCGCCCGTTACTCGGTGGATCGGGGCTGGGTGGTCCCGCACTTCGAGAAGATGCTGTACGACAACGCCCTGTTGCTGCGGGCCTACACCCGGCTGAGTCGTCGTCCCGCCGAAGGCGACGCGGGGGCCGACTCCGACCAGGAGCTGCTGCTGCGCGCCGCCCAGGAGACCGCCGACTGGATGCTGCGCGACCTGCGCACCCCCGAGGGCGGGTTCGCCTCGGCCTTGGACGCCGACAGCGAGGGTGAGGAAGGCACCTATTACGTGTGGACGCCCGAGCGGCTGCGCGAGGTCCTGGGCGAGGAGGACGGCGCGTGGGCGGCCGAGCTTTTCGACGTGACCGAGGAAGGCACCTTCGAGCGTGGTTCCTCCGTCCTACAGTTGCGCTCCGACCCCGACGACCCCGAACGCTACGACCGGGTGCGCGCCGCCCTGCTGTCCGCCCGCGCGGACCGCGTGCCGCCGGCCCGCGACGACAAGGTGGTCGCCTCCTGGAACGGGTTGGCGATCGCCGGTCTGGCCGAGGCCGGGGCCCTGCTGGGGCGCCCCGAGTGGATCACCGCCGCCCGCGAGGCAGTGGACCTGCTCCTGGACGTCCACCTGCGCTACGGACGCCTGGTGCGCACCTCGCGCGACGGCGAACCGGGCCCCGGTACGGGCGTGCTGGAGGACTACGCGAACCTGGCCGAGGGGCTGCTCGCCCTGCACGGGGTGACGGGTGAGGCCCGCTACGTGCGGGAGGCCGGCGGTCTGCTGGACACGGTCCTGGACCACTTCGGCGACGACGAGGGCGGGTTCTTCGACACCGCGGACGACGCGGAGAAGCTGTTCAGTCGCCCCCAGGACCCCACGGACAACGCCACCCCCTCGGGCCGGTTCGCCGCCGCGTCCGCGCTGCTCACCTACGCGGCGCTCACGGGGAGCGAACGCCACCGGGAGGCGGCCGAGGGCGCACTGTCGGTGGTGCCGCTCCTGGCGGAGAAGGCCCCGCGCTTCGCCGGTTGGGGCCTGGTCGCCGGGGAGGCCCTGCTGACCGGGCCGCGCGCCGTGGCCGTGGTCGGTGACATCGGCGATCCGACCGTCGAGGAGATGGTCCGCGCGGTCCTGCGCTGGGCGCCGCTGGGCACCGTCCTGTCCCGAGGCGACGGACGTGACAGTGGGGGAGTGCCCCTGCTGGAGCACCGCGCGCCGATCGAGGGGAAGGCGACCGCCTACGTGTGCGAGGGCTTCACCTGCAAGCTCCCCGTCACCACCGTCGAGGAACTCCTCGCACAGCTCGCAGGGTGAGGCCGCCGAGCGCCGCTAGCGGAGCCGGACGTTGTCGATGATGGTGTCCACGACGTCCGGCCGGTAGTCGGGCTGGCGGATCTCCATGTACACCGTGCGCGGGGTGTCGGGCGGGTGCACCGCGATCGAGGTGAACGTACCGTTGTCGTTGCACTCTGGCCATTCCCAGAGCATGCCCTCCCACCGGTCGGTGCGCACGGAGCGCTCCTCGGGCTGCCCCGCGCACGGGTCGGTCTCGGCCACCCGGCGCAGGTCGGGGGAGCCGGGCAGCACCGTGGCGTACACCCCGTAGGACTCCTCGTCGGTGGCGTTCCAGTGTTCGGCGTCGGTCGCGGCGAGCAGCCCGGGACCGGCACCGGCCTCGGCCACGGCCGGTCGCGCCTCCTGGTCGGGGTGGAACTCCCGGGCCCACACCGAGGGCACGTCCACGCGCACGTCCTGGGCCGCGTGCCGGACGGTGGTCAACGACATCCCCGGGGATCCGAGTGAGGCGGTCATGACGAAGGCGAACACCCCGCAGACGAGGGCGAGGGCGCCGCTCCGCCGCCAGGGCATGCGGGACAGGGACCACCAAGGGGCCGCCTTGGGCAGGTCGGGCGACATACGGATCGCCCTGACCCGATCGGTGAAGGTCTTGGCGTCGCTCGGCCGGTCCTCGCGGTCCACCGATAGCGCGGCCAGGATCAGTTCGTCCAGTGCGGGAGGCAGGCCTGGCCGGATCCGGCCAGGCGCGGCCCGTACCGGCGGGCGCGGCGGCGACTGGCCGGTCATGAGTTCGTAGGCGACCGCGCCCAGCGAGTACACGTCGGAGCGCACGTCCAGGTCGCCGCCGGGCATGCTCTGCTCGGGCGACATGTAGCCGGGGGTTCCCGCGGCGGCGGTGAACCCGGAGGCCTCGTCGATGGACTTGGCGAAGCCCAGGTCGGCGACGAGCACCCGCTGACCGACGGGGGAGGACTGGAGCAGCACGTTGGACGGCTTGATGTCGCGGTGGATGGTGCCGTGGTTGTGCAGCACGGTGATGCCCTGGCCGATCTCGGTCAGCAACCTCAGGGCCTCGTCCAAGGGGAGTTGACCTCGACGGACGAGGTCGGCGACACTGCCTTGGTCGGCGTAGGTCATCACCATGTAGGGGCGGCCGTCCGGCAGTACGTCGACGTCGTGCACCGCCACCAGCCAGGTGGAGTCGGTCTGACGCAGGATGCGCGCCTCTTCCAGGAACCGGTACTGGATGTCCATCTGATGCGCCCAGTTCTCGGCCAACACCTTGATGGCCACCGGGTAGTTCAGAAGGTCGTCCTGGGCCAGCCAGACGGTGGCGAACGAACCGGACCCCAAGCGCCGTATGACGCGGTAACGTCCAAAGGCCTCCGGTTGGCTCATTTCCGCCTCGGTCTGTAGGGGGTGAATACGCGTTCGTTGCCCACTAATACACCATCTGCGCCTTGGCGATGGCTTCCGCGGATATGATCCCGTTCCCGGGTAGCGCCGACGCCATCGGTGCGTGGAGACTGGAGGAGCCCCTTCGGGTTCTCCGCCTTCGTGGGACAACGCCGCGTGGGATTAACGGGATCGGCGCGTGAAGTCGAGTGAGGTAACGGAGCCGAACGGGGTTCGTGGACGTCCAATAGACGTGTGAACTCACGAACGGACGTCTGTCGTCAGCCAGGAAGAGACGAACCATGGGTAGTAGTGACCGACCGGACAACGAGGAGCGCCCCACCCCCCGCCGCCGGGTGGCGAGCAACGTCGACGAGGAACTCGAGGATCTCGCGCGCCGGGCCAAGGAGGGTGACGCCGTGGCCCTGGACGACCTGCTCCGTCGTATCCAGCCCGAGGTACTGCGCCGCTGCGCCCGGTTCCTGCCCTACCGCCAGGACGCCGAGGAGGCCTGCCAGGACGCGCTCCTGCGGGTGGCCCGCAAGATCGACAGCTTCAAGGGCGACTCCCTCTTCACCACTTGGCTCTACACCGTGGTGTCCAACTCCGCACGTCAGACCTACCGGTCCATGAAGCGTCGCTCCGCCGAGTTCCCCACCGAGGCCGAGCGCATGCCGCATCAGAGCGACCCCCGGACCACCAGTGTGATCGCCGGTTCCCGGATCGACCTGCTGGAGGCCCTGGACCAGCTGGAGAAGGACCGCCCCAACCTGGTGGCGCCCCTTGTCCTGCGCGACCTGTGCCAAATGGACTACAACGAGATCGCCTCCGAACTGAATCTGGCCTTGGGTACGGTCAAGTCCCGCATCCACCAAGGGCGCAAACACGTGCGCAAGTCGCTCGCCGTGACGTGAGCGCCCCGGGCGAACTACTCTGGACCCATCCCCGTCGGCATATCCGTCGCCGGAGTGCGCCGTCCTTTGATCCAGCTCTGAGAGGTTTCGCCAATGGGGCTCCGTGACCCCCTGTACTGGCTGTACGAGCGGCGGCTGGAACGCCGTCTGACCAGCCAGGAGATCCCCCGGCACGTCGGTGTCGCCATGGACGGAAACCGGCGTTGGGCCAAGAGCAGCGGTCTTCCGGGCGCCGAGCAGGGCCACCAGGCCGGGGCGAACAAGATCTTCGAGGTGCTCGGCTGGTGCAACGAGATCGGTGTGCAGGTCGTCACCCTGTGGATGCTGTCCACGGACAACCTCACCCGGGACGAGGCCGAGCTCGGTCCGCTCGTGCGCATCATCGAGCAGACCATCGCCCGGCTGCGCGAGGAGGGGTGGAACACCCGCCCCGTCGGGGCTCTCGACGTCCTGCCTGATTCGACCGCTCGTGCCCTGAAGGAGGCGGAGGAGGCCACATCCGGAAACCCGGGTCTGGTTGTCAACGTCGCCGTCGGGTATGGGGGTAGGCGTGAGATTGCCGATGCGGTTCGGTCCCTCCTCCACGAGGAGGCGGCCAAGGGCACCGATATCCAGGAGCTGGCAGAGCGCCTGGACATCGAGGACATCGCACGGCACATCTACACGCGTGGACAACCCGACCCCGACCTGCTCATCCGCACCTCGGGTGAACAGCGTCTGTCGGGTTTCATGCTGTGGCAGAGCGTTCACTCGGAGTTCTACTTCTGCGAGGTCTTCTGGCCTGCCTTCCGCAGAGTGGACTTCCTGCGTGCCCTGCGCTCCTACGGCGCGCGCAATCGGCGCTTCGGCTCCTGACCCCCGTCGGCCCTCCCACCAACCTCTCGTAACGAGGAGTTCATGGGGAGGTCGGCTCGGGCCCTGGAAAACGGGCTCTGGGGCGCGTAGCGTCGATGACAGCGGATGGCGTTCGCCCATCCGTTCGGGAGGCCCCGGCTCATTGATCTTCTCCGCCCTGGCGGGATGTCGACGAGGAGGGCCGGACCCGGCCCTCGTGGGCCTGGTCCCGGTCCTCCATGATCCCGTGACAGTAGGGCGCCCTCGCGGTGCCCAAGGGGAGAACGAGTGGCTAGTTCCTCGACCGATCGCCGTGACACCCAGTCCCCGACCGCCCCTCAGGCGGTAGAGGGTACGCGCGTCTACGTGCTCGACACCAGTGTCCTGCTCGCCGATCCGGTGGCCATGAGCCGGTTCGCCGAGCACGAGGTCGTCATCCCCGTGGTGGTGATCACCGAGTTGGAGAGCAAGCGTCACCACCCGGAGCTCGGGTACTTCGCACGCGGCGCGCTGCGCCGCCTGGACGACCTGCGGGTCGCCCACGGCCGTTTGGACGTCGCCGTCCCGGTGAACGAATACGGCGGCACACTCCGGGTGGAGCTCAACCACAGCGATCCGACGATCCTGCCGGCGGGCTTCCGGCTCGGCGACAACGACACCCGGATCCTGACGGTGGCGCGCAACCTCCAGGAGGAGCATGAGGAAGAGGACGCCGTCGTCCTGGTGAGCAAGGATCTGCCGATGCGGATCAAGGCCTCCTCCATCGGTCTGCAGGCCGACGAGTACCGGGCAGAGCTCGCCATCGAGCACGGCTGGACCGGGATGTCGGAGCTGGACGTGCCCGCCGCCAACATCCAGGAGCTGTTCTCCCAGGGGGACAGCGAGATCGAGGAGGCCAGGGAACTGCCCTGCCACACCGGTCTGGTGCTCGTCTCCGAACAGGGCCGGGCGCTCGGCCGGGTCCAGGCGGACAAGTCGGTGAAGGTGGTGCGCGGCGACAAGGACGTGTTCGGTCTGAAGGGCCGAAGCGCCGAGCAGCGGATCGCCCTCGACCTGCTCACCGACCCCGACGTCGGCATCGTCTCGCTCGGTGGTCGTGCCGGTACCGGCAAGTCCGCGCTCGCGCTGTGCGCCGGTCTGGAGGCCGTCCTGGAACGCGGCCAGCACCGCAAGGTGATGGTGTTCCGCCCGCTGTACGCGGTGGGCGGCCAGGACCTGGGCTACCTGCCCGGCACCGAGAACGACAAGATGACGCCCTGGGGCCAGGCGGTGCATGACACGCTGTCCGCGGTGACCAGCGAGGACGTCATCGAGGAGATCGTGGACCGCGGGATGTTGGAGGTCCTGCCGCTCACCCACATCCGGGGTCGGTCCCTGCACGACGCGTTCGTGATCGTGGACGAGGCGCAGTCCCTCGAACGCGGGGTCCTGCTGACGGTGTTGTCCCGACTCGGGGAGAACTCCCGGGTGGTGCTCACCCACGACATCGCCCAGCGCGACAACCTGCGGGTGGGCCGCCACGACGGGGTGGTCGCCGTCATCGAGAAGCTCAAGGGCCACCCGTTGTTCGCCCACGTCACCCTGAACCGGTCGGAGCGTTCCCCGATCGCCGCCCTGGTCACCGAGATGCTGGAGAGCTGACCCGACGAACCATGTGGCCCCCGCCGAATCGGCGGGGGCCACACCTGTGGGCGGTGGTCAGCGCAGGGCACCTACGTACCGACCGATCCGGCGCAATCGGTTCAGGTTCGCCTCGTAGCGCGCGCCGATCAGGAGCAGCAGCAGGCCGACCACCGCGAACGGCACCCAGTTGGGCAGCAGCAGGGTCAGGTCCCACAGCGGCGGACCGAAGGCCCGAAGGGACACCACCAGCAGTGCCCCTCCGCCGAGCAACAGCTGTGCCTGGAGACGGGACCTCAAGCCCCACACGGCCATGGCCACACCCACCACGAGTACTGCGGGGACCCGCCACCCCAGGTCCTGGCCGTCGATCGCGAGCCAGACCGTGGGACCGAGGAGCAACAACAGTCCACCGCCGTAGGAGAGCAGGCTGGAGGGCTTCACCTCGGCCCGGCGCTCCCACTCCCAGCCGACCACCAGGAAGGCGAGTGCGGGCGGCACCGTATAGGCCTCGGGAACGGTGACGTCCCAGGCCGCCAGCGCCGTCCACATCGCACAGAACATCAACAATCCGCCGACCGGTGCCACCCACCGGCGGCCGGGGCGCACCGCGCAGGCCAGACCGATCACCCCGACCACCGCCAGGGCGAGCGCGACCAGTTCCAGTCGGGATCCCGCGCCCATGGTGATGGCCAGGGCGATCACCGCCCACACGGCGGCCGGGACCTCGGTGGCCTCCGACAGGGGCGAACGCAGGCGCGGGGCCGCGGCCGCCACGGCGGCGACCACCAACAGGGGACCGAAGGCGGCGTACTCGGCCCAGAGCCCCAAGGACATGAGCAGCGCCAGGGCGAACGCTCCGGTGCCGAAGGTCGCCGCGGCGGTCGAGGCCACGATGATCGATCTGACACGGGCCAGGGAGGACGCCACGGACGCCGCGACCGCCCAGGCCAGCAACACCCCTACGGCGGAGTAGCGCTCCGACAGCGCCCAACTGAAGGCCAGGGCGAAGGCGAACAGTCCGGTGGACCACACGACCCACGCGGTCCCCGCCCGGTTCGGTAGGGCGGAACCGGCCGTCAGGGCCGCTCCCACCAGCACGGTGCACACCAGGGCGACCAGGAAGGGCAGACCGAGCGCGAACGGCAGCGGCACCAGTGTCACCGGCGCGAGCAGCGCAGCCGCGGGCACGAGCAGGCGTTGGTGGAACAGCCGTACCGCGCCCACCGCCAGGGCACCGAAGACCAACGTCCCCAGCGCCACGGAGGGGCCGGCGAGGGTGGTGGCCTCGGGCAAGCCGATGAACTCGTGCGCGGGTTCCAGCAGCGCCCCGGTCGGAAGCCCGCGCGGGGCGAAGAACGACAGGGCCGGCGATCCGGCCGGGCCCACCACCAGAGGTTGGGCGATGAGCAGGAGTAGCCCGAAGATCCCGAACGGGCCGAACTCCGTGGTGCGCTTCTCGACCGCGCCGAACACCCGGGAGGCGACCCCGTCGAGCAGCAGCGCGGTCGCGCCGAGCAACAGCCCCGTGGCGCCCAACAGCCACCAGGGACCATGGCCCTCGCCCGGGAGGGCATCGTAGGCGGTGGCCGCCAGGGAGGCGCCGCCGATCACCAGTGTCACGGTCCACACGACCACGGTCAGCCGGTAGACCGTCGCGGCGTCGCCCTCGGCGGACGGGCGCCGCGCCGACAGCGCCGAGACCAGGGTGATCGCGGCGAGCAGGACGAGCGCGGACAGCATCGTGTGCCGCTCCACCGACGACCACGCCAGACCCGTCAACATGGTCGCCAGGCCGCTCGCCCCGAGCAGCCGGACGGACAGGGACCCGTGCGTCCGACCCGCGCACAACAACAGCGCGGCGCCGACCAACAGGGTCCACACCACCGCCACCGCGAACGGGGCGTCCGCCAACACCGGCAGCGGAACCAGCGTGGGCGGGGCGATCAGCGCCACACCCGCGGCGGCCCAACGCCGTTCGATGAACACGACCAGCGCCAAGGCCGACACACCCACCGCCACGACGGCCAAGGCCGCCGCGAACCCGGTGAACGGATCGGCCGGTGCGGACGACCCCAGCACGGCGGAGGCGGGTTCGCGCACCACCCCGGGCGACGCCGACCAGGCCGCGTGTTCGGACGAGAACAACCTCAGGGCCGGGTTCTGGGACGGCAGCGCCGATAACGGAGCGGCCGGCAGGACGAGCAGGCCCACCACGGCGAACATTCCGCGTAGATCGGCGCGTTCGTCCGTCTGGCCCGGTGCGGTCGGGGCCGGCAGCGAGGAGGGCGTGGCCACTCGACTCAGCAGCAGCGCCGTCGCCCCCGTCAGGACCACCGTGGCGGTCAACAGCCACCATTGGGCCTGTTCGGTTCCGGGAGCGCCCCGGTTGACCAGCACGAAGACCGAACCGGTCAGGAGGACCAACGCCCACGGCAGAATCGCGCCCATGTACAGTCCGGCGACCCGACCGCCCGGTTCCGGTCGTGGGCCCGGCTCGGCGAACCGACGGGCCCCGGCGGCGGCGATCAGGGCGGTGACCACGAGCAGCAGCAGCGCGGCCAAGGTCGTGTACCGCTCCGGCAGCGCCCACACCAGGCCGGTGAACAGGGTGGCGGATCCGACCAGTACCGGTGTCGTGCTCAGTCCGCGCGGCGCCACTCCGGCGCTCAGGACCAGCGCGGCACCGATCAGCAGCGCCCACACCACGGTGATCGTCCAGGACATCCCGAGGAGGGCGGGCACGACCAGGAGCGTGGCCGGGGCCAGGAGTACCGCGATGACGAACGACGAACGGCGGCGCAGCAGCCACACCGCGCCCAGCGCCAGGAGCGCCGCCACCACGATCCCGGTCAGGTAGAGGGCCGCGTGGTGGGGCGGAGCCGGAGCCGGGGCGGCCATCTGCGCCGGGGACACGCTCCACGGCGAGACGGTCACCCGGGGGAGCGCCGGAAGGGTCGAGGGCCCCGCGGCCAGGGGAAGCAGGGCCAGGGCCGCCAGACCGCCCACGGAGTACGGCGAGGGCGCGTCGGCGTTCTGGCCGGGGCCTCGCGCCATGAGCAGCCCGGTCGTCCCACCGAGGAACAACGTGGTGGCCAGGGCCCACCGGTGCGACGGGTCGACGTCGTCGATGAACAGGAAGGTGCCCGTCAGCACCGCGAACATGGCGGAGAACACCCACAGTAGGACCGCGGCCGCGCGCAGGGTCCGGACCGGAACCCCCGGGCGCGGAGTACCGAGGACGTGCACGGCGATGGCGTCGGCGAGCGCGGTGGCGCCCACCGCGGTGAACCACCAGGCGGGGTGCGCGTCCGGCTGGGCGGCCACCAGCAGGACCGGTACGGGTTGGGCGAGCAGCGCCATGAGGACCCGGGGCGAGCGCAGCGGAACCAGGACCGGGTAGAGCGCCAGGAGCGCGGCGATCACCGCCAGGGCGGCCGCCGTGTACCCGGGGCCGTTGGTGAGCCCGTCGGACAGGAACCACAGGGCGAGCGCGTCCACGCACATCAGGAGCGCGGCCACCACCCCGAAGGCCTCGGCGGTGGAGCGCAGACCGCGGCGGTAGAGCGGCACGGCCACCACGGTGAAGGTCAGGGTGGTCAGGCCCAGAACGGTGGCGCGGGCGCCGGTGCCCAGGTCGCTCCAGGTCCACACGGCGAAGACGAGCGCCGCGATCCCGATGAGGAGGGCGCCCAGGCCGAGGATGACGTTCTGCGCCGAGCGTCGGCTCACCTCACGGGTGGGCGCGCCGGGCCGGGGAGCCGCGGCCACGGGGGCCGGAGCCGGTGCGGCGGGCACCGAGGGGGTGGCGACCGGTGCGGCCGCGCGGGTCTCCTCGCGCAGCCGGGCCAGCGCCTTGGGCCGCTCCTCCAACAGCGTGTGCCTGCGCAGGTCCAGTGAGACCAGTTCGGTGTCGATCCACCACAGACGTTGCGCTGTGGGCCCGACCAGCCCGAGCCCGCACCGCGGGCAGGCGCGGGCCGAGGAGATGAGCTCGGCCCGGCAGTCGGGACAGTGGTGCGGCGCCCCTGGCGGTCGGGGGATTCCTTGGGCGTTCATACCCCCATGCTGTGCTTTCGCGGATCCGGACGCATCGGTACGAGTACTCAGAACCGCACTGGGAGACGAGTGACACAAACCTGCCCGTACTTGACCACCTATTGACTCTTCGTGTCAAAGCGCAGGTCAGAGCCCTGAAAAACAGGCACATTCCGTGATGTGAGTCACGACACAGTAAAACCGGCGTTACTTTACCGTGACGATGATGCAGGCTGAATGCGCTGCACCGAGCAACCCCCTCCCGTGTGGGAGCCCCCGCCCGTGGTCGGTCGAACGGCGATTCCGTCCCCTCCACGCAGGTCACCAGGGCCGAGCGGTCCTGCAGCGGCATCCCACACCACGCGAAGGCTCCGAACGGGGCACGCGTGCGTCAACGTGAAAGGGCGACCTTGCTACTCCACCGCATCTCTCTGCGCCAGATGAGCGCGGTCGGCGCCGCGGCGCTGGTCGCGGGCGGTATGTTCACCGTCTCCGCCTTCGCGGGCACCGGAACTCCCGACCCGGATCAGGCCACTTCGGCGGCCACCCTCCCCGAAGCCGAGGAGACCCCCGCCGAGACCGAAGCGGCGGACGACTTCTTCGCCAGCCCTTCCCCCGAGGACGAGCGGGACCTTGAGGACCGGCGCGAGGAGGCCCGTGAGCTGGCCGGCGCGGCCGTCGACGACTCGTCGCGTTCCGGCTCGGGCTCCGGCAGTGAAATCCAAGAACCGGAACCCGAACCGGAACCCGAGAGCACCTCCGAGGACTCTTCCGGCTCCGCGAGCTCCTCCGGTTCCTCCGGAGGGTCGGTCCCCACCGGCTCGGCCAAGGAGATCGCCCTGCAGATGGTCCTCGATGAGGGCTGGGGTGCCGAGGAGTTCAACGGCTGCCTGGAGCCGCTCTGGGAGAAGGAGAGCAACTGGAACCACACCGCCCAGAACGCCAGTTCTGGTGCGTACGGGATTCCGCAGTCGCTCCCCGGCAGCAAGATGGCCACCCATGGCGACGACTGGCAGACCAACCCGGCGACTCAGATCGCCTGGGGCATCGACTACATCAAGGGCCGCTACGGCACTCCGTGCGGGGCCTGGGCCCACTCACAGGCGAACAACTGGTATTAATAGGTTTTTCCCTGCCCTAAACCCCCTTTTGGGAAAGGCAATCGTGCTACTCAACCGAATGTCGCTGCGTAGTACCGCGGCGGTCGGTGCGGCGACCCTGGTCGCCGGCGCGACGTTCGCCGTCTCCGCGTTCGCGGACGACGGCCTGGACCCGGACCTGGCGGCGAGCGCCGCGGTCCCCGGGACCGAAGAACCCGCGACCGACACAGAATCCGAAGGCGACAGCGGCTCCGAGGAGAACGAGGACTTCTTCTCCTCCTCCGAGCAGATGTCCGAGGACGAACTCCAGAACCGGCGTGAGCAGGCCCAGGAACGGCGCGAGAGCGCCCGGGGCAACAGCGTCGTCAGCACCTCGGCCACCGGCTCCGCCATCCAGGAGGAAGAGGAAGAAGAAGAGGTCCCGGCGGAGTTCGAGGGGGACCCCAAGGGCATCGCCCTGCAGATGGTCCTCGATGAGGGCTGGGGTGCCGAGGAGTTCAACGGCTGCCTGGAACCGCTCTGGGAGAAGGAGAGCAACTGGAACCACACCGCCCAGAACGCCAGTTCTGGTGCGTACGGGATTCCGCAGTCGCTCCCCGGCAGCAAGATGGCCACCCATGGCGACGACTGGCAGACCAACCCGGCGACTCAGATCGCCTGGGGCATCGACTACATCAAGGGCCGCTACGGCACGCCCTGTGAGGCTTGGGCCCACTCCCAGTCCGTCGGCTGGTACTGACCCGGCGGCGCTCCCTCCGAGCCCTCAGAGAACACTTCGGCCCCGTCCGGAAGGCGAACACCTTCCGGACGGGGCCGTCGCCGTCGGGGTCACTTCAACGGAGTGAAGGTCTCGATCACGTCCTCGTGCACCTCGTCGAAGTCATCGGCCTGCGCCCGCGGCACGTTCACCGTGACCAGGTAGAACACCCGCTCCTCCCCCTCGTTCATGATCACCGAGTAGGCCCAGAAGCGACGCTCGGAGTCGTCCCAGGTGTCGTTCACCAGGTCCGCCTCGACCATCGCCACGTCCATGCCGGCGAGGCCGCCCTCGAAGTCGTCGCCCTCGAAGTCCTCGGACTCCAAGACCTCGTAGTCACGGGTGACGTCCCCGTCGATGTCGGTGCCGCCCTGGGATAGGGCAAGGTACTCCGCGCTCGTCCCGGTGAACTCGGTCTCCTCCCAGCCCTCCACGTCGATCTGGTGTTCCAGGCCGGGCGCGACGAAGGAGGCGTAGGAGTTCTCCAGATCCTCCGAGCCGATCTCCCAGCCGCCGGGGTAGGAGATGGTGAACCACTCCGAGGCGTAGCGCAACAGGTCGTCCTCGTCGTACTCGGGAGGGGTCCCGTCCGCGGCGGCCGGTGCGTCGTTCTGCCCGGCGCCCTCCCCACCGCCCTGATCGTTCTGGTCCCCCTGCTCCCCTTGGCCGCCTTGGTCGCCGGTGGACTCCTGACCGCTCTCGGAGTCCGCGGCGGAGTCGGTCGGGGTTTCGTCGGATCGCAGTGCCACGACCAGCACGAACCCGGCCACCAGGAGCAGCGCCGCGGCGGCGGCGAACATGGCGATCATCGGGCCCTTGCGGGAACGGCGCCCGGGTTCGTGCGGAGGCGGGGGCGCGACCGGGGCGGCGTGGGCGGCGGCGTTCGGGTAGGCGCCGCTTCCATGGTGGCCACCGCCGTGGTGCGGGTCGGTGGAATAGTCGGCCACCGGCCCCTGGGGACCGCTCGGCACACCGGCCGCGGCGGCGACCGCGGTGGCGCCCGCCGAACCGGCCGAACCGGACCGGAGATCCGTCAACGACCCGAGCGCCTGGTCCACGGTGAACCTGCGCTCGGGGTCGCGCTCCAGCAGACCCGAGATCACCGGTTCCAGCCACCCCGCGCGCGTCATCGGCGGCATGGGGGCGGAGATCACTGCGGCGATCGCGGCCGTGATGGAGTCGCGGCGGAACGGGGAGGAGCCCTCCACCGCCGCGTACATGGTCACACCGATGCTCCACAGGTCGCCTCGGTGGTCGGCGGGCGCGCCCTCCAACCGCTCCGGCGGCATGTATTCGGGCGATCCGATCAGCGCGCCGGTCCGGGTGATGCTCGGCCCGCCCTCCACCGTGGCGATGCCGAAGTCGGTGAGGATGACCCGCCCGTCGGCGGACATCATGATGTTGCCCGGCTTGATGTCGCGGTGCAGCACGCCCGCCGCGTCCGCGGCCCGCACGGCCTCCAACAGCGAGACGGCGATCTCGGCCACCCGATCCGGGGACAGGGCGCCCTCCTCGGCGAGCGTCTCCTGTAGCGAACCGCCCTCGACGAGTTCCATCACCACCCACGGGTCGTGCTCGTGCTCGAAGACGTCGTGGATGGTGATCACGGTGGGGTGGTTGACCCGGGCCGCCGACCGCGCCTCGCGGCGCACCCGCGCGTGCGCGTCGTCGCGTTCGGCGTCGGTGAAGTGTCCGGGCAACAGCACCTGTTTGATGGCCACGACACGATCGAGGGCGGTGTCGTACGCCTCCCAGACGATGCCCATGCCGCCCCGGCCGAGTTCACGGCGCAGGACGTAGCGGTCGGCGATGCGTTGTTCGCTGTTACTCGACATCTGTCGCTCTCTCGAAGAGGGCCGGGGAAGCCGGGGACGGGGGTGTTCTGCCTCGATCGTCCGACGTCGTCGGGGGCGGAGGGGTTCCTGGCGTGCGAGGGGCACCCCGCCGAAGCGAGGTGCCCGGACGTGGGTCCCGGCGGCGACCTACTGGGAGTTGGTCATCTTCAGGACGTCGAGGGCGGCGTCGAGCTGCTCCTCGGTGAGCTTGCCGTCCTTGACGTACCCGCGCTCCAGGACCACCTCGCGGATGGTCTTCTTCTCGGCCAGCGACTGCTTGGCGACCTTGGAGGCCTCCTCGTAGCCGATGTAGCGGTTGAGGGGGGTGACGATCGAGGGGGAGGACTCGGCGTAGACCCGGCACTGCTCCTCGTTGGCCTCGATACCGGCCACACAGCGGTCGGCGAAGACCGTGGAGACGTTGGCCAGCAGACGGATCGACTCAAGCACGTTGCGGGCGATCATCGGCAGCTGCACGTTGAGCTCGAAGTTGCCGGAGGCGCCGCCGAAGGCCACCGCGGCGTCGTTGCCCACCACCTGCGAGGAGACCTGGAGCATGGCCTCGCACAGTACCGGGTTGACCTTGCCCGGCATGATCGAGGAACCCGGCTGCAGGTCGGGCAGGAAGATCTCGGACAGACCGGTGGTCGGGCCCGAACCCATCCAGCGGATGTCGTTGGCGATCTTGCAGTAGCCGATCGCGATGGTCCGCAGCTGGCCGGAGAGCTCGACCAGAGCGTCACGGGCGCCCTGCGCCTCGAAGTGGTCCCGGGCCTCGGTCAGCGGCAGACCGGTGTTCTCGGCGATCTCCGCGATGACCCGGGCCGCGAAGCCCTCCGGGGTGTTGATGCCGGTGCCGACGGCGGTGCCGCCCAGCGGGAGCTCGGCCACGCGCGGCAGGACGGCCTCGATGCGCTCGACACCGTAGCGGACCTGCGCGGCGAACCCGGCGAACTCCTGGCCCAGGGTGACCGGGGTGGCGTCCATCAGGTGGGTGCGACCGCTCTTGACCACGGAGGCGAACTCGTTCGACTTGCGGGTGAGTTCGCCCTCCAGGTGGCGCAGGGCCGGGATCAGCTCGTTCCGCACGGCCGAGGTGGCGGCGATGTGGATGGAGGAGGGGAAGACGTCGTTGGACGACTGGGAGGCGTTGACGTGGTCGTTCGGGTGAACGTCCAGGCCGGTGCGCTCCTTGGCGACCGTGGCCACGACCTCGTTGGTGTTCATGTTGCTGGAGGTGCCCGAACCGGTCTGGAAGACGTCGATCGGGAACTCGTCGTTCCACTTGCCGTCGGCCACCTCCAGGGCGGCGTCGCGAATGGCCTTGCCGAGGTCGTCGGAGATCACGCCGAGTTCGGCGTTGACCTTGGCGGCGGCGGCCTTGATCTGGCCGAGAGCGGCGATGTGGGCGTTCTCCAGCCCCTGTCCCGAGATCGGGAAGTTCTCGACGGCACGCTGGGTCTGTGCCCGCCACTTGGCGGCAGCCGGGACCTTGACCTCACCCATCGAGTCGTGCTCGATACGGAACTCACTCATGACAACCCATCTCTCCTGGGAAAACCTGTGAAGTCAAGCCTGCCAGACCCGTGAGAACACGACGCACCTCACCCGGGGTTCACGGTGTTGCACGTGTCATGTTGACATCGGTGCAGGTCATGGGTGCGCCGTGTCGATCACAGGTGGGCCAGGGCCCGGCGGGCCGCCTCCGACGCCGCCAGCGGCCGCACCGCCAACCGGACCAGGGCCCGGGCGTTGTCGTCACCCGCGATCCGGTTGGCGCTCAACCCGCCACAGGACGCGCACCGGTGGATGAGCATCCACTCACCGTCCGGACGGGCGAAGACCCCGGCCGCGCTCATCCGGCCCCGGCAGTCGGCGGCGCGGTCACCGGGGACCCGGCCGTCGACGTGCAGGCTGGTCAGACAGTGCGGACAGTGGTTGCGATGGGCGGAGCCGACCGCGTGGGCGGGCACGTCGAGCCGGCACCCGGCACAGCGGAAGGACTCCGCCTCCGGGCCGGCGCGACGCCCTTGTTCACCCCGCGCGCGCAGCACGGTCTTGCGGCGTTGCGGTCGCCGGGGTTCGCGGTGGTTGCGCCGGCCCATGCTCACACCCGCCCGAGGAGTTCGAGCGGGAACGGCGGTTCGGCCAGTGGCCGCACGGCGATCCGCATGAGCGGGAGTGGGCCGTCGTCGCCGGAGACGAGGCCCTCGGACAGTTCGGCGCAGTCCACGCAGCGGTGGACCAGACGCCATCGGCCGTCGGCGGGGACCACGACGGACAGGGGTGTCATGCGTCCGGCGCAGTCGGAGACGCCGCCGTCGTGCTGGTCGTGGACGTGCCGGGAGGTCAGGCAACCGGAGCAGTGGTCGCGTTCGTCGCCCTCGGGGGTCAGGGCGGACATGGTCAGACCACAGTGGACACAGATGAAGTCGGGTTCGGTGTTGGACACCCGGGAACTCCTTGCTGAGAGGACGTGCTTGGGATCAGCAAGAGTGCCGAGCGGGTCTCGACGTGGGGCGGGTTCCGGCTCAGCCGGCCGAGGGGACTCGGGGCAGGCTCAGGCCCGCGCGGCTGTGAGGCGCGCTCGGCGCGTTCCGGGGCATACCCACCTGTCCTAACGTCCGGGGAGTCTGGCCCCGGATCGAGTCCGTGTTCCGATCCGACGCCTCGACGTTAGCCATGTCCCTCCGTCTCCCGCAACGGATTTTCCCCGTCGGGCCCGCGGCCGTGACGACGTCGCGGCCACGGGCCCGCCCGGCCCCGATCGTCAGACGACGCCTCGGCGCTTGCGGGCCAGGTGCAGGGCGCCCGCGCCGGCGGCCATCAGGGCGATGGCGGTGACGAACAGGCCGGTGATGGCGGTGCCGGTCTCGGCCAGTTCGCCGCCGCCGGAGGCGTGCGTGCCGTGGTCGGTGGTGGCCGCCTCGTCGGACTCCTCCACCTTCTCCTCGGCGGGCTCCTCGACGGCCTCGGGCTCTTCGCCCTGGACCTCCTCTTCGGCCGGCGTCTCGGCGGCGTGGTCGGCGTGGGCGTGGTCCAGCGCCTCCTGGGCGGCCGGGTCCACGGTGAACGCCTCGGTCTCCTCTGCGGCGGTGGTCACCGCGTCGCCCTCACCACCGAAGGTGACGTCGGAGCAGCTGTAGAACGCCTCGGGGCTGTCGGTGCGCTGCCAGATCGTGTAGATGAGGTGCTGCCCGCTCTTCTGCGGCAGTCGGGCCGTCATGGTGTAGCCGCCGTCCTCGGCGGCCGGCTGGTCGTCCACGGCGAACGGCTCGGACTCCAGCTCGTCCCAGGTCAGGGGAGTGCCCGGGTCCCAGTCATCGGTGGTGACGTAGTACTCGATGTAGCCGGCGTGGGGGACGGCCGCCGTGTAGTCGAAGGTGTACTCGGATCCGGAGGGCAGCTCGGTGACGGCGGTGCTCGCCCAGTCACCAGGGTTGTCCAGCGCGGAGTACTTGTCCCGTCCGGCGCTGCACAGTTCACCGTCGGGGATGATCTCGCGGTGCCGTCCGTCGGCGTTGGCGAGGTTGACCTCGTGCCAGTCATAGAGCGGTTGGGTGCCGTTCTCCTCCACGAGGCGGACGCACATCTGGGACCGAGGGTTCTCGGGCCCCTCGGCGTAGCAGGCGGCGATCCGGCTGATCGGGTCGCCCAGGGTTCCGTGGGCCTGGGCCGGCGCGGTCACCAGACCGGTGACGGCGATGGGGGCGGCCACCAGGACGGCGGCGGAACGGGCGAGTCGTCCGAACCTCATCGGGGGTTCTCCTCAAGTCGTGGACAGGCGGGGGGCCGTGCGGGTCGCGAACCCGCACGGTCGTCCGGGCTGGAGGGACCACCTTTCGGACAGCCCGTGAGCGTGGGGACCACGGGGGTTCCAGCCCGTCCGAAAGGTGTGGGTGGCGACTATACAGACATGATTCCGAAAAGGAAGGTTTTGCCGATAAAAGTGCTCTGGCCTGGGGGTTTGACGGGTACATCGGTGATCAGTAATGTTTGTTTTCGGTTGACCGTGGGATGCCGTCCCAAGCCGTGGCAGAGTGTCCCTAAAGGGCGATGGTGCCCTTCTTTCGTAATGGTCGAATCCCGTTGAGAACAGGCGCGTAATCCACTCGGAAAACCAGTGGAGATCCGGGTCGAGATTTTCCTACCGTGTTCCCATGACCACACCAGACCCCGGACGCCACGTACCGGCGATCCGGCTGAGCGGAGTCGTCAAACGCTTCGGCGCCCTCACCGCCGTCGACGGCCTCGACCTCGAAGTCCCCCGAGGGATCGTGCTCGGGCTGCTCGGCCCCAACGGGGCGGGCAAGTCCACCACCATGAAGATGCTCACCGCACAGGCGATCGCCGACGAGGGCACGATCAGGATCCTCGACCACGAGATCCCCGCCGAGTCCAAGTGGGCCCGCGCCCGCATGGGCGTCGTCCCCCAACACGACAACCTCGACGAGGAACTCACCGTCGAGCAGAACCTGCGCATGTTCTCGTTCCTGTACCGGGTCCCGCGCCGACAACGTCGCGAGGCCATCGAACGCACCCTGCGCCTGGCCCAACTGAGCGACCGCGCCGACACCCCCGTCGACGACCTGTCCGGGGGCATGCGCCGCCGACTGCTCATCGTCCGAGCCCTGCTGCACCGCCCCGAACTCGTCCTCATGGACGAACCCACCGTCGGCCTCGACCCACAGGTGCGTCAGGACCTGTGGGGCGTCATCTCCGCGCTGCGCGACGAGGGCGTCACCGTCCTGATGTCCACCCACTACATCGAAGAGGCCGAACGCCTCTCCGACGAGGTCGCCCTCATGGCCAAGGGACGTGTCGTCGAACGCGGCACCCCGGTCGACCTCGTCGCCAAGTACGCCGGCACCACCGTGGAGGAGTACACCCCCCAAGGATCGGGCGGTATCTCCGAACTGGAGACCCTGGTCCGGGCACAGGGCTTCGACACCCGACGTACCGGTACCAGCCTGTCCGTCCTGCGCGCCGAGGAACTCCCCGACTCCCTGCGGGACCGACTCGGCGAACCCGAACGGCGCGCCGCCAACCTGGAGGACGTCTTCGTGACCCTGACGGGGGAGGGGGTCGCATGAGCCCGACACGACAACAACGCGCGGACGCCAGGCCCGAGCATCACGCCCGTCCCGGCCGCTTCGAGACCGACGCGGTCCTGGGCGTGGTCGCCCGCGAGTGGATCCTCTACGGTCGGTCCTGGCGGGCCACCACCTTCGCCGCGATCGTCGAACCCACGCTGTACCTGCTGTGCTTCGGCTTCGGCATGGGCGCCCTGATCGGCACTCTCGCGGGGTTCAGTTACATCGACTTCCTCGGCACCGGCATCGTCGCCGTGTCGGTGATGTTCCAGTCGATGATGCCCGCGGTCATCAACACCTTCATCAAACGCCGCTTCCTGCACACCTACGAGGGCATCCTCGCCGCACCGGTCGACGTGCGCGAGTTGGTCACCGGGGAAGCGTTGTGGCTGGCCCTGCGCTCCGGCGTCTACGGCTGCGTGCCGCTGCTCGTCGCCATCGGCTTCGGCCTGCGTCCTGGCCCCGGCATGCTGCTGGTGCCCTTCGTCGCCTTCCTCGCCGGGTTCGCCTTCGCGCTCTTCGGTATCTGGATCTCCGCGGTGATCACCTCGGTGCGTTCCATGGACTACGTGTTCAGCGGCCTGTTCACCCCGTTGTTCCTGGTGGCCGGGACGTTCTTCCCGATCACCGAGCTGCCCGCCTGGGTGCAGGCCGCGGCCATGGCCAACCCGCTCTTCCACGCGGTCGAACTCATCCGTGGTGCCGTATTCGGAGGGCTGGGGCCCGGGATGGCCCTGCTGCACGTGGCCGTCCTGGCCGGGTTCGCGTATCTGATGTGGAACCTGGCCGCGTTCCAGATGCGCCGCCGGGTCGTGGACTGAAACGCCGACGGCGCGGCGAGGAACCCTCCTCGCCGCGCCGTCCCGCGATTCATCCGTCGATATGGGTCAGGACCCGGTGGGCGCCCAACGCAACTCGACCACGGCACGCTCGCCGCCCTCGGACACGCTCAGTCCCATGCCGAGCGCGCCCCACTGCTCGGGAGACTGGACGTCGTCGGTGGTGACGGCCTGACGCATGTCCACGTAGGCGGCCATCACGGCGTCGTCCATCTCGGCCATGGTCTGCTGGAAGACCTCGTCGTCGGCGAGCACACCGCTGCCGGGGTTTCCGGTGCTGACGACCACGGCGTCGCCGTCCTCGCTCACCGTCGGGGCCGGACCGGAGGCGTAGGGGTTCGCCACGACCTCGTCGACGAACGAGTTCAGCGCGGCGGCGTCACCGCCCACGGCACGGAACACGACGGTCGGGTCGGTGGTGGAGCCGTAACCGCCCATCCCGCTCGTGTCGAAGTCGGACAGACCGACGGCGGTGGAGCCGCCGAGCAGGGAGGTGAACCCTTCCGGCAACGGGGCGCCGATGGAGTTCATGTCCGCCTCCATGTCCTGGCGGTCCTGCTCGTCGAGCAGCGGCAGTTCGTCGTTCTCCCAGGCGGTGCTCAACATCTGGTCCAAGCCGCTGCCGCCCAGCGCCACGGTCGAGTTCGCCGGCAGCGCGCCGACGGCGTCCAGACTCGCCCCGGACCCCTCCGCCAACCAACTCACGTCGGTGCCCTCGACCTCGAAGCCGAACACGTCCATCCGCGCCTCCAGGTAGTCGCCGGTGACCCGGAAGGAGGCGGTCATCCGGCCCTGGAGGGATCCGGTGGTGCCGAACTCGGTGGCCAGATCCTGTTCGATGGTGCTGATCTGGCCCAGGGCGCTCAGGTCGGCCCAGGCCAGGGCGATGCTGCCGCTGGGCACCCCGTCCAGGTCACCGCTGTAGGTGTCGTTGCCCTCCAGGTCGCCGTTGGCCGACATCTGGTCGTTGTAGTCTTCGATCCCGCCGGTCAGGTCGGTGAACACCACGAAGTCGTCGACCATCGTGTACTCGACGTCGTGGGACTCGGACAGCTCGGAGAACTGCTCCTCGGCGGCTCCGGCGTCGTTCACCGCCAGGGCGATCCCGTAGGCCGCACCATCGTAGGTCTCGAACTCCGGGTTGTCGGTGGTCCAGGCGGCGGCGCCCACCTTCTGCCCGATCCACTCCTCGACCTCGGAGGGGTCCAGGTCGTAGGAATCGGCGAAGGCCTCGGCGAAGGGGGCCGAGGTGTCGTCCTCCTCCACGTCGCCCATCTCCTCGCGGACCTCGGCGGGGAGCTTTTCGACGAAGCTCAGCAGGTCCATGGCCTGGGAACCGTCGATGTCGAGGTCGGCCTTGGCGAAGGCGACGGAATTGCCCGGCAGCACGGACTCGGGCTGGGGGCCACCGAAGTTCACCAGCGACACGGTCGCCCACACGGTGCCGGCCATGACGACGACGGCGGTCACGGCGGCCGCGGGTATCAGCCACTTACGGCGACCACCACCGCCACCGGGCGGAACCGGGGCGCCCTGGTACTGGCCGCCGTAGGGAGGCTGACCCGGACCCTGCGGGCCACCGGGGAAGGGTGGTCCGGCCTGGCCGGGCCCCTGCGGGGGCGGCCCCTGCGGGAAACCCTGCTGGGGGCCCTGGGACGGAGGGAAAACCTGCCCCGGTTGCTGCGGCGGCTGCCACTGCGGCTGCTGCGAGGGATCAGGGTAGGACATCGGACCTCCGACGAGGATGGTGCTTGAGAAGGGATCACCGGCTGCGGGGCCAGTGTGCGTTGAGACGCGGCCGGAGACCGGAAGGTTCCGAGAACAACCCCGGGAACAGCACCGACGCCGCCGAGGCGGCGCCGGTGACGGGCGTGGGAGCGGGTCCGGGCCTACTCCGGGGCGGAGGTCAGATCGACACCGCTGTAGGCGGAGAGCTTGCTCAGCCGGTGCTCGCTGCGCACCTGACGCACGGTGCCGCTGCGGCCGCGCATGACCAGTGAGTCGGTGATCACACCGGTGGACTCGTAGCGCACCCCGTCCACCATCTCGCCTTCGGTGATGCCGGTCGCGGCGAAGAACACGTCGTCGGAGGCGACCAGGTCGTTCGTGCGCAGGACACGGTCCAGGTCGTGCCCGGCGTCGAGCGCCTTCTGACGCTCCTCGTCGTCCTTGGGCCACAGCCGACCCTGGATGACGCCGCCCAGACACTTCATCGCGCACGCCGTGATGATGCCCTCCGGGGTGCCACCGATGCCCAGCATCAGGTCCACGCCCGTCCCGGGACGGGCCGCCATGATCGCGCCCGCCACGTCACCGTCACTGATGAACTTGATGCGCGCGCCCGCGTCCCGAACGTCCTGCACCAACTGCTTGTGGCGCGGACGGTCCAGGATGACGACCGTGATGTCCTGCGGTGACTTGCCCTTGGCCCGCGCCACCGCGGCGATGTTGTCGGCGACCGGCGCGGCGATGTCCACCACGTCGGCGGCCTCGGGGCCGGTGGCCAGCTTCTCCATGTAGAACACGGCGGAAGGGTCGAACATGGTGTTGCGCGGGCTCATCGCGATCACCGCGATGGCGTTGGGCATGCCCATGGCGGCCAGGGTGGTGCCGTCGATCGGGTCGACCGCCACGTCCCAGTCGTGGCCACCGCCGTCGCCGACACGCTCGCCGTTGTAGAGCATGGGGGCGCTGTCCTTCTCGCCCTCGCCGATCACCACGGTGCCGTTCATCGACACGGTGCTGATCATGTGGCGCATCCCGCGCACGGCGGCACCGTCGGCCCCGATCTTGTCGCCCTTACCGACCCAACGGGCAGCGGCCAGTGCGGCGGTCTCGGTGACGCGGACCAGTTCCAGCGCGAGGTTTCGGTCGGGTACCGAGTGCTGCGTGGACGGGCTGCCGGGCTGCGACATGGAGGTGACACCTTCCGTCTGGGAACAGGGTGGAGTTCACGTCTTAGGGTAGTCACCCCGGGTGTTTCCTGGTCATCGCGGGTGGGGCGGGTCCAATGGGGGCGTGACCGCACCTCGAAGACCCGTAACGGTCTACCCTGGCGGGGACCCGGACAGGAGTGAGGGCGTGACAGTGGACAAGACGGACAAGCCCGCGCGGGCCTCCGCGCGAGGCGCGGCCACCCGCACCTCCCTACTGAAGGCGGCGGCCCAGGTCTTTCGTACGGTGGGGTTCGCGAAGGCGGGTGTCAGCGAGGTCGTCTCGGTCGCGGGTGCCAGCGTGGGCAGCCTCTACCACCACTTCACCGGCAAGGCGGACCTGTACCTGGCGCTGTACGAGGAGTTCCAGCAGCGGCAACAGGAGCGGACCCACCAGGCGGTGCGTGAGGCGCGCGTCGATGGTGAGAGTGATCCCACACGGCTGATGAACATCGCGGCCCACGCCTACCTGCTCGGCGCCATCGAGGAACGGGAGACCACCCGGCTGTTCTTCAGCGGCGACGGGCCTCCCGGCTTCGACTACCAGCTGCGGTCGCGGCTCACCCAGTGGACCGACCGCAACGTGGCGCTGTTCCGCAAGGCCGACGAACCGGTCGATGAGGCGCTGCTGATCGTGGTGAGCGGTTCGATGCTGTTGGCCGTCGCCGAGGTGGTCTACCGCGACGACATCGACGCGCACAAGCTCGCCGACGACATCACCGGACTGCTCACAGAACTGGAACCCCGCAACCGTCGCCAGGAGAGCCCCGCGGCCCCGGGGCCCGCCACCCCGGACCCCGCTTGAGGGACCCCGGGTCGAAGTGGCTCCAGACCTGCGGCAAGCTGGACAGGTCATGAGTGAGAACAGCAGGGCCAACGCCACCTTCAAGAACTACGCCATCTCCCTCGGGGTCGTCGTCGGAATCCTCCTGGTGATGGCCTTCGTTGTCTCCACGCGTTCGGGCGAGAACATCCCCACCGTGGACTACCGCCCGGACATCGAGGTGATGCGTCAGTCCGCCGACTACGAGGTGACCGCACCCTCGGAGGACATGCCGCGGGGGTGGACCCCCACCAGCTCGCACCTGGACGTGACCGGTCCGGTGTCGTGGAGCATCGGCTTCGCGACACCGCAGGACAGCCACGCCATGCTGACCCAGAGCGACGCCGACCCGGACAAGGTGATCGCCGACCACGTCAAGGACGCCGAACCGGTCGGTTCCGTCATGGTCGCCGACCGGGAGTGGGAGCAGTTCGAGGCCGACGACTGGGGCGCCCTCGTCCAGCGCGGCGACGACCGGACCCTGATCATCTCCGGCAGTACCTCCCTGGACGAGTTCGCCGTCCTCGCCGAACACATGGAGACCTACCCCGTCCCGGAGAAGGACGACGAGGCCTCCGAGGAGGAGACGGAACCCGAGGGCTCCTGATCCCTAGTCGGGGCTGTGTTCCATGGCCCGCCGGTCGGAGGCGCTGCGCAGTACGCAGAACTCGTTGCCCTCGGGGTCGGCCAGGATCGCCCACCCCGAGCCGTCCGGCTCTCGGTGGTCGCCGACGAAGGTGGCGCCGAGCCCCAACAGCCGTTCCACCTCCAGCTCCCGAGTGGTCTCCGGGCGCAGGCACAGGTGGATCCGGTTCTTGATCTCCTTGGGCTCGGGCACCTGGTTGAAGTGCAGCACCGGTCCCTCCGCCAACAGCACCAGGGTCTCCTCATCGCCGGGTCGGCTCTCCGGGTGCACGGGACGGCCGGTCACCGCGCTCCAGAACCGCGCCAGTTCATAGGCGTCCGTACAGTCGATCGCCACGTTCTGCAGTATCGAAACCATGCGTGGAAGTCTCGGGCATTCGTGTTCCGGGTGCCACCGGTTTACGAACTCCCGGAACGGTGGGCGGTGGATCGTCCACCGGGCGAAGTGGTGTCTCCTCGTGATCGGGGGAGCTCGAACCCTCGGCTTCGTGCAGCCCACGACCCGCACGCGAAACGGGCCCCGAGGAACCACGGAGGTTCCTCGGGGCCCGTTCGTCGTACGGGTCGTTTCTCGGCGCGGGTGCTACTCGGCGCGAAGGTCGCGGCGCAGCTCCTTGGGCAGCGAGAAGGTGAGGGTCTCCTCGGCGGTGGTCACCGGGGTGACGGATCCGTACCCGTGTGCGGAGAGCTTGTCGAGGAGTTCGCGCACCAGGATGTCGGGGACGGACGCGCCACTGGTCACACCCACGGTGGTGACGCCCTCCAGCCAGGCCTCTTCCATGAGGGTGGCGTTGTCGATCAGGTAGGAGGCGTTCGCGCCGGCGTCGAGGGCGACCTCGACCAGGCGGACGGAGTTGGACGAGTTGTCCGAACCCACCACGATGACCAGCTCGCACTCGGGCGCCATGGCCTTGACGGCGTCCTGGCGGTTGGAGGTGGCGTAGCAGATGTCGTCGCTGGGCGGAGCCAGCAGGTTCGGGAACTTCTTGCGCAGCGCGTCCACGGTCTCGTTGGTCTCGTCCACCGACAGGGTGGTCTGAGACAACCAGGACACGTTGTTCGGGTCGCGGACCTGGACCTTGTCGACCTCGTCCGGGCTCTCCACGATCTGGATGTGCTCGGGGGCCTGGCCGCTGGTGCCCTCGACCTCCTCATGGCCGATGTGGCCGATGAGGACGATGTCGCGGTCCTCGGCGGCGAATCGCTTCGCCTCCTTGTGGACCTTGGTGACCAGTGGACACGTGGCGTCGATGGTCTTGAGTTGGCGCTTCTCGGCCTGCTCGTGGACGGCGGGCGATACACCGTGCGCGGAGAAGACGACGATGGCGCCCTCGGGCACCTCCTCGGTCTCCTCCACGAAGATCGCGCCGCGCTCCTCCAGGGTGCGCACGACGTGCGTGTTGTGCACGATCTGTTTGCGCACGTAGATCGGGGCGCCGTACTGCTCAAGGGCTTTCTCGACGGTGATGACCGCTCGGTCGACACCGGCGCAGTAGCCCCGGGGGTTGGCCAGGAGCACACGACGTTGGTTCGTGGCAGTCGTCATCGCAGTCATGGCATACATCCTAGGTGCGATCGTGGGATGTGGGAGCGGGTGTGGGATACGGCACCGTCGGGGTCAGGCCTATGGTGGAGACCACGACCAGGTGACGTCGCCGCAACAGAACGTACCCGGTTGGGCCGCGACGTGGCGAAATCGTTCACTTGCGGCCAGCTCATGGTGATCCTCCCTCATCTATCCTGGTTCACCAATCGCATCAGTTATGAGGCGGTTCGCCCTCAACTCGGCCTTGCCTGGTTTGCTGGACGCGCGCCGCCGGCCCAACGCCGAGAGCATCAGGAGCCCCCGTCCTATGTCGAACCCGACCATCGCCACGAAGCTGACCTCCTTCATCAAGGGCATCTTCGGGCGTAAGGACCCGGTCGTCACGACCGTTCCGGAGCAGCCGGAGAAGAAGGACGAAGCCCCCGCGTCCGAGACCACGGCGCAGGAGAGCGCCGAGGTGGAGACCACCTCCGAGGTTTCTCCGGAGCAGGAGAAGCCCACCGAAGAGAAGGCCGAAGTGGAGGTCGAGGAGAAGCCCGAGCCGGTCGTCGAGGCCACCGCTCCCACGGCGATCCCCGTCACCGAGGCGGACTCCACCGAGACCACCGAGGTCACCGACGCCACCGAGGCCGCCAAGCTGGTCGAGGAGATCCGGGAAGAACCCTCCGTCCCCGCCACCGCCGACCTCGCCGAGGACGGCTCCGCGCTGGCCGAGGAGCTCAGCGCCGCCGAGGCGCACACCACCGTCGCCAGCGACGAGGTCCTGGAGAAGGTTCGCAAGGGCAACGCCCCCGCGGTCGAGGACCTGGCCGTCCCGACCTACGACGAGCTCACCCTGCCGTCGATCCGGGCCCGCCTGCGCAAGCTCACCATCGAGCAGGTGCGCGACCTGCGCGCCTACGAGGTGGCCCACCAGGGTCGTCCCGAGTTCATCAAGATGTACGACAACCGCATCGCCAAGCTGGAGGCGGAAGCCGGGGCCTGAGTGCGGTTTCGCGGAAGCGGAAGATGGGGCGAGGGATCCGATCCCTCGCCCCTTTTTCGTTGCTCCGAGGGGTTGACGCCTATTTGGTAGTGAGTGTTTACTATCAAACATGACGACAGGGCGGAGACCACGGGTCGGAATCGAACGGCGCCGCGAGCAGATCCTCGCGGCGGGGCTGAAGGAGTTCAGTCACAAGGGGTTCCACGGTGGTTCGACCGTGGCCATCGCCAAGGACGTCGAGATCTCGCACCCCAACCTCTTCCGGGTCTACTCCACGAAGAAGGAACTCTTCGTGGCGGTGCTGGAGAAGACCTTCGCCGACATCGAGCGGGAGATGCTCGTTCCGGGGGAGAGGGCCGAAGAGGATCCGTTGCAGGTCATGTCGGACGGCTGGGGCGTGCTGATGGAGCGCCGCGAGGTGATGCTCATCCTGCTCCAGGGGTACGCGGCCGCCAACGATCCCGACATCCGCGACGTGATGCACGAGTGGACGCGGGACGTCTTCGAGCGTTTCGAGGCGCTGCCGAAGGTCGACACCGACCAGGCGCACGAATTCTTCGCCGACGGAATGCTCTACATGGTGGCCGCCTCGATCGGGCTGCCCGGCCGTGCCGAGTCCGACGAGTGGGCCGAACGCTTCCTGTCCTCCGGGAACTGAACCTTTCCCGTGGCGGGCAGGGCCCGCCTTTTTTCGCCCATTGATAGTGACTACTCACTATTGAGTAATGATGCCACCCACGCAGAAGGAGACCCTCGCGATGAACTCGCCCACCGTGCTCGTGACCGGAGCCACCGGAACCATCGGTTCGGCCCTGATCCCCGAACTCCAGGCGCGCGGCGCCACCGTCCGCGCCATGACCCGCGACCCCCGACGTTCCGTGCCCGGCGCCGAGACCGTCGTCGCCGACCTCAAGGACCCCGAATCGGTCGCCGCGGCCCTCGAAGGCGTCGACACGGCCTTCCTCAACAGCCCCTCCGAGGAGGGCGCCGCCGACCTCCAGATCCGGTTCGTCGACCTCGCCCACAAGCTCGGTGTGCGCCGCCTCGTGCTGCTCTCCCAGTACGCCGCCCGCCTCGACTCGCCGGTGCGGTTCCTGCGCTGGCACGCCGAGGTCGAGGAGCACGTGCGGCGGTCGGGCATCGACCACACGGTGCTGCGCCCCAACCTCTACCTGCAGGCCCTGCTCGGCTTCGCCGCGACCATCGAGCAGGGGTGGTTCGCCGCTCCCATCGGTGGCGCGGCCGTGAGCGCGATCGACACCCGCGACATCTCGGCCGCCGCGGCCGAGGCACTGGTCGGGGAGGGGCACTCGGGCCGGATCCACACCCTGACCGGACCCAGGGCCGTGACCCACGACGAGATCGCCCGTGCCCTGTCCTCGGCCACCGGGCGGGAGATCGCCTTCCACGAGGCGACCGACGAGCGGTTCTCCGAAGCGCTCTCGGGTGTGCTTCCGCGGTGGCAGTTGGCGGGCCTCGTCGAGGACTACGCCCACTACGCCAGGGGAGAGGCCGCCGAGGTGCACACCGGCGTCGCCGACCTGACCGGACGTCCCCCTCGCGACGTCACCGACTTCGCCCGCGACCACGCCGACGCGTTCGGCCGGGCCTGACCACCGTCCCCGCCTTCACCCACATCCCCCAAGCACACCATCACACCGACCACCCCTCGCCCCCGAACCCGGCGCGGGCCTGCGCTTCGTACTCACCAGCCCGCGCCGGATCCGCGCGGTCGCGCGCTTCCCGTCCTTCTTCGCGACCTCCGCCGTGCGCCGGCGTCCCACGTCGGCCGACCGGGTCGCGCCGAACCGCCGAGCCCGACGAATCGGGAACTGTCGCCATCCTGGCCTAGGCTCTGGAGCCATGGGTATGGAGAGTTCCGCGGAGTCACCGCAGCCGGTCCGGGCCGTGCTCCAAGCGGTCGGGGGTTGGATCGACCGCTTGGGCGCGATCTGGGTCGAGGGTCAGGTCGCCGAACTCAACTCGCGTGGCCGGATGACCTACCTGACGCTGCGCGACCCCGTCGCCAACGCCTCGGTCCGGGTCATCTGTGAGACCGCCGTACTGCGCCGCCAGGATCCACCACCAGGACCCGGCGACCGCGTGGTCGTCCACGCCAAGCCCGACTTCTACCAGTTCAGGGGCACGTTCTCGCTGCGTGCCCGGGAGATCCGACACGTCGGCGTCGGTGAGCTGCTGGCCCGGCTCGAACAGCTGCGCCGCACCCTCACCTCCGAGGGCGTGTTCGCCTCCGAGCGCAAGCGCCCCCTGCCGTTCCTGCCCAACACCGTGGGGCTGATCTGTGGTCGGGACTCGGCGGCCGAGCGCGACGTCCTGGAGAACGGGCGCCGCCGTTGGCCCGCGGTGCGCTTCGAGGTGCGTCCGGTGGCAGTGCAGGGCGATCGAGCCACCCGTGAGGTCATCGAGGCCCTACGGGACCTGGACGCGCGCCCCGAGGTCGACGTCATCGTCATCGCCCGTGGTGGCGGCTCCATGGAGGACCTGCTGCCCTTCTCCGACGAGGCGCTGGTGCGCGCCGTCGCCGCGGCGGCCACACCCGTGGTCAGCGCGATCGGGCACGAGCAGGACACCCCGTTGCTGGACCACGTCGCCGACGTGCGCGCCTCCACCCCCACCGACGCCGCCAAGAGGACCATCCCGGACGTGGGGGAGCAGTTGGAGATCATCCGACAGCTGCGCGACCGCGGTCGCCGGGTGATCGGTGGCGGGTTGGAACGCGAACTCACCTGGCTGGCGGGGATCCGGGCCCGCCCGGTGCTGGCCGATCCGGTTCGCGAGACCGAACGCCTCACGGAGCAGGTCCTGGAGCTGCGCGACCGGGCCCGACGCAGCCTGACGATCTCGCTGGACCGGGCCAAGGAGGGACTCGGGCACACCGAGGCGCGCCTGCACGCGTTGTCCCCGGCCACCACGTTGGCCCGTGGGTACGCGATCGTGCAGCGCGAGGACGGTTCGGTGGTGCGTTCGGCGACCGAGCCCGAGCTGGGCGAGAAACTGCGTCTGCGCTTCGCCGAGGACGGTCTGACCGCCACCGTGAACGAGGTGGACACCGATCCCGCGGCCGGCCCGGAACCGACCGAGAAGGTGGCCGAAGAGACCGAAGAGACGGGTGAGGCCCGGGAGAAGGCCCCCGCGAAGCCCAAGGCCACCAAGGGGACCACGGCCCGCAAGCGCCCCGCCAAGAGGTCCGGCACGGCGAAGAGGACCGGCGGGACCGGCGGTGGAACCAAGGGCGCCGCCGAGAAGACCACGACCGAGAACACCGAGGGGGAGTAGGCATGACCGAGACGAACGAGGCCCCGGAACCGAGCTACGAGGAGAGCAGGGAGCAGCTGAACGACGTGGTTCGGAAGCTGGAGTCGGGTGGCCTGACCCTCCAGGAGTCCCTCGCCCTGTGGGAGCGCGGGGAGGAGTTGGCGCGAATCTGCGAGCGTTGGCTGGAGGGCGCCCGCGCCAAGCTGGCCGCCGCGATGGATGAGCGACGCGTGGACGCGCCCGCCGACCCCGATACCCCGTTCTGACGTTCACCGGGGGCCGGGGATCGCTCAGCCGCGCCCGTTGAGTTCGTCGCCCAGGGAACGGAGATTCCCGGGCAGGCCCCGGAAGACGGCGATGACCAGCACGAGCGCGGTCCCCAGGAACAGCCAGGGCGCGACCTCGGCGAGCCGGGAGGCCAGCCCCAGGATGAGCACCCGGGCGAACCCCTCGTTGCCGACGGCGAGCACGCTCTCGGCGGCGACCACCGCGACGAAGTAGGCGATCGGCGGACTCACCGACAGCGAGAGCAGGTCGGCCGGGCGGACCAGGGCGGCGGTGGCCAGGCAGGCGAGCGTGAAGATGATGCCGGGAACCGCCGGAACGGAGGCCAGGTTCGCGATCATCGTTCCGGCGAAGCTGCCCAGGACGATGATCAGGACCGCGCCGCGTCCGGTCAGCCGGGGCGGCGCAAGGGCCCCGGGCAAGGTGGTCCCACCGGGAGCGCCGCGTCCGGCGGGGGTCCCGGTGGGACCACCTCGCCCGGTGGTGGTGTTCTTGGTGGTCGTGGGTCGGCCGCGTGTCCTGGACACGTTCGGAACGTCACGACCACGACCGTTGGTCCGCACGAAATACGGGGCCTGTCCTGGCTCCGGACCGTCCGATTTGCGTGGGGGCATGGTCGTGCGCCTCCCAAGTCTGTTACTCACAGTGTTCAGTGTGTCACTTCTAGTGAGTCTCCGGGTGTCTTTCACGGGATCGTGTTGTCATTTCGGCCACTTGCCCGTTCCGGGATTATCGTGCCTTCCACCCCTTGGACGCCGAGATGACCCCAACTGGTTCGGGGCGGTTTCCCCGACTCGGGTGGTTCGTCACCCTCTGTGTCCGAACCTCTTGGTCCCGGTTTGGGTCATGCCCATCTATCCGTTACTCGCACACCGAATGTCGTCGGAATGGGGGGAGTTCGTGTCGGACACGCCACGGACGCCCGAGTCGTTGGCGTCCGGCCCGTGCTTCAGATCGTCGCCGCACCTGGACCGGTCCCGTTCGCGGTGACCCCGTCGAGCCCGTTCTCGCTCAGCTCCGGTGCGGACACCCCGCGCGGACGCTCCTCCAGTCCCGACAACCGGTCCAGCTCGCCGTCGACCAACCCCAGTTCGCCGAACCGACGCGCGGTCACCAGCACCCGGCTCTCCAGGGAACCCACCGTCTGGTTGTAGGCGGACACCGTCCGGGTCAGCGCCCGGCCCAGTCCCTCCACGTGCCCACCCAGGGTCGACAACCGGCCGTGCAACTGCTTGCCCAGATCGAACACCTCACGGGCGTTCTCGCTCAACGCCTCCTGCTGCCAGGCGTACTGCGCGGTCCGCAACAGCGAGATGAGCGTGGTCGGCGTCGCGATGTGCACGCGCCGGGCCATGGCCTCCTCCAACAACCCAGGATCGCGCTCCAACGCCGGCGCCAGGAACGCCTCCCCCGGGATGAAGAGCACCACGAACTCCGGCGACGGGGTGAACGACGCCCAGTACGACTTTGCGGCCAACTGGTCCACGTGGGTGCGCAGGTGTTTGGCGTGCGCGTGCAGCCGCTCCTCCGCGCCCGGACCCTCACCGGCTTCCACGGCGTCCAGGTAGGCGGCCAGCGGCACCTTGGAGTCCACGACGATGTTCTTGCCGCCGGCCAACCGCACCACCATGTCGGGTCGGTGCGCGCCCGCCACGGCCTGTTCCTGGAAGTCGCAGCGCGCGGCCATCCCGGCCAGTTCCGCCACCCGGCGCAGTTGCAGCTCGCCCCACCGGCCACGCGCCTCGGGCCGCCGCAGCGCCGTCACCAGGGACTGGGTCTGGCCGCGCAGACGCTCGGAGCCCTCGCGCACGAGTTCGACCTGCTTGGCGAGCTCGGCGTGCGCCGCGGCCCGCCCGGAGTCAGCCTCGCGCAGTTGGGCCTCCACTCGGCTCAGGGTCTGGGTGAGCGGCTCGACCATCCGTTCCATCGCCCGGCGCCGCTCGTCCAGGTCACCGCCCGCCTCGGCGCTGACCGCCCGCAGTCGTCCCTCGGCCAACTCCATGAATCGTTGGTTGGTCTGGTCCAGGGCCTGCGAGGACATCGCCCGGAACCGGTCCGCGAGCTGTTCCTCCACGTAGGCGGCGCGTTCCTCCGCCGCTCGGGCGTCGGCCCGGACCTGGGCGTCGCGCCCGCGAGCCAGGGCCAGGCCCACTCCGACGCCGATGGCGATACCGATGAGGAGCATGAGTACGAGTAGAAGGCCGTCCATGGGGCCCATGTTCCCGTAGAGAGCGCGGGGATGTGGCCGAAGGCGGACGTTTTCCACAGGGTGTCGAACCGTTCGGTTCGGACGGGGCGCGGACCCTCCCCGAGAAGGGGTTCACCATGCGCACCGTCGAGGGCGCCGGACGCCGCGTCCACCGGGACGACCTGCCAGGTCTGATTTCGGCGCCGGACGGTTGGATCTAGTGCCGACGTGTCCGCCGGGGCCGTACCCCGACGGACGCGCATCGGTCAGTTCGCGGCACCTCCGCACGACTCCAGGGCGGTGCGCCACTCGCGCAGCGACCCCCAGAACGCCTCCGGTGGTTCCTCGGGGGCGAGCAACCACATCCGCTCCCAAGCGGGGGAGGCGCGCCCGCAGATCTGGGTGCGAGGGTCGTAGGGCGGCTCCCCGGCCACCGGGAACCACAGGTACTCCAACGGTTCCACGAGGGCCATCAGGCGTTCCTCCAGACCGCGATCGGGCCTGACCTTGACGAGCATCCAGGGTCGGAAACGGCGCAGGATCTCCAGCCCACCGACCACCACCTCGGGTTCGCTCCCCGCGGTGTCGATCTTCACCATGGTGGGGACACTGCCCGCCGACTCGTTCCACCGGGCCAGGGTCGAGGCCTCCACGGTCAGGTGGTGCAGACCGAGGCGTCCGTTGCGCACGACCTGGTTGCACATGTCGTTGTGCAGCGCCCGTTGGAGTCGGGCCGTGCCGTTGTGGTTGCTCAGGGCCAGTTCGACCACGCCGAAACCGAGGTGGGCCGCCGACGACATCGAGCGCGCGGCCGCCGCGAGCTCGGGCGTGGGCTCGAAGGCGAACACGGGTCGACGCGAACGCGCGGCCGCGAGCATGGCGTACACGCCCACCCCCGCACCCACGTCCAGGACCGCGCCCGGTCCGGTGTGGTCCAGGACCGCCATGAAGCAGGCGAGGCTGTCGGGTTCGTGTCGGGAGAGTCCTCCGACGGCCAGACGGCGGGGGACCGTCAGGTCGCCCGGTAGCCGGAGCTCGACCCGGTCAGGGCCGAGCCCGCGTGTGTCGCCCGCGGTTCGAGGGAGCGTGAGGGTGAGTCGGCGGTGGCGGGGCGGGACGCGGGCGGGGTCGAGGCCACCGAGTCGTCTGGGCAGGTGGACGCGGATGCGGCGGGTGGCGAAACGCACGATCGGGTATCGGCGCACGAGTGCGCGTAGCTGGTCGTGGACCACAGTGTCCCCTTCCCCCAAAGAATGGTGCCGTGGTGGTGTCGCCGATCACCTCGCCGTCCGATCTGTGTGCTTGTTCGGACGTCTCCGTCTCTCCGTCCGAGGTGCCCGGCTTCGCACTCCGAACCTACTCTGAGTAGCCAGTCCTGCGCACTGGGTTTCCATGATTGTTCTCGGTCCTCGCCCACCCCTCGGGACGCATACACTCTGAGCTTGTGAGTCTGTCTATCGGGATCGTCGGCCTGCCCAACGTTGGCAAGTCCACCCTCTTCAACGCGCTGACCAAGAACGACGCTCTGGCCGCGAACTACCCGTTCGCGACCATCGAGCCCAACGTCGGGGTCGTCGGTGTTCCCGATGTCCGGCTCGGGAAGCTGGCCGAGATCTTCGGCTCCGCGAAGATCCTTCCGGCGACGGTGGACTTCGTGGACATCGCCGGCATCGTCCGCGGCGCCTCCACCGGCGAGGGCCTGGGCAACAAGTTCCTCGCCAACATCCGCGAGAGCGACGCCATCTGCCAGGTCATCCGGGCCTTCGAGGACGCCGACGTCACCCACGTCGACGGCGACGTCGAGCCCTCCCGCGACATCGAGACCATCAACACCGAACTGATCCTCGCCGACCTCCAGACCCTGGAGAAGGCGATCCCGCGCCTGGAGAAGGACGCCAAGCGCAACGCCAAGGACAAGGGTGCCCAGGAGCTTCTGGCGGCCGCCAACGCCGCCCAGGAGATCCTGAACGAGGGCACCTCGCTGTCCCAGGCCAAGGGTGTGGACCTGGACCGGCTGCGTGAACTGAGCCTGCTCACCGTCAAGCCGTTCATCTACGTGTTCAACCTCGATAGCGACGAGCTCGCCGACGAGGCCCTGCGCACCAAGCTGCAGGAACTCGTCGCCCCGGCCGAGGCGATCTTCCTCGACGCCAAGATCGAGGCCGAGTTGGCCGAGCTCGACGACGAAGAGGAGGCCCAGGAGCTGCTGGAGTCCCTCGGTCAGACCGAGTCGGGCCTGGCCCAGCTCGCCCGCGTCGGCTTCGCCACACTCGGGTTGCAGACGTACCTGACCGCGGGCCCCAAGGAGGCGCGCGCCTGGACGATCAGGAAGGGCGCGACCGCCCCAGAGGCGGCCGGTGTCATCCACACCGACTTCGAGCGCGGCTTCATCAAGGCCGAGATCGTATCCTTCGACGACCTGGTCGCGAACGGCGACATGGCCGCGGCCCGCGCCGCCGGCAAGGTCCGCATCGAGGGCAAGGAATACGTGATGTCCGACGGCGACGTGGTGGAGTTCCGCTTCAACGTCTGAGCCCCGGGTCCACGGGCGTTCCCCGTCGCGGATCGGTGTGGACACACCGGGACCGTGACACCTTCGTGGCGGTGTTCGCGTTTCGGCGGAAGGTCGCCCGGGCGGCGACCCGATGGACCTTCCGCCGGCCCGTCCCCATCGCTGAGAGGTACCGGCGGGGGCCTCGAAGTGGACCCCGCGCCCGTCTGTTCGCCTCGTTACGGCGCGATCCGGTATTCGAGGTTCAGGTGGTGGGTGCCGTCCGCGTCGATGACGATGCCGCCGGTCCCGGTGATGCCGGAGAGCTCGCCGGTGCCGCTGCCGGGCACGATCAACAGCGTCTCGTGCGAGCGGTCCGAACCGGAGGTCGTGGCGCTGTGGGTGATGTTGCAGGCTCCAGCACGGCCGTTGATCGTCCCCTCGAAGGACTCCAACGCCACGTAGGTCCCGCCACGTTCCTCGTCGAACGCGTACACGAACTGGGTCTGCGCGGTGCCGTCGATCGCCCCGCGGAACTCCTTGCGCATCAGCGCGTACCCGTTCGGCAGACCCGTGGTCACACTCGCCTCGAACGGCTGGGGCACCATCTCCGCCACGGTGAACGTGCCGGTCGCGGTCTCTAACTGACTCATCCTGAATGCTCTTCTTTCCGTTGGCCGTGATCCATCAAGGCTGGAGCATCGTCGTTCGGGGTTCCGATCGGCGGAATCCTCCACGAGATTCAACCATGGGCGAACGCGCTCGGAGCGGTGGTCGCGGTCGCCCTGCCGATGACCTGGTCGATGGGCCCACCACCACGGTGACGAGGAGCGGATAGGTTGAGGGAGGCGGCGAATTCGCCGACCCGGCCATGTTCCTGGAAAGGATGAGAAACGCTGTGCCAGTCCCGCTGAGTATTCTCGACCTCGTCTCCATCTCCGAGGGGTCGACGGCCCGCGAGGGCATCGCGGCGTCGATGTCCGCGGCGAGGCTGGCCGACGACCTCGGCTACACCCGACTCTGGTTCGCCGAGCACCACAACACCATGAACCTGGCCGCCAGCGCCACGGCGCTGCTGATCGACCAGGCCGCCACGGTCACCGAGCGGATCCGAGTGGGATCGGGCGGCGTGATGCTCCCCAACCACGCTCCGCTCATGGTGGCCGAGCAGTACGGCACGCTGGCCAACATCCACGGTGACCGCATCGACCTCGGCCTGGGTCGGGCCCCCGGCACCGACATGATGACGGCCCAGGCACTGAGCCGCTCCTCGGCCGAACCGCAGGCGTTCGCGGAGAACATCTTCGACCTCCAGGGGTGGTTCGGCGACGAGGGAAGAAGCCGCAGCGCGCCCATCGCCTCGGCTGTGTCCAAGGGCACCGAGGTCCCCATCTGGGTCCTCGGCTCCACCGTCAACGGCGCCTCCATCGCCGGTCAGCTCGGACTGCCGTTCTCCGTCGCCTCGCACTTCGCGCCCGACCAGCTCGATGCCGCGATCGAGGTCTACCGGAGCAGCTTCACCGCCGACGCGCCGACCGCGCAGATCGACGAGCCCTACGTCATGGCCGGCATCAACGTCATGGTGGCCGACAGTGACGCCGAGGCCGAGCGCGAGTACACCACCCTGGTCCAGATGTTCGGGGACATCGCGAGTGGCAGGAGCCGCAAGCTCCAGCCGCCGATCGATCCGTCCGAGGCACGGGGCGGGGACAACCCGATGCTCAGCATCAAGGCCGTGGGCGGCCCGGAGACCGCCGTGCGGCAGCTGAGCGAGTTCGCCGAGCGCACGGGCGCCGACGAGCTCATCACCGTGACCTACGCCTACGACCCGGCCGTCCGTGAACGCTCACTCCGGCTGCTGGCCGAGAACTGGTTCTGATCCCACCTCGCCCGGCACCGGGCGGCCTCCGCGGCACGTGGCCGAGCGCCGACGAGGTCGGCGCGGGCATCACGGTCCACGGCGGCCGCCCGGTGCATCCGGCCGCGTCGGTGGAACACCACCGAGATCCGATATCCTGGAGACGCCTGAAAGATCTTGGCTGGTGTGGTTATTCCAGCCCTCACTCTCTTGAGATGCAGTCGTACCCGACGGTGCGAACCCGAGGCGCCCGATACCTCTTACCCAAGGGGCGGCGCCACCGTCTGCATCGAGGGCGTCGTCGTCCCTGAAAAGGAACCGACGTTGAGCAAGAAGAGCATCTTTCTCTCCCAGATCATCATGACCTTCATCATGGCCGCGACGATGTCGGGTCTCCTGGGCATGATCTTCTCCGGTGGCCCGTCCATGGAGTGGCTGGTCACTTGGCCCAAGCAGTTCATCATCGCCTGGCCCATCGCCTTCGTCCTGACCATGGTCGCCTGGCCCACGTCGATGGCGCTCACCGGCTTCATCCTTCGCCCCCGTGGCGCACAGGCCGCCTCCGAAGCGAACTGATCCGCTGAGGCCGCGCCTCAGCGGGCGACCGGCGGGGTCAGGCGCAGGCGGCCGTGTTCGTCGATGCGCATGAGCGCCTGTGAGGGGTTGTGCGCGATCTCCCACAGGTGCCCGTCCGGGTCGGCCACGTAACCCGAGTGGCCGCCCCATTCCTTGGCGACCGGGGCCCGCACGGCGGTGGCCCCCGCCGCTACCCAGTCGGCGAAGGTCCGATCGACGTCGGCGGCCGAGTCCAGGTTCATCGCCAGGGTGACCCCGCGGAAGCCCTCCCCGTGGGCGGGCAGTCCCGTGTCCGCGGCCAGGGCTTCCCATCCGTACAGGGCCAGGGCCGTTCCGGTGGTGGGAAGGAACACGATGGAGCCCAGGTCGTGTCGGCGTTCGAAGCCCACGGATTCGTAGAAGACCGCAGCGGCGGCGACGTCGCGTACGCCCAGGGTGAGGAGGCTGAGTCGTTGGTCCATGCCGTGCACACTACGCCGCGATCTCGAAACCGGTCCGAGGGAGGGCGAACACGCAGCGCGATCGGCGTGTCCGAAACCAGGAACGGCACTCGGGCGAGCGTCGCACCAGAGGAGAGTCGACCCACCGACGGGCCGGGGCGTCAGGGGTCGTGGCGCTTGCGGTGGCTGTCGGACTCGATGGCGTCCGGTCTGCCCTGCCTGAGGCCGGACCTCAGCGCTCGGCGGTAACCGACCACGGAGACGACCAGCGCGACGACGCCCGGGATGGTCAGCGGGGGCGATTCGAGCGCGATCCCGGTGGCCGCCGCGAACAGTCCGGCGCACAGCAGCGCGCCCGCCCACCACCAGCGCGGACCGCCCAGGGCGATGCCTCCGTAGACGGCCGCCCCGACGATCGTTCCGACGACGAGGAGGACCCCCAGGCCCGCGAGGCCGATGACCACGGGGAGCAGTGAGTCCGGTGGTTCGGTGTCGGTGGGGAAGAGCACCGGGAACCCGGCGGCCACGAAGCACACCACACCCAGGACGAGCGTCGCGGTGGCCGCCAGGGTGAGCTTCGCGGTCGTACCGAGGGGGTCCTCGTACCGGTCCAGGGTCACCGACCACGAGCCCCACATGATCCAGCCCACGCAGGTGAGGAACACGCCGAGCCCGAGCGGGACCAGGAACACCGGGCTTTCGAGTCCGCCGGTGATCAGCTCGGTCACGACGCCGATCGGTATGCACAGGACCAGGAGCGCCAGCCCCACCAGCGCGGAGTGGCCGAACACCCGCGTGGCCCGTCGGGCGGGGTGTTCGTTTCGCCGACCCTTGCGGTACTTGCGGCGTAACTGGCGGAGTCGTCGGTTCATGACGTGCACACTACGCCGCCGTCTCGACGCCGGTTCGGGCACGGGGACGGGAGAGCAGACCCAACACGATGAGGGTCTGCGCGGCGACGTAGGTGCTCATCACCCAGAACCCGCCTTGGGGGAGTGAGTCCCATCCGGGGGCGAACGCGCGCAGGGCGATCAGGGCGTCCGAAACCAGGAACAGCGCCCCGCCGGCCGCCACCCACGGCCCCAAGCCCGTGGAGAGCACGGCCATCGTGCCCAGCACGAGTCCGTACAGCAGCACGGGGATCAACAGCCCGCCGGCGTGCGGGGCGCACAGCCACACCAGTACCGCCACGAACCCGACGTAGGGCGTCAACAGCCATCGGCGTCGGGTCAGCACGCTGTCGTTCCGGTAGGGACAGAACGCCGCCACGTACACCACTTGTGCGATCAGGAAGAACCCCACCATCAGCAGGAACGCGGTGTCGCCGGAAGCGAGGGCCGGGGCGGTGTCGCCGAGCCAGGAGAACACCAGCGCGACCATCGCCAGGACGATCAGTCTGCCGCGCGGTCGTCCCGTGGAGCCGGCGAGCACCAACAGCAGGGCGGGCATGAGGAAGACCTGGGTCGGTCGGTTCCAGGCGTCGATCCCGAGCAGTTGGATCACCAGGTGCGCCACCGCGAGTACGGCGAAGAGGAGCAAGAGGACGCGGGGAAGCGTGCGAGAGGGGATCATCCGGACATTTTAGGGGTGACGCAGGTCACCGAGGGATGGATGTCCCTTTTCGGATGAGCCCGTCGTCGGTCCCGACGGCCTGTTCGCCCCCGGAATGCCCCCGGCTCGGTACCGAGGGAGATGCTCGGAGGCCACATCTTGCTCTCCAGCGGGTGACTAATCCCTTTACGGTCTGGCCAGAAATGCGCCCACCTGTACCTCTTCAGAGAGGTTTCTGTGGAGAATTGTCGTACTCTGATCCCTTTGGGTGGTTCTTCCTTGGGGCGCAATGTGCCCCCGATGGGGAAACACGGTCCCTTCATGGGCGCTCCCAACCCGCACAATGCCTCACTATAGGGATGGGGTAGACAAGGGCATGACCGAAGCGTCGGCGACAACGTCGGCGCGTAACCGTGTTCAGGAGGCGGGGATGGCCAAGGTGCGTGACCGGGCCGACGACGACCACGATCTCGATGCCCCGCGCACCCGCACTCCACGCGCGGGCGCGGGTGGTCGCTGGTGGGTCGGTGTGGGGCGCGTCCTGCTGTGGGCGTTCATCATCGTCGTCATCTTCAACGGCATCTGGTTCCCCATCCGTAACGGATTCTCCCTCCCCGGTTCGGCCGCGGAGGAACCCGAGACCTCCGAGTCCGCGGCCTTCCCCGAGACCTCCGCCGCCGCGTTCGCCCTGCGCTTCGCCGGCACCTACCTCGACACCTCCGACCCCGAGGCCCGTCAGACCGACCTGGCCGCGTTCGTCCCCGAAGGCGAGACCGGCGGCCTGAACCTCCCCGCCGACAGTCTCAGCGGTGACAACCTCACGGTGGTCGCCGTCGACGTCCTCGACGACCACAACGCCCGCGTGGTGGTGCGCGCCGACGTCAACGGCGAACCCATGAGCCTGCAGGTGCCCGTCTACAGCGACGGCGACGCCCTGGTGCTCTCCGGTGGCCCGGCCCTCATGGCCGCTCCCGCCCAGGCCGAACTGCCCCAGGCGCAGTCCTACGACACCGACGAGCAGGCCGCCGAACAGCTCACCGACACCCTTTCCGGCTTCTTCGAGGTCTACGCGGGGGAGGCAGGCCACCTCGACCGGTACGTGGAACCCGGCGCAACGATCGCCCCACTTCCGGCGAACACCCTGGAATTCGCCGAACTGTCCGATATCACCGTGCCATCCCAGTCCTCGACCGGAGATGATGACGTACGACAGGTGGCGGCCACCGTGGCCTGGTCCCTGCCCTCCACCGAATCGGACGAGGGCGCCGCCGGGGCCGGGGCCATGGAACAGAACTACCTGGTCACGGTCGTCAACTCGGGCAACGAGTGGTACGTGCGTGACATCCAGGGCGCCCCGCATTCGTTCGGCGGATGACGGGGCCTGTAGGCAAGGAGACGAGAAGGACCATGCGCACACCAGTAACGACACCGGAGGGAGGCGCCTGACATGCTCCCCCTACTGGCCTCCACCGCCGACGCCATGACGGCCCTCGGCGGCACGGACCTCCTCCACCTGGCGGTCGAGACACCCGCTGAGAACGCCCCCGACACCGGTGGTCTCGCGGAGTTCCTGCGCGGGTTCTTCGGCCCGCTCTTCCTCGTCATCGTGTCCATCGTCGCGATCTTCTTCCTGTTCACCAGGGAGATCACCCGGTTCGCGCAGTTCATGATCCTGGCGATCTTCATCGGGATCGTCTTCTACGTCCCCGGCATCATCGAGGTCATCGCGGTGGCCATCGCCCGAGCGATGGGCGTACCGACGGAATAGGCGAGGGAGGCCGGAAACCGTGGATCTGCCCACGTACACCAACATCTGGCGTATCGAGAAGCGGCTGTACAAGCTCTACGATTTCCGGCTGCCCATGCCGCTCCCGGTCGGCACCTTCGGTGTCGCCCTGGGCATCTTCGCGCTCTGGGTGGTGCTGCTGACCCTGTTGCGGGCTCCGTTCGAGTTCGGCAACGGCTGGCACCTGGTGATGTGGGTCGTCCCGCCCGGTGTGATCACCGTGCTGGCCACCCGCCCGGTGATCGAGGGCAAACGCCTCACCGAACTGCTCATCTCGCAGGCGCGCTTCCTCGCCGAGGCGCGCGTGTACACCCGGATGGCCCCGGAGTACGAACCGGCGCAGGTGCGGGTCGCGGTGCGCGTGTGGCACCGGGACCCGGCGGCCGGGCCGTTGCCCCTGCCCCGTAGCGGGCGCCGCGCTCGCACGGAGGAGGAGGCCGCGGCACTCGCCGAACACGAGGCCTCCGTCGAGGAGGCCCCGGTCCCCGAGATCTCCGAGGAGGAACGGGCCCTGCGCGCGGCCCGCGAGGCGGCCCCGCCACTGCGTGGTGTGCCCACCCCCGAACCGGCCGCCTCGCGGGCGGCCCCGGAACCCGAACCCGTCGACGACTCGGTCGAATACATCCCGGCCCCCGAGGTGGAGGCTCCCGAGGTCGAGCCCCACAAGGCCGACGCCGCCCAGATCGCGGTCCGCAAGATCCCGGTCACCGTCGGCGCCGGGGCGCAGGCCGTGGAGCGGGAGGACGACGCGCCCGCCGCGATGACCACCACGCGACCTCCCGGCCAAGACGAGGAGGAGGAACGTCCGCGCCACGGGGTGGGTCGCCGGATGCTCAACTACTTCGGGTTCGGACTACCGGCCCACGACGATGGCGCCGGCGCCGCTCCCCCCGACGAGGAGCACCGCGCGCTTTCGAACGCCGGCGCCGAGGAGGACGAGGTCGACTTCGACGAACCCCTCTACGCCACCGAGGAGGACGAGCAGCGCGACCGTGACGAGTGGTTCGCCCGGCTGAAGGCCTCCTCCGGGGAGACACCCGTGGGGCTGACCTCCAAGAGCGCCTACGCCTCCAGCGACACCGGGGCGATGAGCAGCGAAGAACTCGGCGACGCCGTCTCCCCGGCCCCGTCCTCGCGTCGGCTGCGCGGTCGCACACAGGGGATCCAGGTCGCCCGTGACCTGGACGCCCGCCGCGAACGTGAGGGTGAGCCCACCGACATCACCGAGCACGCCGAGGTGAGCGACGCCCCCGAGCGCGCCCGCGAGAGGATGCGTCCGCCGGCCGAGCCCGAGAAGGCCCGCGGTCGGGCACTGCCCGCCACGGACACCGAAAGGGCACCGGAGCGCAAGGAGGCGCCGCGCCGCAAGGGGCGCCCGCACGCCTCCCCGTGGGAGCTGGAGAAGAAGGAACGCCGGGGCGAGTACCCGGACCTGTCCGACTACGCCGCCCGGTACGCCGAGGCGACCGGTCGTCCTTCGGCGGCCCGCGACGTCGCGCCGGCGCCGTGGCTGCCGCCCGCCTCGGGGGCCCCGGGGAAGACCGAGGACAAGAGCACCGAGGACACGACCACCGAGGACAAGATCGAGGAGAAGCCGGAGACCGAGCCGGAACCCGAGACCTCCCCGGAGGACGTCGGGACCCCGGACCGGATCGGGCGCACCGAGGTCGGCCCCCAGGTCTCCCACGCGGCACGCCCTCGTCCCCAGGCTCCCGAGCTGGACCATGGCACCGGCGAGCAGGACAACCACATGTCCGTGCTCGACCGACACCTGATCAAGGCCGACACCCCCGCGCCGCCGCGGCCCAAGTTCGCGGACGCGGTCCCCGCCGATGAACGCCCGGTCGAGCCCACCGACCCCTCCGAGTGGTTCGACGACGGCAAGCGCCGCCACCCGGACCAGCCCAAGGTCGGTGACAAGGACAACCCGGTGATCCCCGTCAGCGAGCTCCGCGAGGAGCGCCGCAAGCGGGAACGCGACGAGGAGGAAGAGGCCCGGGCACGGCGCGCCGAGGAGGCCGCCGAGGTCGAGCCCACCAAGCCCGCCACCCAGCTGGACCACGGCACCGGCGAACTCGTCAGCTTCGTCGAGGTCCGTGAGGAGCCCAAGCCCGTACCCGAACCCAAGCCCAGGGCGAGGCGCCCCGACCCCGAACCCCGGCCCGAACCGAAGCCACGGCCCGAGCCCGAGCCGGTCCGCCCCACCGAGGCGGAACTCGCCGAGGCCGAGGCGGCCGCCCTGCGGGCCCGGCGTCGCGACAAGGCGGAGGAGCGGTCCGAGGAACCGGCCGGGACACGGGCCGGGACTCGGGCCGAAGAGCAGACGGAGCAGCCGGCCGAGGAGTGGTTCGAGACCGGTCACGAACCTCGCGAGGCCCACGACCCCCACGACCCCCACGACGGGGTGTTCCATCGGGTGGCGAACAACGCGCGCCGTATCGGCCGACTCTTCGGCCAGCCGCCCCCCGGCGAGGAACCCGAACCGCCCGCGCCCCGGCCCGCGGCCACCGAGCCCGAGCCCGAGCCCGAGCCGGCCAAGCCCGGCCTGGAACTCGACCACGGAACCGGCGAACAGGACCGTCTGACCGAACCCGCCCCGACCACCGAGGAGCCCGAGGCCGACTCCGGCGGAACCCGAGGCTGGCGCCGGCTCGCCAAGGTCGTCACGGGCGGGGGCGCCCCGATCCGGTCGGACCTGCCCGCCGCCGACGTCGAACGATTGCGCGCCCCGCTGGCCGAACCGCGTTCCCTGGTCGTCCTGGGCTGCACCGGCGGCGCCGGACAGACGATGACCGCGCTGATGGTCGGCCACACCCTCGCGGTGCATCGCGATGACCGAGTGGTGGCGGTCGACGTCAACCCGGGTGCCAACGGGCTGTCCCGGCGAGTGGGCGCCCAGGCCCCGGAGACGCTCACCGCGCTGCTGGCCAACGCCGACGCGATCGACGAGTACGAGAGCATGCGCGCCTACGCCGGTCGCGCCCGTACGGGTCTGGAGGTCGTGCAGACACTCGACGACCCGTACGTGCAGACCCTGGACGACCGCGACTACGGTCAGCTCACCGACCTGCTGGGTTCGTTCTACGGCATCACCCTGCTGGACCCGGCCGCCACCGGGGTGGCCCGGGCGCTGCCGGTCGCCGACGGGCTGGTTCTGGTCGCTCCGGCCAGCGCCGACGCCGAACGGGCCGTCTCCATGACGTTCGAGTGGTTGGACGGCAACGGGTACTCGGCCCTGCGCGCCAACTCGGTCCTGGTGGTCAACGGGGTGAGCAAGCGCAGTCTGCCGGACGTGGACGCCGCCGAGCGGGTGGCCCGCGGTCGCTGCCGCGCGATCGTGCGCATCCCGTGGGACGACCACTTGGGCGCGTCCTACACCAAGATCGACGTGGGGTCGTTGAAGCCGGCCACCAAGCGCGCCCACGGGGCGTTGGCCGGGGTCCTGGTCAACGCGCTCGAACCGGCCGGGCGCTCTTGAGGTTCACGTACCGCGTGAGGCCCGCCCCCCGGATCGGGGACGGGCCTCACGCGTATCGTCGTTCGGCCCCGTGCCCGGCTCGGGCACCGTCGGGGTTCCCGAGCCCCTGGTTTCCGAACCGTCGGCCGCGGCGTCAGGAGAACGCCCCTCAGCGTCCGACCGGGGTGGTGTCCGTGGCACCGAGGAACTCGGGCCGGGCCGCACCCGCGCTGAACGGTTTGGTGCAGGTGTTCTCCACGCTGTTGAACACGATGAACACGTTGGATCGCGGGAAGGGCGTGATGTTGCCGCCGGACCCGTGCATGCAGTTGGAGTCGAACACCGTGACGTCGCCCGCGGAACCGGTGAGGACGTCGATGCCGTGCCGCTCGGCGAGCATGGACAGCGATCCCTGGTCCGGGGTGCCCACGTGCTGGCTCTTGAGCGACGCCTTGTAGTGGTTGTCCGGGGTCTCTCCCACACACGAGACGAACGTCTTGTGCGAGCCCGGCATGATCATCAGTGCGCCGTTGTGCGTGTGGTTGTCGGTGAGCGCCACGGAGAAGCTGACGGCGCGCATCCGCGGCATGCCGTCCTCGGCGTGCCAGGTCTCGAAGTCGGAGTGCCAGTAGAACGATCCGCCCCCGAACCCGGGTTTGTAGTTGACGCGGCTCTGGTGCACGTACACGTCGGTTCCGAGAATCTGTCGGGCGCGGTCGACCAGACGCGGGTCGTTGACCAGGTCGGAGAAGACCTCGCTGATCTTGTGCACCTCGAACACGGACCGCACCTCGTCGGAGGCGGGTTCGACGACGACGCGCTCGTCCTCGCGCAGTTTCGGGTCGTCGCCGAGGCGGCGCAGCTCGGTCGTGTAGGTCTCCACCTCTTCCGGGGTGACCAGGGACCGGACCTGGGTGTATCCGCGCTGTTCGTAGCCGCTGAGGTCGTCGGGCTCGAAGGGTCCATCGTCCCCGCTGGACCACGCGACGGGGTCGCGGCGGTAGAGCAGGGAGGGTTCGGTCGTCTTACGGGTCGGGTAGTCGTCCGCGGTCGGAAGATCCATCTGCAGAGTCATGCCGTTCCCCTCGGTAGAGGGGCGCTCCCCTCCGTTTCGGGTTCTTCGTACGACTCGCGAACTTAACAAATCCACATGGTGGGGACGAGTGGCCCATTCGTGCGTGCTTGTTTATCATGCGGTCATCTGGGTATTACTGTCATACTATATGGGCGAAATATGAAAACCCGAAGGGGATTCCTTCGGGTTTTTCCGATGTCCGACCGATGTATGTCCGGGCTTACCTGCGTTGTGTCGCCCGGGTGTCAGAACGGTCCCCCGATGATCATCGTCCCAGGTCGTCCGGTTATGGAGCTTTGATCGCGTCCCCCACCGGGCCGGCGGCCGGGTTTTCATGTGACCTATTTCACAAGCATTCGGTGTGCGGCATGGTTCAAAGAATTCACCCTCGAGGGACTGGCGTAAAGGCTTCGATTACTCCACAGTAGGGTCGTCCTGTTCACCTCGACCCGCTCTTGAGGAGAAACACGTGTCCCCCTACCCCCGCGCGCTCTCGCGCGCCTTCTCCGCGGTCTCCGCGCTCACCCTCGCGGTGGTGCTCGGTTGGGCCGCCCCCGCCGCCGCGGACCACACACTGCCCCCGAACATCCCCAGCGAGTCCCAGGCCCGGACCGAGCTGGACTCGCTCACCGTCGCCGCCAAGGGACCCCAGGACGGCTACGACCGAAGCCTCTTCCCGCACTGGAACGTGGTGGACAGTCCCTGCACCGCCCGCCAGGTCGTGCTCCAGCGCGACGGCCACGACGTCGTCACCGACGACAGCTGCCAGCCCACCGCGGGCAGCTGGTGGAGCGCCTTCGACGACGAGTGGGTCTACGACGTGCCCGGTGACATCAGCGTCGACCACATGGTCCCGCTGAGCGAGGCCTGGAAGACCGGTGCCGCGGACTGGTCCACCTCCCAGCGCGCCGACTTCGCCAACGACGTCGACTCGTCCCAGCTGTGGCTGGCCACCCCCTCCAGCAACGGCTCCAAGGGCGACAAGGACCCCTCGGAGTGGATGCCGGACAACACCGCGGTCCACTGTGACTACGTCAAGTCCTGGATCAACGTGAAGCACGAGTACGACCTCACGATCACCTCCGACGAGGAGTCGACCCTGTCGAGCACCCTCGACAGCTCCTGTTAGAGGGGTTCTGGAGGTTCGGGGCCGCGCGTTTCGGATGACGCGCGGCCCCTTCCGCTTCTACGGCCCGTCCTCGATGCTCCATGATGGGATCGGCACCCTCCGCCGTAAGCGACCAGAAGGGCAGGGCGATCGCGCGATGACCGGTACCAGGGGGACTCGTGGGGCGACCCGTCTCGCGGTCCGCTACTTCGACGACCGGGTCCTCCTCAGCGACAACGAGGCGTGGGCCTACTTCCGACTCCCGACGGTCTCCTACGAGTTCACCACGCCCGAGGACCGCCAGGCCCTCGCCACGAACATCACCATCGCCCTCGCCGCCATCCGCATGAACGACGCCGAGGTGCACCTGCGGGTCGCCCACCGCACCTACCCGGCCGCCCAGTGGGCCACCGAACTCGACGGCACCGCCGACAGCGGCCCCGGCTGGTACGACTACCTCGACGAGATGTACCGGCACGTGTGGGCCAAGGACTTCTGGACCAAGGAGGTCTACCTCGGCGTGCGCCTCGGACAGCGCAACGCCGGCGTGGGGATGGGACTGTTCTCCCAGGTGTTCGGCGCCTACCAGCGCACCGAGCAGGTCCTCGGCATCAACGACGACGCCATCGAGGACAAGGAACTCGCCCGCTGGACCGACCAGTCCGAGCGACTGGGCCGCGCCCTTTCCGCCAGCTCCCTGCACGCCCGCCACGCCTCCGCCGACGAGATCGCCTGGCTCATCCGGCACGCCGTCTCCGGCACCGCCGAGGAGATCCAGCCCTCCGCGGCCGGCCGCCGCACCTGGGGGCGCGGAGAGATCGAGGCGCTCGTCGACGGAGTCGTCCACAACGGCCGCTCCATGCTGCGCCTGGAACAACCCGCCGGCTCCACCCATGTGGCGTTCCTGTCCTTCTCCCGCTTCCCCGACCTCATGCCCTTCCCCGACGGCGAACCCTGGCTGCACCACGCCGACGCGCTGCCCTTCCCCGTCGAGCTGTCCCTGCGGATGAAGCTCATCCCGCCGGCGAAGGCGTCCAAGGACGTGGGCCGCAAGCTCGCGCACGCGCGGGACATGGACGCGCACATTCGCGAGGCCGGCGTGGAGGCGCCCATCGCCCTGGCGGAGCAGATCGACGCCGCCCGCATGCTCGAACACGGCATCACCAAGGAACGCCTGCCGTTCGTGTACGGCTGGCACCGACTCATGGTGTCCGCGCCCACCGAACGTCTCCTCGTGCAGCAGGTGGAGGCCGTCGTGGAGCACTACCGCGACATCGGCATCGACGTCATCAACTCCACCGGCGACCAGTTCTCCCTGTTCAACGAGTCCCTGCCGGGTGACCGCATCCGTCTGAACGCCTACGCCCAGCGCCAGCCGCTGCGCACCATCGCCGGCGGCATGCCCACCGCCACGGTCGACGTCGGCGACCGCGAGGACGCCTCCGGCGGCGGGTGGGTCGGCCCCTACGTCGGCGAGACCACCGGCCGGGCGCGCTCCATCGTCCACTTCGACCCCATGGTCGCCGCCGCCCGCAACCGCCCCACCGCCATCGCCATCACCGGCGAACCCGGCGGTGGCAAGACCACCCTGGCGCTGCTGATGATCTACCAGCTCGCGTTGCGCGGGGTCACCGTCGCCGCCATCGACCCCAAGGGCGACGCCGAATCCCTCGTGGAGCTGCTCAAGCACCGCGGCCGCAAGGCCAGGATCATGTCGCTGGGTTCGGCCCAGCCCGGCCTGCTCGACCCCTTCGCGTTCGGCGACGACCTCGCCGCGAAGAAGACCATGGCCACCGAGACGCTGCGCCTGCTCCTGCCCCGCATGAGCGAGGAACGCGAGTCCGCGATGATCCAGGCCGTGGCCACCGTCGCCAACCAACCACAACCGTCCCTGGCCAAGGTCGTCGACCACCTCACCGCCTCCGAGGATGCCGCCTCCCGCAACCTCGGCGCGGTGCTCGGGTCCATGGCGGAGATGCGCCTGGCCTCCCTGTGCTTCGACCCCCAGGGCGAGGCGCGCATCGACACCGAGGGATGGACCACCGTGTTCACCCTGGGCGGCCTCACGCTGCCCGACTCCGGAGTCCACCGCGACGACTACTCCTACGAACAGCGCCTGTCCGTGGCCCTGCTCTACCTGGTGTCGCAGTTCGCCCGCCGCCTCATGAACGGCCTCGACCGGCGCCTGCCCAAGGCGATCTTCCTGGACGAGGCGTGGGCGGTCACCTCCACCCCCGAGGGCGCCAAGCTCGTCCCGGAGGTGTCCCGCATGGGTCGCTCCCGCAACACCGCGCTCATCCTCGTCTCCCAGAACGCCGGCGACATGCTCAACGAACAGGTCACCAACTGTCTGTCGTCGGTGTTCGCGTTCCGCTCCAGCGAGGCGCACGAGGTCGCCAGCGTCATGGACCTGCTCGGCGTGGACACCAACGAGGACCACATGGCGGTGCTGCGCAACCTCGGCAACGGTGAGTGCCTCTTCCGCGATCTCGACGGCCGCACCGGGCGCATCGCCGTCGACCTCGTCTCGGAGTCGTTGCTGCGGTGGCTGGACACCAACCCCACCCGAGAACGGCCGTTGGTGTCCGCAAACGGCCGCGAGGAGTAGGGCGCCCCGGTGGTGGGGATCTATAGGGGAAGCCCTCCCCGGACCCCCACCACTCACAAGGGATCGCCCATGAGTGAGGACGTCAGCCGGCCCCGCCCCGTAGTCGACACCGCCCTGCCAGAGGACGCCCGCGAGGACGCCTACCGTTGGGCCACCACCGCCCCGCACCCCCGCGCGGGCCGGAGCGACGGACTCCCGCGTTCCGAACGCCTTCGCCAGGCCTGGGCCCAACTCTTCTGGGTGGGCTTCACCCTCGCCATCGCACTGGGGCTGGCCGACGGCTTCCTGGGCATGGCCATCGCCACCATCAGCCTGGTCACCTACGTCACCGCGATGGGACTGCGCCCCGACGCCGCCCGCTGGGTACAAGTCACCGGCGGACTGATCGGCGCGGGAGCCCTGGCCGTCACACCCCTGTGGCTGTTCGGCGTCATGCCCCTCGTGTCACCCGTGCTCACCTCGGGAACGCTGTTCGCGCTGCTCACCGGCACCGTCACCGCCGACGTGCTGACCTCCGGCCGAAGACGGCGACCACGGGCCGACCACCGGGACCGCGTCCTGCTGCCCGCGGACATCAGCGCCGCCGACCACGGGCTGCTGGTGGACGTGCAGCACACCATCGACCAGGTCGTCGACGCCCGGGTGGAGCTGGCCGGCTCCGACGCCCTCGACACCGACCGCGGACTCGCCGTGCTGCGCGAACAGGAGTGGCGCATCGCCTCCCTGCTCTCCAGACAACGGGAACTGCGGCGCGAGTACCTCCTGCGCCGGCGACACGCCACCACCGACCGGGTTCGCCGGGTGCTCCACGCGCACCAGGAACACCTGGTCGCCACCGAGGAGCACATCCGCACCCGGGTCGAGCAGATCGTCGAGTACGGGCACCTGGTGGAGACCGCGGTGGCGGCCCACCGGGAATGGGAACAGTGCGAGGAGGCCGTCAGGGCGCTCGACGCCTACGCGGATCTGAGGATCGAGGCGTCCCTGCTGGCGGAGGAGTCCCCGGAGGTCGCCGAACTCACCCGGACCGCCGAGGCCGCCAGGAGGATTCGGGACGAGGGAGCCGCCCGCGTGCACGCCGCCGCCACGGGGCTGAGCGGTATCTCCGCCTGACCACGACGGCGCCTTCGAGGTCCTTCGAGAGGCTTCGCGGGACCGTGGCCGAAATCGGTCGGTGGAGCTTCGTCGGTTCCCCGCACACGGGCCGCCCGGGTCTGGCACATTGTGCGAATGAATGTTGAACGGGTGAGCGGCGATGACCCGCATGCCGCCCTCCGGGAGGAGATGGCCGTCCGCGTCGCGACGGGCCGGCAGGGGTTCGGGGAGATCCTCACCGAGGTGTCCGACACGCTGGCGGAGAACGGCGGCCCCGATCCTCGTGTGCGGCATCCCGGTACGCAGGTGCTACGGGAGATCCTGGACCGGGCCTTCGCCCGACATCTGCGGTGGCAGCGCAAGTGGCCGGTACGCACCGAGGTGGACCGGCTCGAACGCGCGGGTCAGGCCCTCGCCGCGATCGGCGTTCCCTACTTCGAGGCGTTGGACTGTTGCGAAGGCTGCCTCGCCGACAGCGGTGGCGAGGTCCACCTGTGGCGGCTCGCCGTCGCCCAGGACCCGCGGGCGCGCGCGGTCGTCTACTTCTTCGACACCGACATCGAGCTGGCGTTCGCCGGCGAGGGTCTGTGGCTGACCTTCGACCCCGGCCAGGGGCGTCTCACCCACGCCGTCGCCAAGGAGATCCTGGAAGTGCTCCAGGCCCACGGCCTGGACGCGATGTGGACGGACGAGTCGGTCAACCGCATCCGGATCGACATGGAGTGGCGCTGTCGTCGGCTCGGCCAGTCGGCCGCCCACCCCGGCCCGGACGTGGACCGCGAACCCACGGTCGACGTGGTGCTCACCAGTCCCGTCTACAACAGGCTCACCTGGTGGGGCGAGGACCGGAACCGCTGCGTTTCGGTCCGCGAGTTCACCCGCCTGTTCCTGCCCTGGCTGCCCTCCGACATGTCCGTCACGGTCACCAGCCTGATCACCGGCGCGAGCATCACCCTGGACCGCGACTTCGACCGCATGCGCGTCTTGGGGTCCGAGCGCCGCCTGGACCGCCGCCACCTCGACGAGATCCTGGGACGCTGGGCGGTGGACGGGTCACTGCCCGCCCGCGACGCCCGCCCCGACCCCACCGGGTTCGTGGAGGTCGCCCACGACGACCCCCACCCCCTGGGCACCGCCTCGCGGGTGTCCGCCGTGCTCCTGGAGTTGGCCGAGGCGCGTTCGTTGCTCTACCGGACCACCCCGAGCCTCGGGGCGTTCCTGGTCTTCCGGTCGTTCACGGGCGCCACGTTGCAGTTGCTGTGGCAGGACGAGCACACCCTGTGGCTGGAGAACCCGGACCCGGACCGGCGGATGTCGTACGGGTGTTTCGGCGACCTGGCGGACGCCGAGGACCTGGTGTGCCGGCTCGCCCTGGACGGTGACTCGGGCCTGCCGGAGAAGGAGGGCGTCCGCACCATCGCGTGGGATTAGGTGCTGGAGGCTCACCCGGCCGGTGACGGGTCATCCACAGGCGCGCGGGTTCGGGCCGGCGCGCGACCCTCGGACGTGATTCCATCGATCTCGGGGGAGCCATCGGCTCCGCCCACTTCGTGCCGCCCCGGATCGCCTCGGGCCCTGCCGAGACCGGAGGGCGACACCCCACGAACCCGAGCCCCCTCGCCAGAGGCGGAACCCCTCACCCCAGACGGAAGAAGGCACGGGAGGGCGCCGGTAGGAGCAGCAACCCTCCGACCGTGCCCGTGTACAGCAACGCCAACACGTAGAGCACGATCAGGTCGGGGCTGTGGATGATCACCTCGAACACGCGGAGGCCCAAGAACACCGCCCCGCAGGCCTGCCCGACCACCACCAGCGCGAACACCGGCCGGGACCGGGTCGGCAGCGCCAGCGCACCGACCGCCGACAGCAACCCCCACGTGCCGAGGAACAGGGCCGTGCCCCACGACGAAGCGGCCGAGTTCGTCGAACCGACGATGGTCACGACGGTGAAGACGAACAGCACCACCGCGTTGACGCCGAGCATGCCCATGACGGTGAGCACCCCGGCGGGCTTCTCCGGTTCCGTGGCGGCGGGGGTCCCGATGGGTGTGTAACCGGTGCCTTCGAGGAAGTTCCGGGCCGCCTCGGTGGTCACGCCCGCCTGTGCCGGGACGGGCGACGGATGCCCGGCCCGTGCGTCGATCCGCTGCCGAGCCTGAGCCTGAGCCTGAGTCCGGCCCAAGGGCTGTCGCCCACCTTGCCGAGGGGCGGGAACAGGGCCACGCGGTACCGGGGTCGCTCGCCCCCAGGCGGGCACGGGCTGATTCCGAGCCGGGGGACCCTGCGCGGGGGTGCCACCGGCCGGGGCGCCTCGCGCCGGCCCCTGCCGTACCGGTCCCTGCCACACCGGAACTCTCCGAGCGGGGGTCCCGGGTACCGGACCACCCACCCGCCGCTCCCCCTGCCCAGGCGTCCCCTGAGCCGGTTCTCGTGCCGGCGCTTGAGGCACCTCCTCCGCCCGTCCCGCGTCCGGCTCCGACCCCGCCGCAGGCCCCACCGCTTCCGAAACCGTCTCCGAAACCGCCGCGGATTCCACGGCCGCCGACTCCACCGTCGTCTCCTCCGGCAGCGCCGCCTTCCGGGTCCGCACGTCCTTCTGCGCGTCCTGCCGCTCCCGCTCCAACAACTCCAGCGCCTCCGCCGGGCCGGGCCGAGCGCCCACGTCCCGGGTGAGCAGCGTCGAGATGAGCGCCTGCAAAGCCGCCCCGCGCGGCGAACCCGCCGCCTCGTTCCGGCTCAGATGTGGCGGGACCGGGGCGGTCAGCACCGCGCTGATCATTCCCGTGATGCTGTCCCGCTTGAACGGCGAACGCCCCTCCAACAGTGAGTACAGGGTCACGCCCAGGCTCCACAGGTCCGAGGCCGGCAGCGCCCGCTCGCCCTCGAACCGTTCCGGAGCCATGTACTCGGGCGATCCGATGTACACACCCGTCTGGGTGAGCGCGGCGCTGCCGTCGACGTTGGCGATCCCGAAGTCCATCAGGACGGTCCGGTCGTCCTCGGTGAGCATGATGTTGGCGGGCTTGACGTCCCGGTGGGTCACCCCGACCGCGTGCGCCGCCTTCAGCCCGCCCAGCAGCGCCCGGGCGGCCTCTTCCACCCGTTCCACCGGCATGGGCCCGTGCGCCTCGATGTGGTGGTGCAGGGAGGAGCCACTGAGCAGCTCCATGACGATCCACGGGCTCTCGTCGTGTTCGAGCACGTCGTGGACGGTGACGATGGCGCTGTGGTGGATCCGCGCGGTCGCCTGCGCCTCGCGCAGCGTCCGGGCGTGCGCCTCGACCCGGTCCTCCTCGCTCATGCCGTCCGGCAGCAGGACCTCCTTGACCGCCACGTCCCGTTGCAGGATCGGGTCGAACGCGTGCCAGACCGTTCCCATCCCACCCGAACCCAGGCGCCCGCGAAGTTCGTAACGGCCGACGGTGGCGTGTTCGGGGGTCGACATGGGGGAGGTTTCCTTTCTGGCGATGCGGTGTGGTGTGGCGAGGTAGGGGAGGGAGCGCCGTTTCAATGACCAGTCGGAACCGAAACTCCACTGTAGTCCGATGGGCTGATGAACACATTGGGGACCAAGGGCGGTTGACCGCAATCGGTCAGTCGTGTGAGCCGGTGTTTCAAGCTTTTTCCAGGGCTCGGAACGCGCCCGTACCTGCTCGGTCGGTCACGCGATTCGTTCCGTCGGCGTCCTCGAATACTTCTCCCGTACTCCTCTCGGACAAAGGTTGGAATGCCCGCCCTCCAGTCCGAATTTTCCGTCTTCCGTGTCCTCATCCGGACATGAAGAAGTATGGAGAAGTTCCCTCCGAATTCCCCCGAGCTCCCGGGGTCCCCCGAGTTCACTTGAGTCGACCGAAGTTCAGTCGATCCCACTCGCCAACATCGAACATTCCCTCTCCGTTACCGGGGGAATGCGCGTGGTGAGTTCGATCATCCGGCCCACCCGGCTCACCGGATCCGGCCGATCACCACGCCAGGTGGGCGTCCAGGGCCAGCCGGTGCACCGCCTCGGTGTCGCCCTGGTCCATCAGGTACAGCCCCTCGGCCGCGTCCAAGAGTTCCTCCGCTGAGATGTCATAGGGCACCCGCCCCTGCAGGAAACTCTTGCTCTGATCGATTCCCGGCAGCAGCATCACCATCAGGTCGCTGCCCGCGATCTCCAGGTACACGACTGTCGATGTGTCCGTGGGCGTTGAGGCGGTGTGCAGATCTGTCGCTGCCCGAAGTTCACCTTCGCCCAAACCGGGGACCCGGACCCCCATCACTACGCAGTCCGATTCCTCGGACTCTTCCCAGCACGCGACCACGTCGGAATCGAGTGGGACCGTGTGCACCTCCAGGATCGCCTCGGGCTTCCGGCGGTAGTGGACCTCCACCCGATCGTCGCCGTCACGCGTCTTCACCCACCAGGGGTCCCACGTGGGATGGTCGAGAACCGCCAGAGGGTCCTCGCGCTCACCGATGGTCGCCACGTCCGCGGCCACATGGGCGGCGGTCTCCCGGGCCGCGCCCTCGTAGGCGAGCACCGACATGGGCACGGCCACCACCGACAGGGCCACGACGGCCGCGCCGATCCCGCCCCATCCCGAACCGGTCGGCTCGCTTGCGCCCCCGTCCCCCTCCCCGACGCGTCGCGCCCGCACCACGGCCAGACACTCCACGGCCACCAGGACGATCAGGACGGCGCCCACGAGCAGATGGGCCCACAGGAACCAGGACGGATCCTCGGAGTGCATGCTGACCGGCTCGGGGGTGCGGAGCACGTGCGCCTCGGACAGCAGCACCATCGCTTTCACCGGCAGCAGCGGCAGCGCCAACGCCACGTACAGCACCAGCACGATGCCCATGGGGCGCCGCCACCCGGAGCGCTTGAGCGCGTAACGGGCCACGGTGGCGATGACCACCAACGGGATCAGCGCGGCGCCGTAGGTGAGAACGGCTCCGACGACGCTTCCGGGCAAGAAGACGAACACCATGATGATCCCGACGATCATGCCGACCGGCATCACCGTCACCGCCACCAGCGTCGGCAGGAGCAACACGGTGGCGGCCAGGGTCGGCAGCCGCGTCCGCCGGAACGCCCGCTCCGGCGAGGACTTCGGTGGTTCCGTTGAGGGCCGGCGGGGGGCGGGGGGAACGGGACTCATGACACTCCGGGGGAGGGACAGGGGGTGGCTCGTACGGTACTCGGTTCCCTGCGTCCGCGCCCGCCCTTCAACGGGCCGGAGCGAAGTCCAGCAGGTACTTCTCGTCCTCGGGATCGTCGACCTTGGAGAGTCCCGTATGGAAGACCCTGACCCGTGCCGGCCCCTGAAAGGGCGCACCCCAGAGGAAGTTGCTCCCAGGGGCGCCCTGGACCGCCAGGAACTGCGAGCGGAGGGTCAACCGTGCGGTCCCCGTGTCCACCATCGACGCGTCGCCGCCCTCCCCTGGAGCGTCGAAGAAGCGAGCGGTCACCCGCACACGGTCCGCACCCTCCGAACAGTGGATGTAGAGGTGGTCGCCCCTCTCGCTGATGACCGGCGAGATCCTTCGCCGGGGAACGCTCGGGTCCACGACCTCCTTGAAATCGGCGATGCGGATCATGCCGTCGTCGACCGGAACGACGATGGAGTTCCGTGCGATCTCCGCCATTTACGGCTCCTGTCACCTGTCGGAATGCGTGCGTGCCCCGCCTTCGCCCAGGTGGCGCTTCACGGGGGGTGAAGTCACCCGGGTGGTGAGCGTCGGAGGGAGCACGGGCGCCAGGGGTAGGGGCGTTTCGGTAGGACGGGCTTCGCGACGCCGGGGTTCCCGGAGCGGTGGGCGGATGTGACCGGGGGAAGCGGACGCGGGGGTGCGGGGGCGCGGAAGCCAGGCGAGCGGAACGCGCACGGGCATCCGTTCGTCTAGACGTCCGGCTCACGGATCCGGTTCTTGGGAGCGGGACCGACACGAGCAGGGTGGGCGAAGGTGCCGGTGTGCGTGGACGGAGGGTGAGACCCGGCCAGGGAAGGTCCCGGGACCGTTTCGGCCCAACGTCAATACACGCTGCGGCTCCCACCGAAGCAGTTATAGGAACCCGGTCCCAGTCTGAAAGATTGTCCTATGTCCGATTTTCGCTACGAAAGATACTGTGACGCCGCTCATAGTCTCCTCGTGGCCAGCAAATTGTGGCCTCGCGGTTATCGGGAGTTACGGGTGTCCGGTCGGCGTCTTTACCTGCGTAAACGTCACGAAATCGGTGATTCGCCCCCCGGTGGTGGAGTGGTCCGGAGGTGTCGAGAAGAAAACGAGTCGCGTTGCAGCCAACCCCCGGCCTGGTGATGGCGCACCATAGAGGATGGGGTAAAGACATGCGGGGGCCTTGTTGTCGCGGACAGACCGCGTGCCGGGTGGCGCGTGGGCGTGTGTGCGGCATGAGGCCTTCTGGTCTGCCATCATCCCGGACGAACACACGACGCAGGAGCTCAGCAGATGACGCATCAGCACGTCCACCGGCGGGGATGGCGACGCCTCCTGATGACGTTCCTGATGCTCTGCGGGTTCATCCTGATCCCGCTCACCAGCGCGACGGCCAACCCCCTGTGCCCAGGCCAGCCCGCTCCACTTCCCGAGTCCGCCGGCAGCGGATCCGATGGCCTTCTCGTTCCCCCGCAATCGCAATCGGCGATCGAAGGATCCCCGGACGGGCTGCCTCCTGACGCCAGCATGTACGGCCAGTACGGAACGGCCGGACAGCAATGGCACATGATCACCGAGTCCTGCGTCGACGGGATGGCGAACGGAGCTCAGGCAACCCTCGCGAACTCGGCCTGGGACCTTTCGAAGACCATCAACCAGTCGACGATCACCGTTTACCAGGCGGCCACCTCCGACGGGTTGCTCGCCAGTTTCACCGAGACGGTGGAAAACGTCGTCATCGCCTTGCGCGAAGGCGTGTGGCGACCGCTCATCCCGACCATCGTCATCCTGGGTGCGATCTGGCTCGGCTGGTTCGGTCTGATCCGTAAGCGAATGACCCTGACCATCGAGTCGACGATCTGGATGGTGGCGGCGACCGCGCTCGGGATGTGGATCCTGATCAACCCCGCACAGGTGATGGGGTTGGGCAGCAGTCTGGTGAACTCCGGTACTCAGTTGGTGACCAGCGCTGTCGGGCAAGTTCCCTATGGTGGGGCGGCTGTTTCGTGCCCGGCCGGTGCAGAACCTCCTGAACGTGCGGACTGGGAGTCAGAGGCGGATTTTCAGGTCCGCCGTAACGCGGACATGATGTGGTCGAGCCTGGTATGTCAGCCCTGGATGGCTGGCCAGTTCGGCAATGACGACATGGCTATCAACGCTGGCGAGTTGCACGCTGAAGATTTGTTGGCTGCTCAGGGAATCAGTCGAATTGAGCAACAGCAAATCGCAGATGGTGAACTCGATGCCACTGCTCTTATTACTGATAAGCAAGAGAGCTACGAGGCCATTGCTTCGGATGTGCAAGAAAACTATCCAAGTGTCTACCCTCTCTTTTCCGGAGAGGATCCGGGGAGTCGGCTTGGGGTGGCGACCTTGGCGCTCTTCGCTGCGTTCTTCGCAGGCGGGTTGATTCTTGCGGGGTCTGTGGCGCTAATTGTTTTGAAGATCGGCTTCATGCTGCTCTTCATGATTTCCCCGGTTTTCTTGCTCATCGGTATCCACCCTGGCTACGGGCGCACGGTTTTGCTGCGTTGGGTGGAGCTGATGGTGGGATTCCTGCTCAAGCAGATCTTCGTGGTGTTGATGATCGCCCTGCTGGTCTTGTGTTACGGGCTCGTCATGTCGACCCCCATCGGTTGGGGTCTGCAGATGATCCTGCTGGCTCTGTTCACCCTCGCGCTCTTCATCTACCGCAAGACCTTCGCTTACCTGTTCGCTTCGGTGAACGCGAACACCTTCACCTCGCGGATCGTCAGCGATGCGGCTCGCAGTCAGGCGCTTGGAAACAGCGCGGCTGTCCTGCCCCCCGTCGCCTACCTCAAGGCTCAGAACTGGGGCCGTCAACGAGCGGGAATGATCGCGGGCGCCGCAGCGGGTGTTCCGGCCAATGGCGCAGGAGCGCCTGGTGTCACCACCGATGGCCGAACCCCCGAAGAGACTCCCGGCGAGGCCGGAGAGCCTGCCCGAGTCCGAGGCGCAGGTGGATATGGCCGGGTACGCGGCAATGAGGCTCCGCCACCCCTCAACGTCAACCGGCGCGACACCGCGTCCGCCGCGAGCGCCGGACGTCCAAACGGCGGTAACCGCACCACCGATCAGGCCCCCAACCTCACCGGCAGCGGAAGCCCCAACAACGGGAACATCCCACCCAGGCCTGCGGGTGGCTACACCGGAACCGGCGACAGCGGTTGGGCTTCGGTGTTCGGTACCGGGGGACGCAATGACAGCCCGACTCGTAATGACGGCGGTGGTTCCAACGGTGGCGGAACCTTCGGTGCCGGTGCCGGGAACTCTCGGGCCGCAAGCTCCGAGCGGCCAGAGCCCAGCTCCGGACGTGGCATCTTCGGTGGCCGTGGAGAGACACCCGCTCAGGGCAACATCGGGAACCGTGGATCCCGGTGGGGAGCTCCTCAGGAGAAGCGCGACCGTCCCGCTCCGCAGCGTCCGTCGCGTCCGGCTCCGCCGCCCGCGAGCGGCGGCCGAGGTGACCGTGAGGGCGGTTGGCTGACCGGTTCCGACAAGCGTCGTGACAACGCCCCCATCACCCCCTTCTGGGGCGAGGGTGGAAACTCGACCCGGGACCGGAAGCGGGACGTGCCCTTCTGGCTGAATGATGACTAAGCCGACGAGTAGACGACAAGGCAACTGAAGACCATGCCCAACCCTCTCCCCGAGCGCACACAGCGGCTGGTTGTGATCGTTCTGATCGCGGCCCTGGCCGGGTTCGGGATCTACTTCAGCCTCGGTGGGTTCAGCGACGAAGAAGAGGGGGCCTCCGGGCCGCCTCGGGAGGTCGCTCCCACCGAGGAAGGACCGGATCCGGCCGGAAGTGCTCCCGGTGGGCTGGCCACGGTGCCGCCGAGCCCGATCCCGACCACCGACACCGAGGACCAGGACGTCCTCGGTTGGTTCCCCTTCACCGAGGCGGAGTTCCAGGCCGCCGGCGCGACAGCCAAGGCTTTCGCCGAGGCCTACGGGACCATCGACTACTCCGAACCTCCCGAGTCGTACTACGCGTCGATGGAGGCTCTGTCCACGGACGAGTACGCGGAAGTGCTGTCCGACGCCAACCGGGCAGGGGCCTTCTGGGAGGAGAGGAGCGAGGCGAAAGCCGTCGCTCAGGGACGGGCCGAGGTCGATTCCATCCGCACCTACGGATCCGACTCCATCACCTTCGTGGTCACGGCCCAGTCCATCACCGAGACCGGCGAAGCCGAGTTCGACGAAGAGCTGGGAGAGTTCGCCATCACCGTGATCAAGGAAGGCGGTTCCTGGGAGGTCTTCGACTTCCAGCCCGCCGAGGCCGGTCAGCTCGGGGAGGAGTAGTCACGTGCTCTGGCAGCGGCAACCCTCGGCCCCTGATTCGGGTGGCTCATGCCTGACCCGAGTCGGACTGATCGCGGTGATCGGTGTCGCCGGTCTGGTCTTTCTGACCTTGATGTTGGTTCCCACGATCACCACCAACAACGTCGGTACTCTTCTCGCGTCCGGGGTGGTCTGTGGTCCCAACGCCGACGCGGATCAGCCGGACAGCAGCGAGTACGCCATGGACTCCATTCCCGAGAACTACCTGGAGATCTACCAGGACGTGGGCGAGGACCGAGGGATCCCGTGGAACATCCTCGCCGGGGTCGGCCAGGTCGAGTCGCACCACGGTCGTTGGGAGGGGCCCGGGATCACCGAAGGCCACAACGACTGGGGCGCCGCCGGACCGATGCAGTTCGGGGCCTTGGACGGTTCTGCCGCCGGGAACAGTTGGGGCGGTGAACCGATCCAGGCTGTGGAGGAACGCCCGGAACAGGGTTATGGCTTGGATGGGAACGACGACGGGGTCGTCAACGTGTACGACCCCGCCGACGCGATCCCGGCCTCTGCCGACTATCTCATCGCCCATGGGATCGAAGACGATGTGCGGCAGGCCATCTATGGCTACAACCACGCCTGGTGGTACGTGGACGATGTGTTGGAGTGGGCCGACCGCTACGCGGAAGGTGAATTCAACTCCACCGACTCCGTTCGTACGGCGGTGCTCTGCCAGGTGGACCAGGATGGTGCGCCGATCGGCAGTGCCCCGGACGACTTGACTCAGGCCGTCGTCGATTGGGCTCTCGACCAGCGCGGAAAGCCGTATGTCTGGGGTGGGACGGGACCGAACGGGTTCGATTGCTCCGGTTTGACCATGAAGGCTTACGAGAGCATCGGGGTGACTGTTCCTCGGGTTTCTCAGGACCAGTGGAACTTTGGTCCAGAAGTTCCGATAGGGGATGAACAACCTGGTGACCTGGTCTTCTTTGATGTCACGCGGGCGGGGGAGCCCCCAGGGCCCGGTCACATGGGAATGGTCGTCGGTGACGGACTGATGGTCGAGGCCTGGTGCACCAACTGTGGACCGATCGCGGTGCGCGAGTACGATGACCCCAATCGTGCGGACATCGTGGGGTTCACCCGTCCGCTTGAGCACCCCGAAGTGAAGGCTCAGCTGGAAGCGCAGGCTTAACCTTGTCGGATACGAAGACCGAAGAAGAAACAAAGCACAAGGAGCCGGCGAAGAAGGGTCTGCACGGTTGGAAGGCCGCCACCGCCGTCTTCGGCTGTGGAACCCTCGCTGCCTTTGGTGTCTTCGGGGTGATCGTCGGTATTCTCAGTACGTTCCTAAATGTAGCTTCATCAGGTATTTCGCCAGGTGATTCTCCGGCTCCGATTGCTAATCAAAGTGTAACTCCACGGGAAGAATTCCTCGATGATAAGTTCGATCTTTGCGGAAGAACTCTTCCTTCTATTCGAGAGCTGAATCTCAATTTCAGTGCATCGGAGGGGGAATACGAAGATTCGTCAACTGATGGCGGGATGCCCGCTGAAGGGGACCTTGTCCGGTCGGATGATTGTGGTGGGACGATGTCGCCTTCGGGGGCTTATACTGTTCCCTGGGAGTTCGACTTCTCCTATAGGGCGATTATCTATACGCCGGACGGGAGTAGGGATGATCTCGCCTCTGTCGACCTAGAAGAACTTCGTGCTCAGGTTGAATCGGAAATGGTGGTTGCAGAGTCCGGTGTTGCAGATATGGGGGACGAATCCCATTATTATTACGGTTCCTTGGAAGATAATTCGAAATCCGTATATGTAATGCTGGTTCAGCAGAGAAGTGCAACCTATGCAATTCGCCTCTCGTCAAGTGATGAGGTTACATCTACTGCTTTCACAGGGGAGGCGCGTAAATTTGGGCCTCAGCTGTCAATCACCCTTGGGAGTAGAATTCCTGAGGAGTAGGGCAGTAAAAATGGTCACGGTCGGCGTAACCTGGGTTAAGCGATGCCGGCCATGAAGTGGTGGCGGCACAGGGTCGTGTACGACTCGTTGCCACCGATGTGGACCTGCGCGCCCTCGTAAACCATCACGCCATCGACCACCCGCGCGTTATGCGTGGCACGGTTGCCGCACCAGCAGCGCGCGTAGACCGGCAGAACCTCTATCTTGTCGGCCAGCTCCACCAGGCGCTTCGAGCCCGGGAACAACTGCCCCTGGAAGTCCGTCAGGATCCCGTAGCAGTACACGTCGATGTCCATGCCGTCGACCACGCCCGCCAACTGTCCGACCTGCTTGTAGGACAGGAACTGGGCCTCGTCACAGATGACGTACGGGGCTTTGCGGTCGGCGACGTCGTCGTACAGGTCCAGGACGTCCCCCACCTCGATCGCGGGGGACTTCAAGCCCAGCCGGGACGAGATGATCCCGGAGCCTGCCCGGTCCTGCTTCGTGTAGAGCACACCCTCACCCCCGCGAGAGTGGTGCTCTTGGAGGGCCATGGTGCTCTTGCCCGAATTCATCGAACCGGTGAAGTACTTCAGCTCCGCCATGCTTCTTCCTCGGTCGGGGGCGCTGGGCAGGGGCAGCGGCTCGGAGCGTCACCGAGGCCAGAGGTGAACATACCAGCGGCGGGACCCTCTTATCTCACCCACTCCGACGCTGTCATCCCCTATGCGCGCGGCGCATCGTGCGCCTTATCGGTCACCGAACGTCGGGCGTATCGCGTGGGCGGGTGTTCTTGCGTCCGTGGGGTGGCCGAATGCGGCCGCTTCGTCATCCGGGCTGTGGTGGAGCGCACCCCTTGACGAGCCCCGGAAAGTACCCCTGATCAGGGTCTCGGGTCGCGGTTTGTCGACTCGTTCGGTGCGGGATCGTCGTAACGTCATGGGGGTGGTGTCCGTCGTCGGGGAGGGGGACCATCGACTCTGTGGTCGTATGGATGTACTTCGGCGAGCAAGGGCACTTCGAAGCGTGAACAAGGGCTTCGATATATTTGGCGAACCTTGTCCTATTGCAAGGTCTCAACGTTGAGGGGGAAGTGGCATTGCGGCGCGGCCAGGTCACCAAGTTTGTGGAGAGCCGATGGTTCTCGAACACGATGTTCTGCGTGATTCTGGCCAACGCCATCATATTGGGATGGGCCACTTATGGGGGTTCTGCCCTTCCGTATCTCCTCATCGCGGAGCGGATCTTCATCGGTATCTTCGCCATCGAGATGACGCTGAAGCTCTACGCCTGGCGGGGCAGGTTCTGGAAAGATCCCTGGAACTGGTTCGACTTCGGTGTGGTCGTCATCTCGCTGATCCCGTCGACCGGACCGTTCGCGGTGCTGCGGATCCTGCGAGTGCTGCGCATCCTTCGACTCATCACCGCGGTCCCGCAGATGCGCCAGATCATAGGAGCGCTCTTCAAGGCGGTCCCCGGCATGGGCACGGTGATCGGGCTGTTGCTGATCGTCATCTACGTGTCGGCGATCCTCGGACAGCAGATGTTCGGCGAGGACGTGCCCGAGTTCTTCGGTGACCTCGGCACCACGCTGTACACGATGTTCCTGCTCATGACCACGGAGAACTGGCCGGACGTCTCGGATGCGGTGTTGGAACAACATCCCAACGCGTGGATCTTCTTCGTCCTGTACATCGTGCTCACGGCGTTCATCATGCTGAACCTGGTGATCGGTGTGATCGTCACCGCGATGGAGCAGGAGTACAGCGAAGGTCGTTGGGAAGAGGACCAAGAGCTCGAACTGGTCCAGCACAACGAGGTGATCGCGAAGTTGGACGCGCTGACCACTCAGGTCCAGTACCTGCAGAGCAGGATTCAGTCACAGGACCGGGACTCTCTTGTTGATCACTCCGTACCCCCGGCTGCTCCCTCTGCCAACAGCACCCACGGAGTTCCCCCATTCTCCTCAACGGAGAGCCCCGGCCCTGAGGCCGAATCCCGGGAAGTTGATTAGTCCCCACCGCAAATCACATATCCCGGGAAAGGTGAGTGGCGGAAGAGGGCCCACCGGGGAAAACGAGTAGTGAAACCCCCGGCGGGCCGTCCCCACCCTCGATAAGAATTATGTAGGACGCGGGCGCGCCCGCGCGACTGTTTCGAGGATTCTCTTCGAGGTTTTCTGCGCGTGGGGCGCCCTTACAGGGGCGAAGCCGACAATTCTACGGTCACGGCTTGGATACGCTCCGCACTGAACCTTCGGCAGCTCTGTCCGTTGGGGTCGTAGTGACCGAATCTCTCTTCCGGTGACCCGGCAGGTCGTCAGTCCTGAGGTAGGACGAATACTCCCTTGCCCGCCACGATCCGCACGTGGCCCTTCTCCTCAAGGAGAGCTGTCGTCTTGATGACTGTGCCTCTGGCGAGCCCAAACTCCTGAACCAGGCCGGCGATGCTCGGGATCGGACGGTTCGCCGGGTAGTCACCACGTTCGATACGAGCGATCAACACTGCGGCCAGCTGAAGCCACACCGGATCCGGTCCATCGTGATCGAGTTCGCTGTCAGCGCTGTAACCAGCAGGGATGCTCACTTCACTCATACAGACGACGTTGGCATGGAGTGCCGGTCAGAATCAGGTTGGGTAATTCTATAGCAGTGCATGAAAGGGTTAAGGTACGATCACGCTGAAGCAAGGAAGAACCCCGGCGACGTGCGGACACACGCCCCGGGGCCATGGCCGACCTGACTAAGACAGGACGACAATGAAGATCCTACTGGCCCTACTCGCCATGCTCATACGGCTCTCTCACCCCTCGCGAGGCCTGCACACCACCCCCTACGGCTACGCCCACCAGCTCACCTCGGAAATCCGCCGCCGCTCCCGTCGGGTTCGGCGCTACGCCGAGAATCTGCCCGAGGCGACCGTGAGGGCGTGCTGCGCATGAGCACCGACGTTCCCGGACTCTCCGAGTCCTCCGAGCCCGCCGCGCTCTCACTCGTTCACCCGACCGCCTCGACCTCCAAGACCACGCGGTCCGACGAGTTGGTCGCGGGGATCTGCCGGCTCCTCGACCACCCCGGCCGACCTGCGCACGCCGCTTGGACGCTGGCTCGGGCCGACCGCCTCTTCTCCGAGCTCGATCGTCGGATCCGTTCCGGTGAGCCCCTGCCCTCCACCTGGCTCGCTTCCATGGTGCGGCCGTCCGCCCCGCCGGACGAGCGGGGGATCGCCTACGACTACGCCACTCACTGCTACGACTCGGTGAGCGAGGCGCTGCGCGAGGTCGGGGGAGTGGTGGTCGCCTGGCGGGCGTTGGCCGAGGCCGGCCGGTACTGGCGACGGTTGAACGACGCGCTGGTCGAACGCTCCCCGTTGCCCGAGCCCTGGTTGCGCGAGCCGCCCCGGGAGTAGGTCCCAAACCCGGTGGCCCCGTCGCCCGCACCCCGCACCGGGTCACCGGATTCCGCCCGGGAACCTTCTTACCGAGTTGGTGCGGGCCCCGGGTGGCCCTTCGCAGAGTTATCCACAGGTGTGAACCGTGGTCTGGTGCGAGGGCTCTTCTCGTGATCCCATTGATTTCGGGGGGACCCCTGGGCTCCCGCGCATTCCCCTGCCCGAAACCCCGATCCGGAGAAGTTCACAAAAGAACCCGAGCCAGCAGCAGATTCGGACCCCGGATTCGACGGAATCGACCCTAGCAAGGGCCTTCCTGGGGAAAGCATCCAGGTGAGTGAGGGCCTCGGCGACCACGCGAACGAAAGGCATGTGGATAAGTCAACCGAGTACTTTCGACACAGAACCTTGGGCGCCCCCGAGCATTCCAGATCTGGCCGAGTCGCCGGAAGCCATGGCGATATTGAAATCGCCGAGTGGGTCACTTCGGTGGTACTCGACATGCGCGAGGATGAGCCCTCGGATTGACCTAATGACGATACGAGCACACCGAAAGACCACCGGCTGACTCTAAAGGACGTCAAAGTGGACATGGGGGAAGGTGGACGTGGTATAAGCAGAATCTGATCTGCACCCGATCCGACCCACACGGCTCGATCCGGAGGTTCCGACATGGCCAGCAAGTTCAGCGAGCTCGCGATCGACTGCGCGGAGCCGGAGGTGCTCGCCCGCTTCTGGTGCGCGGTCCTGGACTACAGGGTGCTGGGGGTGGAGGACGAAGGCGCGTTCGTCGCCATCGGCCCGGCCACGGCCACAGAGGACGAGAAGCGCGTGGGGCCGGTGCCTCCGGCGCTGACCTTCGCCCGTGTGCCCGAGGGCAAGTCCGTCAAGAACCGGCTGCACATCGACGTCAACCCCACCGACCGGGAGCAGGCCGACGAGGTCCGCCGTCTGGTCGAACTCGGTGCCCGCCGAGTAGACAATGGGCAGAGCGAGTTCAGCTGGGTCGTTATGGCCGACCCGGAGGACAACGAGTTCTGCGTCCTGTCCACTCGCCGTCCCTGACACCACAAGGGGATCGCGCGCGGCAATGAGGACGAGCCGTGAGTGGGGCTTGAGGGCAGGGGGCCGGCCGGGCAAGATGAAGCCGGCCGCACGGCCCCCATCCCCCACGAAAGGCCACCCCTTGCAGAAGGCCACACGTAAACCCGGTCTCGGCCGGGATTTCAACCGCTTCTGGCTCGGGAGTCTGGCCAGTAACCTCGGCGACGGCATGATGGCCATCGCCCTGCCACTGGTGGCGGCGTTGTTCACCAACGACCCGCTCCTGGTGTCCGGGCTGATCGCCGCCCGCTTCCTGCCCTTCCTGTTGTTCGGTCTGGCCGCCGGGGTGGTCGTCGACCGGGTCGACCGGGTGCGGCTGATGATCGGCACCAACATGGCACGGTCGATCGCGCTCGTGGCCTTGGCCGTGCTCGTCGCGACCGGGCACGCCACGATCTGGGTCCTGTACGCGGTCATGTTCACCGTCATGACCTGCGAGGTGTTCTACGATCTGGCGGGCAAGGCGCTGATGCCCAACCTCGCCCCGGCCGGGACCATCGACCGGGCCAATGGGCGCATTGAGGGCGGGCGAACCGTCACCCAGGACTTCGCGGGCGGGCCGCTAGCCGGGTTCCTGTTCGCCATCATGGCGTTCGTTCCCATCGCGGCCAACGCCGGCGCCTACGTTCTCGGGGCGCTGGTCCTGCTCGGGTTGCCCTTGGCGGTGCGTCGTGCCCCCGGGCAAAATGCCGACGGGGCTGCCGGAGTGGCCGGGACCGGAGACAGTGGGCGGCCCTCGGCTCTGGTCGACCTGCGCGAGGGGTTCGTCTTCGTTTTCCGGGGAAGCTCCCTCGGCCCGATCCTGCTTTTCAACCTGGCGCTCAACGCCGCCTTCACCGCGCTGAGCGCCGTCATGGTGCTGATCGCGCAGAACCACTTCGGGGTGCCGGCGGCCCTGTACGGTGCGTTCCTCGGTTCATCCGCGGTGGGCGCGCTCCTGGGCGCGGTCACGGTCGGAGCGATGGTGGCTCGGCTGGGCCGGTTCCGCTTGGAGCTGGTGTTCTTCACCGTCACCGGCCTGTGCTTCCTGGGCTTCGGACTGGCCCCGAACGCCTACGCGGCCGTGGTGGCGTGGGTCGTGCTGGGCTTCGTGATCACCGCGTCCAACATCGTGATGCTCGGCGCCATCCAGCTGATCGTCCCGGGACACCAGTTGGGGAGGGTGATGTCGTTCGTGCAGGTGTCCGGCACCGCCTTCGGCCCGGTCGCGGCCCTTCTGGCGGGTCTCCTCGGGCGGGTGGAGCTGTACTACGTTCCGATCGCCTCGGGTGTGCTGGTGCTGGTCTCACTGGCCATGGCGGTGCCGGCCCTGCGCCGGGTGGTGACCGAGGCGGACCAGATCGAGGCCGCCCAGGTCATCGATCAGGTCGAACACCCGGAACCATGACCACTCCTGCCCCCTACCGCGACGATCTTGCTCTCAGCGCCGGTTTCGTGCTGCCCGGGCGCCCCACCGACCCACCCCACACCCGCCCCGTGAATCGGTGGGCTCTGAACCTCAGGCGCCCCCTGAACCGCCCCCGTACCCCTCGGAACCCCCCGAACCGCCCCACAGCCTGCTCCACCGAAATCGGCGCTGGGAGCAAGACCATTCGGCTTCGGCCGGGCCGGGGGTCAGCCGCGGAGGTGCCTGGCGGCCTGGGGGCCCGTGGGTTCGTCGTTGGGGTCGAGTTCGTGACTTCCTCCATTACTCCCGGCCAGGGAGGCACGGGCCCCACTGTCCTCGGAACCCGCGCCCCCGTTCGGTGTCACCTCCGCCTTGATCCTGGCCTCGCGGCGTAGGCGTTCCACCCGCCTCCTCGTGGTCAGGGTGTCCGGGTGCCGAGGTCCCAGTACCCGACCTCGGTCCCGCAGCAACTCCTCCAGGGCGCGCACCGCTCCTTCGGTCTCACCGGCGCGCGCACGCCAGAACGCCAGATCGTGCCGACAGCGCAGCGTGACGGGGTGGTCGGCGCCCAATACCTCCGCGCGGGTCCGAGCCAGCCGGCGGAACTCCTCCGCCGCCCCGCGCGGGTCTCCGATCCGGCCCCGCCAGTGGGCGAGGTTGTGCAAGGTGGTGAGTGTGTTCGGGTGGTCGGGTCCCAGATGTTCTCGTTGGTCCTCCAGGAGCCGGCGGGCCTCGGCGACCGCGCCGGCCAGGTCGCCGGTGTCGGCTCGGCACAGGGCCAGGTTCCCCCGGGTACCGAACACCTCCACCCGGTCGGCGCCGTGCCACCGGCGCAGGTCGTGCAGTAGGTGTCGGAAGCGCACCATGGCCCCGGTCGTGTCGCCGGCCCAGGCCCGCAAATAGGCCAGTGAATGCCGAACGCGCAGGGCGGTCGGCCCATCGGGCCCCTCCATCACCAGGTGCCGCTCGTAGGACTCCTCCAGTTCCCGGTAGGAACCCGCCATGAACATCTCCCGGTAGGGGAGCGGGCTCTCCGCGGCACCGGCCCAAGCGGGGGCACGGGTACGGAACAGCAGGGGGTGCGGGTCCACGTCCCACAACGAACCCGGGGGCGCGTGGGAGCGCAGTGCGTCGGTGCTCGACAACAGCCGCCACTCCAGGGAAGCTCCCCGGCAGGTGTCCGGCCACACCTTCATGAGCCCGTCGGCGGCCGTGCGCACGCTCTCCATGGTCGGTCGGGAGCGCGGGTGGTCGTGCGCGGCGATCACGAGTGGGGTGTCCCGGGTGATCAGGTGCAGGCGTTCCAGGGAGGCCAGCGCCAACCGGACCTCGTGCTCGGCGAGGCGCCGCGGCGGGTAGGTGCGGCGCCCCAGGTGATTGCGGAACGGTCGGGACACGAGCACCTGTTCGGGGGTGGCCAGGGGACCGAGTAGCGAGATCAGCCCCATGAGGGGGCGGGCCACCCCGATCGGACGGTGACGGTCGGCGCGCTCCAGCGCCGGTTCGCGGGCGTCGCGGGAGTCGCCGAGCAGCTCCAGGTAGTCCGAACAGGCGGTGCGGCGATCCGCCATGTAGGCGACGGCCTGGCCCAGAGAGAGCGGGTGGTGGTCGAGGGCGGCGGCGAGGGCGTCGAGTTCGGCGGGAGAGTGGGCGACACCGGCCTCGGTGAGGGCGGAGCGCAGGTAGGCGCGGGCCTCGGCCCGGGTGAACGAGGAGACCTCGACCGGGCGCCGACCGGGAGGGGTGAAACGTTCGGTGGGCAGCCGGGTGGTGACGATCATCCGCCCCTTCTCGCGCCCCCGGGCCTGGCCGTCGGTGCGGGGTCGGTGACCGAGCGGCGGCCACAGGTCGTCGAAGTCGCGGGGGTCGGTCAGGTGGTCCCACACCACCAACCAGCGGGGGTCCACGCCTTGGGGAGGGTCGTACAGCCACGACAGGAATCGGCCGGCGGCGAGCTCGGGGTCGTCGGGGCAGTGGTCGAGGACCCGACGGGCCGCGTGGGAGTAGGCGAAGACCACGCCCTCCCGGTCGGTGGCGTCGGCCCACACCACGAGGGTGTCGGGGTGGTCGGTCAGCAGCGCCCGGGCGTGGTGCGCGGCCAGCTGGGTCTTGCCCACACCGGCGGGTCCCGTGAGCACCTGATCTTCGACGAGCGGTGGGGGGAGTTCCCGCCGGTGGAAGTGCGCGACCTGTTCGGGGACGGGAACGGGCCCGCCCTTGTCGCTGTGTCCGGGAGCCAACGGCCACACCCTTCCCAGGGTTAAGGGGTTTCGGTCGATCCAGTTCCCATCACAGAGGGGAGTCAATCCCATCGTTTTTGTCATCCCAGGTCGACGAGTCGGTGTGCTCGAAACGTGACCGAAACCGGGCGAGAGGCAAGGGGAGGGACGCGGCGCGTGGGAGCGAGCCCAGCGCCCGATCGGAGGTGGAGGCGTCCCGAAGGGGGGCCCGGGCCCGGGGGCGGCGGTCGAAGACCTCGACGAGGCCCACCGCGGTCAGGGCGAAGAGAGTGCCGAAGAGTGAGCCCACGCCGTTGACGAGAAGATCACCGGTATCGGGCAACCGATCCGCGGCGAGAACCCACTGGGTGGTCTCGATGGTCGAGGACAGGGCGGGGCCGAACAGAAGCCGGGCCGACCACGAGGAGAACGCGAAGAACGCGGCGATGCCGATCGGCACGAACAGCAGCGTGTTCAGGACCCGTTCCTGGAGGGCGAGGCCACCGGTGACACTCCATGGTCCCTCTTCCTCGTACCGGGCGACCTGGGCGTCCATGAACTCCAATTCCCGCTCGATGGTCTCCACGGCGATCCGCTCCGCCTCGGACTCCGGCTCCACCGGTGTGCCCTCGGCATCGATCACGGCCAGGGCGCCGTCCGGGCCTTCATACACGTGGAGAACTTCCGAGGCCGGGTCTTCCACCTCGGCTTTTTCGGCCCGCTCGGTCGTCGTCGGTTCCGTTGGCGAATAGTGGATCACGCGGCCGTCATCGAGTGTCACTCCGAAATTTTCGGGCCCTTTCGGGACACCGATGTCCTGGAAGGACGCCCGTGGATCCCAGATGACATGGCGATCCGATTCACCGATCGCGCCCAGACCGCTCAAGGGGGCCGTCAAGACCAGTAGGTACAGGGCCGACAGACACAGAGTCATCGCCCGCATGGCCGGTCGCCGCCCGGCCAGGAACAACGCCACGACCAGTCCCAAGGCCAACGCGAGTGTGGTGGTCAGGGGGTTCACGTAGAAGAGGACTGTCCACATAGTGGGCGACACTAACGCGAGATCGGGTTCAGGCCACCGTGATCCACGAGTACCCGGTGCCGGCCGAAGGGTTGTCCTGGCTGCTGCGCCGCCGCCCCGGACGGACCCTCACCGAACGCGCTCAGGTCCCGCCCGGCCGGCCCGAAGGCCGACGACCGACCCGGCCGGTCTTCAACCGCCGACGATGCTCTGGGCGAGGTCGGTTCGTTCGTCCGCCTGTTCCAGGCGCAGTGATTCCGCCACCGTGCGCAGGGTCGACTCCCTCGTGGAACCGGCCGGCCGGACCGCGGCGATCAAGTCCTCCGACAGTCGGATCCGGACCTCGCTGGGGACGCCCCCGCGCGGGACCGTCGGCCCTCCCCGGTACAGGAGGACCAACCTCTCTTCCGCCATGCACTCCACACCGCTGAAGTCGCAGTCGGCGAGCACGCCCTGATCGACGAGCTCCTCGGACCAACTGATCACGTGCACGTCGTCGGTCTCCTCGCCGGCCCGGGCGTAGGTGACCCGCAGCCCCTCGCGCACCTCGTTCGCGTGGATCGGGGACCACTCCGGGTGGTCGAGCACCGCGATCCGGTCCGTGAAGCCCTCGACCTGGGACAGGGAACGCCGGTCGGAGTGCCGGTCGCGCATGAGGTCGGAGGCCAGGGGCAGCACGAGCAGCGACACCAGCACCACTGCCACGCCCGGAAGCACGCCCGGTTGCCAGGGCCCCCGGACCCGGAAGGCGAGCATGCACACGCCCATGGCCACCGTGGTCACCAGCGCGGTCACCACGGCGGAGTTCAGCGCGACGTCACCGGGCAGCGGCGAGAACGAGGGCGCGAGCAGCCCCAGGATCACGGGCACGGCCATGGCGGTGCCCACGACCAGGGCGGCCGTCGAAGTGGTGTGGTTGACCCCCGCGCCCATCAGCCAGCGTCTGGCCAACAGCCACATGAGGAGGATGCCGCCGACGGTGACCGGGGCGAGCAGGAAGGTCCACGTCCCCACACCGCTCAGGAACAGGGCACGGGAGGTGTTCCAGACCCCGACCGGGAACAGCGACATCGTCGGAGCCGCCACCAGGCACAAAGCGAGGATCGCACCGACCGCGGCCATCCGTGGTCGACCAGTGGGCGCACTCGGCAGCACACCATCCATCGAATCCGTCCTCCCGACGGGAGGGCAACGTTACGCCTGTTGGTGCTTGATCGCCAGATGTGAAACGGGGGGTCGTCCTTGACCCTCCGTTCCGCCGCTCAGAACCTCAACGACCCAGTTTGCGCACGTAGGGCCGTCGGGCCAGCTCGAACTGGGACCACTTCGGGTCGAGCTGCGTGCGCAGTTGGATCTTCCCCTCGGACCAGTCCATCAACGCGGTCTCGAACTCGGGCAGCACGCCGGATTCCGGGTCGAGGTAGTAGATGTACATGCGTTGCCCGGCCCCGGACTGTCGCATGAACAGGGCGCCGTCGTCGCCGAGGATCTGCTTGAGCCCCGCCTCCAGTTCGGCGAGGGCCGTGCTGGAGGAGTCCTTGGGCAGACGATCGGAGTCGGCGTCGGTGTAGGGCACCAGTACCTGTACGAACAGCGACAGCGCCGGGTATTCGCGACGGGTCACGGGGTGGCGTAGCAGGATCTCCACCGCGCCCTGCAACGGCAGCCGCCAGTGCAGGGTCACCCACCCGTCGGTGCCGCCGAGCAGGTCGCCCATCTGCTTGGCGACGGACGGCATGGAGGTGGGCGGAAGCGGGTCCAGGGGCCGCTCGTCCAGGGGCTCGACCCTCCCCACCCAGCGCACCACCTGGTCCTCGCCCAGGGCGAGCAGGGTGACGTGGTCGGCGAGCCTTCTACGGGTCTCGGTCGACAGGAACATGTTGTCGGGGTGGTACACGCCCACGTCGATCCGGCCGTTGGCCTGGTCCACGCGCATGGACACGGACACGTGCGACAGGTCGAGTTCGTGGTCTTCCCAGTTCACCGTGGCGGTGAGCCGGTCGTGGTCGGCGGGAAGGACCGGGCGGAACGTCCACTCGGCGTCGTCGGGCGCCGAACGGGACCAGCGCTCGGAGACCACCCGCGCGTCCTCGGTGGCTCCTGGACGCAGCGTCATCGCGTAGGCGGGCGCGTCGGTGAGCCTGGAGGGGTCGTCGAGCGCGGCGAGCTGCTCCAGCAGCTTGGCGGGGTCGATGTCGGTCGACAGGTCCATGTCGTCGAGACCACCGGCCTGCGGCTCCGGCGCCTTGCCGATCTCCCAGTCCATGTCCGGATGGATCGCCCGGACCAGCTCGGAGACCTTTTCGGACGTCTCTGGGGCGACGGGTGTGCCGGAGTCAACGGACTCGGCCAACGCCGGTCGCAGGGACGGCCAGGCGTCCCAGAAGGCGGCCACCGCGGCGGTGGCGACCGAGGCGGAGGAATCGGTGGAGTCGTTGGATCGGCGACGACGGAACAGAGCCATGTGTTGATTTTCGCAGAACCCGGTGAGTACCTCCGCCCGCACACGGCGGGTACCTCCGCCTGCTCCGGGCGCATAGTCTGGAGGGCACTATGACTTTGCGTGTACTGGCGGCCATGTCCGGCGGGGTCGACTCCGCCGTCGCCGCGGCCCGAGTGGCCGAGGCGGGCTACGACGTCACCGGCGTCCACCTGGCCCTTTCCAAGAACCCACAGTCCTACCGCACCGGCGCACGAGGCTGTTGCACGGTGGAGGACTCCCACGACGCCCGCCGCGCCGCGGACGTCATCGGCATCCCCTTCTACGTGTGGGACATGTCGGAGGAGTTCGATCGCGAGGTGGTGCAGGACTTCGTCGCCGAGTACGAGTCGGGCAACACCCCCAACCCGTGTCTGCGCTGCAACGAGAAGATCAAGTTCGAGGCGGTGCTGGACCGCGCGATCGCGCTCGGCTTCGACGCGGTGGCGACCGGTCACCACGTGCGCAAGCTCGACGGTCGGCTGGTGCGCAGCGTGGACGAGGCCAAGGACCAGTCGTACGTGCTGGGCGTGCTCAACGCCGAGCAGTTGGAGCACGCGATGTTCCCGCTGGGCGACTGCACCAAGGACGAGGTGCGCGCGGAGGCGGAGCGGCGCGGACTGTCGGTGGCCGACAAGCCCGACAGCCACGACATCTGCTTCATCGCCGACGGTGACACCGCCGGGTTCCTCAACGAGCGCCTGGGGGAGAAGCCGGGGCCGATCCAGGACGAGGACGGAAACGTGGTCGGCACCCACCGGGGTTCGCACGGCTTCACCATCGGTCAGCGCAAGGGCCTGGGGCTGGGTGGTGCGCCCGACCCGCGCTACGTGCTGTCCATCGAGCCGGTGAACAACACGGTGACGGTGGGCCCGCGCGAGTCGCTGCGGGTGGACGGGATCGTGGGCCGCAAGCCGGTCTGGAGCGGGGGTGGCCCGCTGACCGAGCCGACCGAGTGCCACGTGCAGTTGCGTGCGCACGGCGAGGTGTACCCGGCGACGGTGTGGCAGCGCGACGCCGACGAGGGCCCCGAACTGGTGGTTCGGCTGGCCGAGCCCGCCAAGGGAGTGGCCTCGGGTCAGGCCGTGGTGGTCTACGAGGGTGACGCGGTTCTGGGGTCGGCGACCATCGCCGCCACCTCGCGCCTGGAGGACTCCATCGCCTGAACGGAGCGCTCACTTATCGGGCGATGTGGGACGAACAACGCAGTTTTTTCGACCTTGGCCACTTGCCGAACTTAGGTAAGGCAATGCAAAGTTGGTGGTGCCAAGGTCAGAAGGGGTCGTTCCATGCCGCAGTTCGCGTTCCTTGAGGGGCAGCCCTTCTGGGTGGTCTACGTCACCCTGCTCGTGGTGATCATGCTGCGCGCCCCCGCCACCCACCTGCTGGGTCGGGGAGTGGGCGCCGGGGTCAGCCGCGGCCGGATCGGCGAACGCCTGGGCCCCAAGCTGGACGCCGCCAAGGCGCGCATCGACCGTTATGGCGCGCCCGTGGTCACGCTCAGCTTCCTCACCGTGGGAATGCAGACCGCCATCCACTTCGCCTCGGGCGCCGTGCGCATGCGCTTTCCCGTCTACATCGTCGCGACGCTCATCGGCGGACTGATCTGGGCCGGGCTGTGGGGCACGGTCATCTCCGGGCTGGTCGGCGGCTGGCTGGTGCTGTTCCTCAACTCGCCCTGGACCGCCGTGGGCGTGGTCGCCGTGGCGACCGTGGCCGTCACGGTGCTGGTGCTGCGCAACCGCCGCAAGCGGGACAAGGGCGAACGGGACGGTGGGGCCACCGACGACGAGGAGAGGGCGCCCGCCGAGGCGGCCTGATCCCGGCCCCTCGGCTCGCTGGAACCCGTACGGTGGGGCCATGCGCATCTCGACGGACGCGATCCTGTTCGACATCGACGGCACGCTCGTGGACTCCACCCCGGTGGTGGAGCGCACCTGGCGTGTGTGGGCCGAGTCCCACGGAATCGACCCCGAAGCGGTCCTGAGGGTCTCCCATGGGCGACGCTCCGAGGACACGATCGCCATGTTCCTGCCCGCCGAGCGGATCGAGGAGGCCACCGACGAGCTGGAGGAACTCGAACTCGACGACGTGGACGCGGTCAAGGCCCTGCCCGCCACCGGCGAACTCCTCAAGGCCATGCCCGCCGACCGCTGGGCCGCCGTCACCTCCGGTGGGCGCCGGCTGATGTGCGAGCGCCTGGCCGCCGCCGGGCTGCCCCTCCCCGAGGTCCTGGTCGCGGCGGAGGACGTCAGCGTCGGCAAACCCGACCCCCAGGGCTATCTGAAGGCCGCCGCCGCACTCGGCCACGACGTCGAACGCTGCCTGGTCATCGAGGACGCGCCCGCCGGAATCCGCGCGGGGGTGGCCTCCGGAGCCACCGTGCTGGCCGTGGCCACCTCCCACGACGCCACCGACCTGGAGGGCCTGGGCGCCGTCGCCATTGTCGACGACCTCACCGCCTGCACACTGGAGATCACCCCCGACGGCCCCGTGCTCACCCTGGCCTGAGGCCGTATTGCTCTAACCTTGGGCAACGTGAGTCAACAGCAGCCCTACCCCTGGCCCGTCGCGTCCGCCACCGGTGTCGGATCCTGGCCCGGCGAGGACCCGGACGAGGCCACGCGCACCGTCCTCGGTGAACTCCCGGACCTTCCACACCTGCCCGAACTCCCCGAGCGGGGTGCCGGCGCCGACATGATCGGTCGCACCGCCGGACTCCTCGTGGACCTGCCCGTGGAGACACAACCCACCGGATGGCGGGTGGCCGACACCCCCGGCCGGGACCTGGTCCGCGCCGGCAGCTTCCTGGCCTACGACCTGGACGCCCTCACCGATCACGCCCACACCTACGAGGGCCCGTTGAAGATCCAGGTGGCGGGGCCGTGGACGATGGCGGCGTCGATGGAGCTGCGCAACGGACAGCGGATGGTCTCCGACCTCGGAGCCTGCCGCGACCTGGCCGAATCGCACCTGGAAGGCGTCCTCGCCCACCTCGCGGACGTGCGCACCCGCGCCCCCGGAGCCCGGATCATCGTGCAGGTCGACGAGCCCTCACTACCGGCGGTGCTGGTGGGTTCCCTGCCCACCGCCAGCGGCTTCGGGCTCTTGCCCGCCGTGGACCGGGTGCGAGTGGAAGCGACGTTGCGCGACCTGTTCGCCGCGCTCGACGAGGCCGGCGCGGTACCGGCCGCGCACTGCTGCGCCCCGTCGGTTCCCGTCGACCTGTTGCGGCGCAGTGGTGCCCGCGCGATCGGCATGGACGCGCACCTGATCGACCGCGCCCACGACGAGATGCTCGGCACCGCGGCGGAGGACGGAGTGGGCTTCATGTTCGGCGTCGTGCCCTCGGTGGACGGCCGTGAAATGTCCGACCCCGCGCGTAACGTCGATCCCGTACGCGAGCTCTGGAACCGGCTGGGGTTGGCCCCCGACCTGCTCTCCCGCGCGGTGGTCACCACACCCGCCTGTGGGTTGGCGGGCGCCTCGCCCCGGCACGCCAGAGCGGCCCTCAAGGCCGTCAGAGACGGGGCCAGGGTCCTTCGGGACGAACCCCGTAAGTAAGCCTCCCCCGAACCCGCACTCCCCCGGACACCCCCGCGAGAACAACCAGAAAGGCTGCAGTGAGCGCGCCCGACAACACCACTGTTCCCGACGAGGTACGCGCCCGGCACGCCGAGTTGTGTCGTGAGCTGGACGACCACGGCTACCGGTACTACATGGGTGCCCCCATCATCTCCGACGCCGAGTACGACACGCTCATGCTCGAATTGCGCGACATCGAGGACCGCCACCCGATCCTCATCACCCAGGACTCGCCCACCCAGAAGGTGGGGGCGCCCATCAGCGTCGACTTCGCCGCGGTCGAGCACCTGGTGCGGATGGAGAGCCTGGGCAACGCCTTCGACTCCGACGAGCTCAACGCCTGGGCCGACCGCGCCTCGGCGGAGGTCCCGGTCGACGCCTACCTGTGCGAGCTGAAGATCGACGGGCTGGCCGTGGACCTGGTCTACGAACAGGGCCGCCTGGTACGGGCCGCCACTCGTGGCGACGGCCGGGTGGGCGAGGACATCACCCTGAACGTGCGCACCATCGGAGTGGTCCCCGAGCGGCTCGACGAGAGCGTGCGGGCCGCCCCCGAACTGCTGGAGGTGCGTGGCGAGGTCTTCCTGCCGGTGGAGGCCTTCCACGAGCTCAACAAGCGCATCGCCGACGAGGGCTCGCACGCGCCGTTCGCCAACCCGCGCAACGCCGCCGCCGGGTCGCTGCGGCAGAAGGACCCGCGGGTGACCGCGACCCGACCGCTGTCGATGATCGTGCACGGTGTGGGCGCGTACGTCCCCGCCGGGTACAGCGAGGCGGAGGGTGGCTGGGGCGTCGACTCCCCGGAGAGCGCGCCGCAGGAGGTGAAGCTCACCAGCCAGTCGAAGACCTACACCCTGCTCGGCGAGTGGGGGCTGCCGCTCAGTGACCGGTACAAGGTGGTGGCCACCATGGACGAGGTCCGCGAGTACGTGGGCCACTACCAGGAACACCGGCACGATCCCGCCTACGAGATCGACGGCATCGTCGTCAAGGTGGACGACTTCGGGTTGCAGCGTCGGCTCGGTTCCACCAGTCGGGCGCCACGCTGGGCCATCGCCTACAAGTACCCGCCGGAGGAGGTCACCACCAAGCTGGTCGACATCAAGGTGGGCGTGGGTCGCACCGGCCGGGTCACCCCGTACGGGGTGATGGAACCGGTGTTGGTCGCGGGTTCGGAGGTGGAGTTCGCGACCCTGCACAACGCCCAGGAGGTGGCCCGCAAGGCCGTGCTGATCGGTGACACCGTGGTGTTGCGCAAGGCGGGCGACGTCATTCCGGAGATCGTCGGCCCGGTGACCGAGCGCCGCGACGGCACCGAGCGCGAGTTCGTCATGCCCAAGGAGTGCCCCGAGTGCGGCACGAGGCTGGGGCAGCAGAAGGAGGGCGACGTCGACCTGCGCTGCCCCAACGCCCGTTCCTGCCCAGGGCAGCTCCGTGAGCGCATCGCCTTCATCGCCGGTCGCAAGGCCCTGGACATCGAGGCGCTGGGGTACGTGGCCGCCACCGCGCTCACGCAGCCGGTGGAGCCGGCCGACCCGGCGCTCAAGGACGAGGGCGACCTGTTCGACCTCACCGTCGACCGGCTGTTGCCGATCCGCACCTACGTGCTGGATCCGGACACCACCGAGCCCAAGACCGATCCCAAGACCGGGGACCCCAAGGTCGTCTCCTTCTTCGCCAACCTCAAGGGCGAGCCGAAGAAGACCGTGGAGAAGCTCTTCGACCAGCTGGAGGAGGCCAAGAAGAAGCCGCTGTGGCGGATCCTGGTCTCCCTGTCCATCCGGCACGTGGGCCCGCGCGCGGCCGAGGACCTGGCCCGGCACTTCCGGTCGATGGACGCCATCCGTCAGGCCTCCGAGGAGGAATTGGCCGCGGTGGACGGTATCGGACCGACGATCGCCAAGTCGGTGCGCGAGTGGTTCGAGGTGGACTGGCACGCCGAGATCGTCCGCAAGTGGGCGGACGCGGGCGTGCGCATGGAGGACGAGGGGCAGGCCCCTGGTTCGCGGTTGCTGGAGGGGGTGTCGGTGGTGGTCACCGGTTCCCTGGAGGGCTTCACCCGCGATGGCGCCAAGGAGTCCATCGCCGAGGAGGGCGGCCGGGCCACGAGCTCGGTGTCCAAGAAGACCTCGTTCGTGGTGGTGGGCGACGCCCCCGGTTCCAAGTACGACAAGGCCGTGAAGTTGGGTGTTCCGGTCCTGGACGAGGCGGGGTTCCGGACCCTGCTGGAACAGGGAGTGGAGGCCGCCGAGAGCGTGCGGATCAACCCGCAGGAGGAACCCGAGGAGGACGCGGGGGAGTGAATCCCCTGGTCAGGGCGTGACGAGAAACGGGCGGGCACACCCCGCCCGTTTCCTTCTGTTGGGAGTGACCAACAAATTGGTTAACGCATAGTTCCTGTCATGCGACAGTTGGTGACGAAACCGCGTAAGCTGGGCGCCAACGCACCGGATACGGACCCGCCCGTATCTCGGATTACGGTCATGAGGTTCGAGGACACGGATGAAGGACCCCATCGCTACCCGGGACGTCGGGCCCCGCGCCGGTACCCCGCTGTGGCTCTACATGGCGGGAACCACCGCCGCCGGGGCCCTGCTCTTGGGCGTCTCCAGTCTCGAACTCGGCATGGAACAGCTCATCCTGCTCAGCCGGGAACCCCTGGTCTGGGTCATGTTGTGCATGGTGGTGCTGGGCGAACTCAGACCCATCGCCATGCCCGGACAGTCCCCGGGCTCCGGCGCGCCCACCTCGCTGCCCTTCACCTTCGCGCTCGTCATCTTCTACGGGCTGCCCATCGCCGCGATCGTCCAGTGCTCCGCCACGATCGTCGCGGGTGTGGCCCGCGCCCACGCCCCGCATCGCACCGCCTTCAACGCCGCCCAGTACGTGCTGACCCTGGGCGTGGCCGACGCCGTCCTACGCCTGGTCATGCCCGAGCTCGTCACCACCCCGTGGGTACCGGTGGGCGGCGAGATCGTCGTCATCGCCCTGGCCGGCGCGGCCTCCTTCGTGGTCAACCGCATCCTGGTGCTGTGCGCCGTGGCCATGCACGAACGCGTGCCGCTGCGCCAGGTCATGTTCAAGGGACTGCGCCAGCAGATCTACGTCAACGGGGTGCTGCTCAGCCTGGCCCCGCTGATCGTCATCGCCATGACCCACTCGGTGCTTTACGTGCCGCTGTTCGCGTTCCCGCTCGGAGCCCTCTACACCAGCGCCCTGCTGCTGGTGAAACGCGACCACCAGGCCAACCACGACGAACTCACCGGGCTGGCCAACCGCAAGCTCCTCACCGTCCGGTCGCGCCGCGAGATCGTCCGCGCGCACCAGGAGGGCACCAGGGTGGGCCTGCTCATCCTGGACCTGGACAGGTTCAAGGAGGTCAACGACACCCTCGGCCACCCCACCGGGGACCGGCTGCTGCAGACCCTGGCGCAACGACTCACCCACAGCGTGCGGCCCAACGACCTGGTGTCCCGGCTGGGCGGCGACGAGTTCGCGATCCTGCTGCCCAAGGTCCGCGACACCGAGTCCGCCCGCGAGGTGGCCCTGCGACTGCGCGGCGCCCTCGCCGAACCGGTGCGCCTGGAGGGCATGGACTTCGACCTACAGGTCAGCACCGGCATCGCCCTCTACCCGGACGACGCACCCGACTTCGAGTCGCTCATGCAGCGCGCCGACGTCGCCATGTACGTCGCCAAGACCGACCGCACCGGGGTGGAGTCCTACGACCCGGGCAAGGATCGTAATTCCACCGCCCGGCTGAGCATGTACAGCGAGCTTCGACGCGGGCTGGTCGACGGCGCCCTGGAGATGCGTTACCAGCCCAAGATCGGGTTGGCCGACGGTCGCGCCGTCGGACTGGAGGCCCTGGCGCGGTGGCGACACCCCTCCCAGGGGCTGCTCGCCCCCGACGAGTTCCTGCCGATCGTCGAACACTCCAACCTGTTCAGGGCCTTCTCCGCCCAGGTCCTGGACATCACCCTGGCCCGCGCGGCCGACTGGCACGCCGAGGGCCTCACCCTGCCGGTCTCGGTCAACCTGGGCGTGCGCGAACTCCTCGACCCCGAGCTGCCCGACACCGTCGCCGCGGCCCTGCGCGAATACGGGGTGCCCGCCCGACGCCTGGTCCTGGAGATCGCTGAACAGTCCCTCATCAACGACCCGGAGGCCGCCACCGAGGCCGTGGAGCGGCTCCGGGAACTCGGCGTGGGGTTGGCCCTGGACGACTTCGGCACCGGACACTTCACCCTCGCCCAGCTCGCGGGACTGCCCCTGGACGAGGTGAAGATCCACGAGTCGTTCACCACGCGCCTGGCCGAGGAGACGTCTCGGGGATACACCGTGGTGCGCGCCGCCATCACCCTGGTCCGGGCCCTGGGCATGCGGGCCACCGCCGAGGGCGTGAGCAGCGCGGAGTTGGCCGAGGCCGCCCTGGAGGCCGGTTGCCACTCCGCCCAGGGCCACCACTTCGCCGAACCCATGCACCCCCGCGACGTGCTGCCCTGGTGGACCGCCCACACCACCCCGACCCCCACCGGACCCCAGTGACGGCCTGACCGGTTGTGGCCAGGGCGCCCGATTCCGAATGGAACCGCAGTTCACGAGGGACTTGGGTTTCCGGCTCGCGGTGATCGTGGCGGGGGCCATGATCACGAAGGGTGTGCCGATGCTAACTTGAACCGCGTCCCATTTGGTCGGTCATGACAGAGGATATTTCCCTATGCCCTTGCATGAAGTGGGTGTCAACGTTCAAGACGCCTATGGAGCGGGTGCCGCGGCCGAAGAGTACGCGTCTGCGTTCAACGGCCTGCACGATGACTTCAACGGTGTCCTGTCTTCGGCTTCGGCTGCCTGTGCCGATGATCCGAGGGTCGGTGGTTGGTCGGAGTACGGGGAGGAACAGGCCGAGGCTATAGCCAGAGTTGAGAACCACGGGGTTTCGCTAGCAGAGAACGTTCAGGGTGGTGCATCCGAAACGGCGAATACCGATGGCCAGGCATCAGAGGTCTATAACTCGGCGGATGCGCCGATGGCGCGTCCTGTCAACTTCCGATAACCGTATTATTTTCATTATTATCCGTCTCGGAAACCAGGAAAGTCGTGTATTTTTCCCCCACTCCTTGCGATATCGACACCGCAAAACTCGACCAAGCCGCCGACGACATGATGGAGATCGTCGGGCGGATTACCGGAAAAAGCGGAGATCTGGAGTCACTGTTCACGGACGCCGCGCTAGAGTTCTCCGATCTGATCGCAGAGAATCTCATGTCCACCGCGAACGAAAATCATTCGGCGTGGACATCGGCTTTGACCTCCTGCTGGCACGTTTGGGGGGTGGTAAGTAAATGGAGTGGTGACGTCGAACGCTACCAGTCACGGATTGCTTCCCTTCAGGAAGAATGGGATACGGCGGTTGGTAATAACTTCGGTTTTCCAGAGGACGATGCTGGTGGGATCGAAGCGCGTAGAGCGTTGGCAGGTGTCCTCAATGACCGAGCACAGGGCCACTGGGAAACTCTGGAAGGAGAAGCGGAGGACAACTCTGAAAACCTGAAGGGTGGACCCACCGTGTCCAATCTTCGGGAACTGGTCGACGCCGGGGTTCTAGGGTTTGCGGCGTACAATGCTACTCGGCAGATCATGTACTACCCGTCCACGTTCGATACTGGAACGAGGGACGCTGAGAACATGGCTGATTATCTGACCGGGGAAAAAGAGCTTGATGATGAGTACTACCGGCTTTTGGAGCAATTGGCCGCTCTCACTGCTCTTGCTGGAGATGCAAAACGCAATGGAGGCCAGCCTCGGGGTTATGAACTCGAATATCTAGAGGAATTCTATGATGCCCTGGATGAAGAGGTTGAAGGAGGGGTGGTCGAACTTCCTGGGAAGCTCGATGGTGAGCATCTGAGTGACTCGCAAAGAGAAAATGCTCTTGGCGCCTTGGGTGACGGGCTTCTTGTGCTTTCTGATGAGGCTGTCGGAGGTGGTTACGATTCCGTTCCTGCAAGCGTCCAAGATGTTCTTGAAGGGCCGGATTTCAGCACTGACCAAACTGGACGTGGTGCCGGAAATATCCTTCAGAACTGGCGGGATCAGGCTGCGGGGTTGGGTGAATTGTTTGTTCATGCTGATGAAACATTGGAAGCTGGTGCGGAGTTCTCCACTCGTTTGATAGATACTGTTTCCAAAGAAGTGGATCGTATTATTCATCTGCCGGGCCAAGGCGCGACTGATGACAACGCTATGTCCATACTCCTGGAAGTGGCTACACGCAATGATGATGCGAACTATGCATTGCTCACAGGAGAGTACCCGGAAGGGGTGGATGTCCCTCTTCCTTGGGGTGGGCCAAATGCGGATAGCAACCGAGAAAATGCGCTAGTGCACCTGTACACCCATGATTGGGGGGACGATGGGGCGGCGGTCCGCAAAATCACCGATTGGATATCAGATGGCCCTGCGGCCGGTGATAATGACACCGAAGATGAGCATCGTGAAACAGCCCTGCTGGCCTTGATGGAACTTATGGTGGACAGTGGATTCCAAGATTCTTTGTTCAACACGGGAAGCCACGTAGACGATGGCGATGTCACTTGGCATAATGTCTCGGCCAGTCATCTGAATTCAGAATTGGCAGATAGTTTTGCCGATATATTCATCGCTTTCCAGGATGATTTTGCCAATACTGATGGGATTCCAGGCAACGTTGAAATCGGTTTAGGTGAGGGGCTTGAAATTACCGATGAAGCTCGGATGGCTTTTACTCGGTTCGCGGTGGGAGATCCTGATGCGGCGGCCAAGATATACGGAGAATCTCTGCTCACCACGGCTGAAGCTATGGAGGAGTATGCAACCAACACCGGGGAGAGGGAACACGGACCGGCTCACTCTGCTGCGGGTCTCCAGGCGCTAGTTGAGGTTGCTTTGTTGAACGAGAGCACAATGCGTGAGGCGAATGACCAAGAGTTTGCCGAATATCGCAACAAGGTAAACACTGCCGCTATCAACCTTATTGGCGGCGCCGCCGGCGATAAGGGAGCCTCCGGATTGATCGTGGAGATCGGCAAGGCTATTGCGGGTGAGGCGTTTGCGGTCTCTGACGAGTCGGGGAAACCCCATGTGGGAGTGAACGGTGAGTGGGTGGAATCCGAACGCATGATGGGGTACGCCCTTGGTGTTGCGGCGGAGCAGGATCCAGAGCTCATGTCAGTGCTCGAAGAAAATGGTATTGCGAAGAAGGATGGGTCTGGAAATCTTTATATCCCGCCTGATCATGTCGATTGGGAGATTTCTGGATCTGAAAGTGCTCTTTCTGACTATTATCATAAAATTGATCAAAGAGATTGGCCCGACGGCGAAAGTGACACCAGGGACGCCGTTGAGAATTTTATTAACGCCTTTGATCGTACGGCGTCGAAATGGGAAGAGCATATCGTGGATGAAACTGGAGAAAGGGTGAAAGAGGAAGATGAATAATCCTCCCTGGAGTCGCCTTTGCGAGCATCTCGGGCGACTTATATTAAATTATACCTCTTTTCTGGTCGTGTTGGCTATTATGTGCGGGTGTTCTGTTCTTGGTCCCTCCCACAGTATCCATGAGCCGGGGGAGTCTCCAGAGTTCAGGGATTCGATTAGTGAGGTCGCCTGGACCTGGGAGCCTCCCCGGGGTGCAGATAGTCTGGTCGTCCGCAGGATAGATCAGGGAGTCGTGGTTCTTTTCGAGACTGGTGTCGTCGCTCTATCCGGTGAAACGGGCGAGGAGCTCTGGTCTTACCATGATCGAAGCCGGGAGTTCATTGGAAATGTCGCGAGTGGGGGTGAGTATGTCGTCCTTTACGACCAAGAGGAGTCACGGGTAGTGCTCTTTGAGAGCGATGCGGGGAGGATTGCATATGAGTACACGCAAGACTTGACGGGTATCGATTATACCCATGATTCTTCTTTCGGTCATTTGCGTCCTGCCATGGCCGGCATCACCGATGACACCTGGATTGTTCGTTGGGAGGACTCGGCCAGCTCTTATGACCTGTCAACCGGGGAACGACTGTGGTCCGTGTCGAACGTGCCGAACTGTTCCGATGTGGGCCAGGTGGATGACTTGACGGTGAGGAAGGATGTTGTGGTGGCCGCCACTACCTGCTTCGAACATCCTGAGGACGAGGAGACCGTGGCCTGGACAGTAGGGTGGGATTTCACATCGGAGCTGGTAGGGCTTTCCCCCGAGACGGGGGAGGAGCTCTGGCGCTTCGAACACACTATCGGGCGGATGCCCATCGACTCCCTGGAGCGCACCATCAGTTCACGTCCAGGTGGGCTTATATATGTCAATTACCCCGAATCCCATGATCTGGGAATTTCGCTGCTCGATATCGATACGGGAGAGGTGACATATTCGGATGCGCAAAATCTGCTGTGGGTCTCACCTGAGGGATCCCGGTTGGGCCTCTGGGACACCGAGGCCGGTGAATACCTGGTCCGGGACCGATCCGGCGCGAACGAGCGCACTCTGGAACCGGAGACCAGGGCCGAGGGAGTCAGGGTCGGGCTGGAGGACGGAGTGCTCTACCTGAACGAATGGACGGAGGACGCCTCCGCTTCCGAGGGGTTCGGACGGTTTGACGGGTTCGACGGGGACTCCACCTTCGTGTGGGACAAGGCGGAGGGGCTGAGTGTGCACCGGGCGCTGGACGTTCCCGGTGCGGTGGCGGTCTCCTACACGGCCGACGGTGAACCGGGTGTCATGGGACTCAGGTGACGGGGAACGGGACCGTGACACGGGCGGGGGCCAATAGGATTGTGCTGATCACCCGTCCGCCGAAGAAACGGTTCTCAACTGATGACCGCCATCACCCGCGATGAGGTCGCGCACCTCGCCCGGTTGTCACGGCTGGCGCTCGACGAGGGCGAGCTCGAAACGCTCGCCGCCCAGCTCGGTGACATCCTCACCGCCGTGGCCAAGGTGCAGGAGGTCGCCCAGGGCGACATCCCGCCGAGCTCGCACGCCCTGCCGCTGACCAACGTCTACCGCCCCGACGAGGCCAGGAACGGCCTCACTCCCGAGCAGGCCCTGGCCGGAGCCCCCGCGGTGGAGGACCAGCGCTTCCGGGTCCCGCGGATCCTTGGGGAGGAAGAGTAGATGAGCGACGTCATTCGTCTCAGTGCCGCCGAACTCGGTGCCGCGATCAAGGCGGGAGAGGTCTCCTCGGTGGAGGCCACCACCGCCTACCTCGACCGGATCGAGAAGGTCGACGGCGACATCGGCGCCTTCCTGCACGTGGGCCGCGAAGCCGCGCTGGAACAGGCCCGCGCGGTGGACGCCAAGCGTGCCCAGGGCACCGAACAGGGCCCCCTCGCGGGTGTGCCGATCGCGCACAAGGACGTGTTCACCACCCAGGACATGCCCACCACCGCGGCCTCCAAGATCCTCGAAGGTTGGCAGCCGCCCTACGACGCCACGGTCACCGCGCGCCTGCGCGAGGCCGGGATGGTCATCCTGGGCAAGACCAACATGGACGAGTTCGCCATGGGCTCCTCCACGGAGAACTCCGCCTACCAGCTCACCCGCAACCCGTGGGACACCGATCGCGTCCCGGGCGGTTCCTCCGGTGGTTCCTCGGCTGCCGTGGCCGCGTTCGAGGCCCCCCTGGCCACCGGAACCGACACCGGTGGTTCCATCCGCCAGCCCGCCGCCGTGTGCGGTCTGGTCGGTGGCAAGCCCACCTACGGCGGTTCCTCCCGCTACGGGATGATCGCCTTCGCCTCCTCCCTGGACACCCCGGGCCCGTTCGCGCGCAACGTGCTGGACGCCGCCCTGCTCCACGAGGCGTTCTCCGGACACGACCCGCGCGACTCCACTTCCATCGAGGCCGCGGTGCCGCAGGTGGTCGAGGCCGCCCGTAACGGCGACGTCGAGGGCCTGACCGTCGGCGTGGTCAAGGAACTGGACAACGACGGCTTCCAGCCGGGTGTGCGCCGGCGCTTCCGCGAGACCGTGGAGCTGCTGGAGTCCCTGGGTGCCAAGGTCGTCGAGGTGTCCTGCCCCAGCTTCGACGCCGCCCTGAGCGCCTACTACCTCATCGCGCCCAGCGAGGCCTCCTCCAACCTGGCCCGTTTCGACGCCATGCGGTACGGCCTGCGGGTGGGCGACGACGGTACGCGCAGCGCCGAGGAGGTCATGTCGCTGACCCGCGCCCAGGGCTTCGGTCCGGAGGTCAAGCGCCGGATCATGCTCGGCACCTACGCGCTGTCCAGCGGCTACTACGACGCCTTCTACGGCAGCGCCCAGCAGGTCCGCACGCTCATCAAGCGCGACTTCGAGGCCGCCTTCGAGAAGGTGGACGTGCTGGTCTCGCCGACCACGCCCACCACGGCCTTCCCGCTTGGTGAGCGCGCCGAGGACCCGATGGCGATGTACCTGGCCGACCTGTGCACGATCCCGTCCAACCTGGCCGGGAACGCGTCGCTGTCGGTGCCGTGCGGCCTGGCCCCGGAGGACGGCCTGCCGGTCGGCTTCCAGATCATGGCGCCGCCGCTGGCCGACGACCGTACCTATCGGGTGGCGGCCGCCGTCGAGCGTGCCCTGACCGACCGGGACGGTTCCCTGATCGCCCGCAGCCCCTACGCGGTCGCCTAGCGGCCGGTTCGGCATCACGAAGGCCCCGCACCCGTTCACGGGTGTGGGGCCTTCGGGCTGTTCGGGGTCGGGTGGGCTACTCGCCGGCCTGCGCCCTGCGGCGGTGGGTCAGGTACATCACGCCCGTGCCGGCGGCGATCGCGACCAGGGCCGCGGCGACCAGGGCGATCACGGCGTTGCCGGTGAAGGCCAGACCGCCGGAGGTGGGTGTGGCGGCCTGGTCGGCCACCGGCGACGGGTCGGCTTCGGTGGTGGGCTCCACCTCCGGCGGGGTGCCGCCCGCGGTGTCCCACGCGATGGCGGCGGTGTCACCGATGACGATCTCGCTGTCCTCGGCGGAGATGAGCGTCTGGGTGGGCTCTTCGGAGTCCTCGCCCTTGAACAGGCGACCGGTCTCCACCGCCGCGGTCGTCTCCAGGACCAGCGTGGCCTCGCCCGCTTCGGCGTCCGCGGGCACGGAGAAGGCCACCACGTCACCGTCGGACACCTCCTCGACGGTGTCGCCGCTGTCGGCGTCCACCACCTCGACCCCGTCGGGTCCCTCCACACCGACCGGGATGCTCTCCCCACTGGTCTCCACGGTGAACTCGCCGATGGTGTCCCCGGCCAGTCCGGAGTCCGCGTCGGGGCTGACGGTGAGCGGCGAGGCCGGCTCGTTCGGAAGTTCCTCGGCGTTGTCGATCAGGTGCCGGTACAGGTGTGTGACGTTTCCGGCGTTGACGTTGGTGTCCAGTTGGGGGCCCTGCTCGACCCGGTCCAGGTCCACGCCGTTGCTGAAGTGCCAGATGGCCGCCTGGGTGGCGGTGAGCGCCTCGGACTCGGTGAGCCTGGCCATCTCCGCCTCCTCCTGGAGATCCTCCACGTCCACCACCGGATAGGAGTTCTTCAGGATCCAGTGCACCTTGCCGGGATCGGTGAAGTCGCCCCGTCCCGGGTAGTTCTCCCACTGGTCCTCGCGGTACCAGGCGTCCTCGACCAGCCCGGTGCGCACGTCGATGCAGTAGGTGGTGAGCCGCTGGTCGCTCTCCTCCAGGTGGACGTTGAAGGTCGCGGTGGTGGTGTAGGGCTCGCCCGCCATGGTTACGGCGTGCCCGTGTTCGGCGACCCCGGTGTACCGACCCTCGACGGAACCGCGGTAGGGGGCGGGTTCGGCGGAGGCGGAGCCGGTCACGGAGAGGGGGACCAGGGACAGGGTGAGAGCGAGGAGAACGGAGGATGCGCGGCGGAACACGTGCGTCACTTCTCTTCCTGGGAGGTTGCGGAGAGAGGCTTTCACACTGGGTCACATGGAACAACGGATCTATTACGAACTGGCCGGTATCAGCCATTCGGACGACCACGGGTAAACCAAAGGGGCCCGCCCCCGTGCCATGCACGGGAACGGGCCCTATCGTTCAGCGCCGCCGCTTCGCTTTGGCGTGTTCGGGCGCCCCAAAAAGTCAGGAACCTTCGGCACCTCTGGTGTGATAGCGAAAAAACGTGCTATCCCACCGCCGGCACCTCCCCGGGTTTCCAGAGAACAGGGCCTGACGGCGCCCGAACGGACACTTCTCGCGACCTGGGAAGCGGGCTTAGGCGTCGGTGACGTCAGCGGCGCCGGCCTTGCGCTTGCGGCTCAGGTAGATGGCGCCACCACCGGCACCGAGGGCGGCGATGCCCGCGGCGACCAGGCCGGCCAGCGCTCCACCGGTCACCGGCAGGGTGGGCTCGTCCTCCTTGCCGGGGGCGGGCTTGTCGTCCTCTTCCGGCTCGTCGGTCGGGGTCGGCTTGGGGGCCGGCTCGTCGGTCTCGTCCGGGGTGGGCTTCGGCTCCGGCTCGGGCTCGGGCTCCGGCTCGGGGGCGGGCTGGTCGGCCGCGGCCCACTCGACACCGGCACCGGCCTGGACGGAGGTCTCGGTGTCCTCGGCGGTGATCAGCGTCTGGGTCGGCTTGTCGGGGTCCTCACCCTTGAACAGACGACCCCGCTGGATGGTGGAGGTGGTCTCCAGGGAGAAGGACGCCTGGCCGGCCTCCGCCTCCTCGGGGATGGAGAAGCCGACCTTGTCGCCGTTGTCGACGGCGTCGACCTTCTCACCGGTCTCGACGTCGACCAGCTCGACGCCCTCGGGGGCGTCCAGGGTGACCGGGATCTCCGAAGCGGTGGTGGAGACCACGAACTCGCCGACGGTCTCACCGGCCTTGCCGGTGGCCGAGTCCGGGCTGACGCTCAGGGACGCCGGCGACTGGGCCAGCTCCTCGGCGTTCTCGACCAGGTAGTCGTAGACGGCCTTCACCGCCGGCTTGTTGCGCTGGTCCAGGGACGCGCCGTTGCTGAAGTGCCAGATGGCGGCCTGGGTGGCGCCCAGAGCCTCTTCGTCGCTGACTCGGATGTTGGTGTCGGCGGCGGAGGCCAGCTCCGAACCGGACAGGGCCGGGTAGCCGTGCTGGAGAATCCAGAGGACCTTGCCGGGCTCGGAGTCGGCGAACGCGCCCTTGCCGGGGTAGTTCGCCCAGTCGTCCTCGTTGTACCAGGCGTTGGACCGGATGCCGGTCTCGATGTCGATGCAGTAAGTGATGGCCTTACCGCCGGCCTCGACGTCCAGGTTGAACAGGTTGGTGCCGATGGTGCGCCCGTCCATGTGGACCGTCACACCGGACTGGTGGTTGCTCGTGTACTGAGCGCGCACCACGTCGCCGTTGTCGGCCGCGGCGGGGGCGGCCAGACCGAGGGCGAGGAACGCGGCGGCGGAGGCCGCGACACCCGCGCGGGAGAAGGCGCGGGGGGAGGGGGAGAGCTTCAAGTCGTGTCCTGTCGCTAGGTGTTGTGCCACGTGTGTACGACAGCGGGGAGGGAGGAGAACAGATGCCCGAGTGGGCGGAGAGGGTTTGGGCTCTTTGAGCCCGGTGGCACAACAGTACCGATTTGTTCCTGTCCGATAATACCGAAGGGGCCCGTCCTTTGGAACGGGCCCCTTCGGCTTACCGGCTGGTAAGGATGTGTCGGCTGTTACACGTCGGTGTCCTCAGCGGCGTCGCCGGCACCGGCCTTGCGCTTGCGGCTCAGGTAGATGGCGCCACCACCGGCACCGAGGGCGGCGATGCCCGCGGCGACCAGGCCGGCCAGCGCTCCACCGGTCACCGGCAGGGTGGGCTCGTCGCTCTCGGCCGGGGGAGTGGGCTTGTCGTCGCCCGGCTCACTGGGCTCCTCGCTCGGGGTCGGAGCAGGCTCGCTGGGCTCCTCGGTCGGAGTCGGGGTCGGGGTCGGCTCGGTCGGGGTCTCGCCCGCGGCCCAGGTGGCGGAGGCCGAAGCGGTGACCGAGGTCTCGTCACCGTCGACGGTGATCAGCGTCTGGGTGGGGACACTGGCGGACTTGCCCTGGAACAGACGGCCGGTCTCCACGGAGGAGGTCGCCTCCAGGGAGAAGGAGGCCTCGCCCGGCTCGGTGCCCTCGGGCACGGCGAAGCCGACCTTGTCGCCGTTGTCGACGGCGTCGACCTTCTCACCGGTCTCGACGTCGACCAGCTCGACACCCTCGGGGGCGTCCAGGGTGACCGGGATCTCCGCGGAGTTGGTGGAGATCTCGAACTCGCCGACGGTCGAACCGGCGGTGCCCTCGGCGGAGTTCGGGGTGATGCTCAGCGCGGCGCCGGGCTCCTCCTCGATGCTCTCGGCGTTGGCGGTCAGGTACTCGTAGACCGCCACGACGGCTTCGCTGTTGCCGTCGGAGAGGTCCATGTCGTTGCTGAAGTGCCAGATGGCGGCCTGGGTGGCACCGAGGGCGTCCTCGTTGCTCAGACCCTCGACACCCGCGGCCTCACCGAGGGCGGCGGCGTCGGTGTTCGGGTAGGCGTTCTGCAGGATCCACAGGACCTTGCCGGGCTCGGCGAACTCGCCCTTGCCCGGGTAGTCGGCCCAGTCGTCTTCCTTGTACTCGGCCTGACCGACGATGTTGGTCCGGAAGTCGATGCAGTACATCGTGAGGACGCTGCCGTCGGTCAGTTCCAGGTTGAACAGGCTGGTCGGGACCGAGCTGCCGCCCATGTGGACCTTGGGACCGCTCTCGGCGTTGCCGATGTAGGTGCCCTCGGCGGAACCTTCGTAGGTCTCGACCTCGTCGGCGGCCGCGGGGGCGGCCAGACCGAAGGCCAGGAAGGCGGCCGCGGAGGCCGCGAGGCCGGTGCGGCCGACGATGCGGGGGAGGGAGAAGTTACTCAAGTTGTTTCCCGGTGTCTTATTAGGGGTGAACCGGATGATCCGCCGGTGCGGAAGTGAATGGACGCCACGGTCGGGGTCAGGGGGCGCGGAGCCATTCAGGGGAGCGATCTCTCCGGGAGGGCCGTCAGACGCGGGAGGGGGCCGCGTGCTCCCTGGGTCGTCGATCGCCCGGCCGATACTAGCGAGACGGTTCGTGCTTTCCAACCCGCTTCACGAAAAATGTGGCCCATTACGGGCAAGTCCAAATCTGGGCAGGGCAAATCCGGATTGCGGCGAGATGTTATAGATCGAGGTCGGCGCGGTGAGGCTGTTTCGGCTGCCTAATCCCGACGCTTACGGCCCAGAACCAGGATGAGCAGGCCGGATACCACCAATGCACCCGCGATGACCAGGAGTCCCGACAGCCAGGTGCCGGTCAGGGCCAGACCATCCTCCTGATTTCGGTCCTCGTCTTTCGGGACCTCGGTCATGACTTCGGGTTCGTCCGCGGGTTCCTCGGCGGGTGCGGCCGTCGGCTCCGGTTCGGGGGTCGCCGGCTCGTCCGCGGTACCGGCCTCGGCGGGTTCCTCGGCGTGCCAGGTGACCGTCGCGGTGGTGGAACTGGTGGCGGTACCCGGTTCCGCGGTGATGAGCGGCTGGGTGCGCACCCCCTCGCGGCCGGTGAACAGACGCCCCTCCGGGAGGGGGACGCCCGGGCCGCGCGCGTGCACGGTGGCCACCCCGGCCGGTACCGACGGGTCGACGTCGAGGTAGACCTCGTCACCGTCGGAGACCTTCGAGACCTCCTGACCCGCGGAGTCCACGAGCCAGGACGCGGGTGCGCCGCGCACGGACACCTGCACATCCCCCTCACCCGAACTGGACACCGTCAACGGGCCCAAGGGCTCGCCCGGCGCGATCTCCTCCACCTGGGTGGGGGAGAGCTCCAACGATCGGGCGGTCGTGCCGCCCTCGGTGGCGGAGCTGCCCTCGACCAGGTGGTCGAAAAGGTGCAGCATCTCGTCGGAGTTGCCCTCGGTGCCGGGGTCCACGTCGTCCAACACGTGCCACAGCGCGGCCTGGGTGGCGGCGATCGCCGTGTGCTCCTCAAGGACCGGCAACCCGGCCTCGGAGGCCAACGACGTCAGCGGCAGGTTGGGGTAGGAGTGACGCACGATCCAGTTCGCGCGGTCGGCCGGGTCCGTCTCCCGGGCCGTGGCCGTCCACTCCGGGCGGTCCGCCCACGCGGACTCGACGTAGGCGGTACTCGGACGCACCTCCTCGTCCACCATCATCGCGTAGGCGCGCACAGAGTCCTCGTCGGCCACACGCAGGCTGAACAGGGCCGTCTGTAGTTCCCGGCCGTCTTCGAGCAGGACCGGGGCACCCGCCATCGGGTCGCGGTCCACGCGCGAGAAACCGTCGGCGTGGACGGGTGAAGTGGAGAGGGCGCCGATCAGCGTGCTCGCGCAAAGCAACGCGGCGCACCGACGCAGGATGCCGGACATGCTCAGGCGCTCCCGTGCGGAAGGGCGGTTGGGGCGACCCTGCCCCGACCGGCGAATTCGTGTTTCCTGGCAATCAAGACTAACGGTCCGGCACCCTGGGTGACGGTAGATCTCCTCCTTAGCGGCCCAATCGTGCGCTCGCCGTGACATCCGTTTGTCCCGCGAGGGTCGGGAACGGGCACAGAGGGCCCCTCGACCTCGGTAGGCTGACCTGGAAGGTATGTCCTCTACTGAAACGGGTTTGCGGCGATGGCCCACGCGGTAACTCCTAGCTTCGAGCAGGCGCTGACCAGGTACGAACCTGTGCTCGGCCTGGAGACCCACATCGAACTGGGCACCGCCTCCAAGATGTTCTGCTCATGCCCGACCGCGTTCGGTGCCGAGCCCAACACCCAGGTGTGCCCGGTGTGTCTGGCCTTCCCCGGCTCCTTGCCGGTGGTCAACGAGAAGGCGGTGGAGGGCGCGATCCGTCTGGGGTTGGCGCTCAACTGCTCCATCGCCCCATGGGGCAGGTTCGCGCGGAAGAACTACTTCTACCCGGACATGCCGAAGAACTACCAGATCTCGCAGTACGACGAGCCGATCTGCGTCGACGGACACCTGGACGTCACGGTCGACACCCCCGACGGCCCGCGCGAGTTCCGCATCGAGATCGAGCGCGTGCACATGGAGGAGGACACCGGCAAGTCCTCCCACGTGGGTGGTTCCACCGGGCGGATCCACGGCGCCAGCCACTCCAACGTGGACTACAACCGCGCCGGCATCCCGTTGCTGGAGATCGTCACCAAGCCCATCACCGGCACCGGTGGGCTCGCCCCGCTGGTGGCCCGCGCCTACGCCGCCGAGCTGCGCGACCTGGTCCGTTCCCTGGGCATCTCCGACGTGCGCATGGAGGAGGGCTCCATGCGCTGCGACGTGAACGTGTCCATCAACGAGATCGGTGCCTCGAAGTGGGGCACCCGTAGCGAGACCAAGAACGTCAACTCGCTTCGCTCGGTGGAACGCTCCGTGACCTCGGAGATCGAGCGTCAGGCCGGCGTGCTCGACGCGGGGGAGCGCGTGGTCCAGGAGACCCGCCACTTCCAGGAGCAGCTGGGCCGTAGCACCTCGGGCCGCTCCAAGGAGGAGGCCCAGGACTACCGCTACTTCCCGGACCCCGACCTGGTCCCTGTCGCTCCGTCGGCCGAGTGGATCGAGGAACTGCGCGCCACCCTGCCCGAGCTGCCCGCCGCCCAGCGGGCCCGGATCAAGACCGAGTGGAAGCTCACCGACACCGAGCTGCGCGACCTGGTCAACGCCGACGCCATCGTTCTGGTGGAGGCCACCGTGGCCGAGGGTGCACCCTCGGCCGAGGCCCGCAAGCTGTGGCTGAACGAGCTCTCGCGCCGCGCGACCGAGCAAGAGGTGGAGCTGGGCGCGCTGCCCATCACCCCCGCGCAGGTGGCCCGGATCATCGCGCTGGTCGCCGAGGGTACGCTCACCAACAAGCTCGCCCGTCAGGTGGTCGAGGGTGTCCTCGCCGGCGAGGGCGAGCCCGACGCCGTGGTGGAGGCGCGCGGCCTCAAGGTCGTCAGCGACGACGGTGCGCTCGGTGCGGCCGTCGACGAGGCGATCGCGGCCAACCCCGACGCCGCGGACAAGGTGCGCGGTGGCAAGGTCGCCGCGGCCGGCGCCCTGGTCGGCGCTGTCATGAAGGCCACCCGTGGTCAGGCCGACGCGGGCCGGGCCCGCGAACTCATCCTGGAGAAGCTCTCCGGCTGAGCCGAGGTTCCCGCCTTGGACCCGGCACCCGCAACGGTGTCGGTCCGAGGCTTACACGGAGCCTTCCAGGCTTCATGCGGCGTCGTGGGGCGGCAGGGGCCCCGCGGCGCCGATCCCTTTTTCAGGAGCGGGGTCAGGGACGGGGCGGGTGCGGGGGACGGGTTGAACCTGAAACCGAGGTGACCGAGAGTAGCCGTTCCGTCGCCATCTCTCAGCCGGTCCTCAATCGCCGTGTGACCTTGGTTGCGTAGGGTGTCCATGCATGGGGTGCGTGCGTTCCACCGCGTCCTGAGTCGAGAAATACACGAGGTGGGTGCTCCATGTCCGAGGAGAGAGCCAGGCGTTGGGGAGGCCCCTGATGGGTCTCAAGGCACGCCGGCTTGCGGTGTTCGGTTTGGGCGCGCTCTTTCTCCTCTATCTCCTGGGGACGTTGATCCCGGCGGGGGAGAGTACGGTCGCGGACTCCCTCGGGCAGTGGCCCGGGGCCGTGGTCGCGGGCGCCGCGGGCGCGTCCCTGTTGTTGGCCGCCAAACGCTGGGCTCGAACCGGAGCCGACCGGGACGCGCACGTCGACGGGGCGGACGGCCCGGCCGCGCTGAGGTTCCTCGGCTTCTCGGCCCTGGCCTGGTGCGCGGGTGCCCTGACCCACGCCATCACCCGGACGTTCAGCGCCGGGTCGGTCTTCTCCCTCACCCTGGGCGACCTGTTCGCCTTGGTCGCGCTGCCACTCTTCGTGATCGGTTTCACCAAGTTCGCGCCTTGGCCGGGTGGACTGCGCACGGCGATCCGGCACATCACCGACAGCTACGTGTGCGCCGCCGCGGTGTTCTCCGTGGTGTGGGTCCTGTTGTTCTCGCCGTTGTACGAGGAGCTGGGCCAAGGGGCGGGGCTGCTCGGGTTCGCGCTGGTGTACCCGGTGGCCGACATCGTGGTGTTGTGCCTGCTCATCCCGCTGGTGTTCATGTCGCCGCACAGCACCCGGCGCGCGGTGCTGGTGGCGACCGGAGCCCTCATCGCCATCGCCGCCTCCGACATGATCGGCGCGGTCACCCGCCTCACCGGGCCGCCGGTGGCCGGGGGGATCGAACAGCCGGTGCGGTTCCTGGGCTTCGCGCTGTTGGGCGCGCTTCCGTGGCTGGTGGAGCACCGGCCGGGCGCCGAGCCGCGCCGGATCACCGGACGTGGGCTGTACCGGTTCGCCCCCGAGTTCGCCGCCCTGGCCTCGGTCCTGGCCGCCACCGTCGTGCTCACCGCCGGGGCGTTGCGGATGTCCGAGGTCGCCGCGGTCCTGCCGATCGCCGCGGGCACCGCCGTGATCGTGCTCGTGGTGCGCGTGCTGGGAATGCTGGAGGAGAACGCCACCCTCACCCGCATGGTCCGCAACCGTGAGGGGCACTTCAACGAACTGGCCCGCAACAGCGGCGACGTCATCCTGGTGCTGGATCGCGACGGCGGGGTGTTCTACCTCAGCCCGGGCACCGCCGAGGCGTTCGGCTACCGGCTGGACGACGTGCTCGCCGCGCCGGTGACCACGCTCATCCACCCCGAGGACCTGTCGCGCACCAACGCCGTCCTGGACCTGTTCGGCCAACGCAGCGGCCAGGGGGTGCACCTGCGGCTGCGGGTACGGGCCGCGGACGGGACCTGGCGGCACACCGAGTCCACCGTCTCGCTCTACGAACAGCCCGGCGAACCCGACCGGCTGCTGGTGACCACCCGCGACATCAGTGCTCAGGTGGCCCTGCAGGACCAGGTGGAGCACCTGACCTTCCACGATGGTGTGACGGGCCTGCCCAACCGGGCCTATCTGGAGGAGAGGGCCAGCGACGTGCTGGCGCACCGGGCCATCAACGACGAGCACACCGGCGACGTCGCGGTGATCTTCCTGGACCTGGACGGGTTCACGGCGGTCAACGACTCCGCCGGACACGTGCGGGGCGACCACATGCTGGGGCAGGCCGCGCGCCGGTTGCGCGGTGAGCTGGACTCCAACGCCACCCTGGCGCGCTGGGGCGGCGACGAGTTCGCGGTCCTGGTCGAGGACGTTCCCAAGGCCCAGCGCGTGGTGGACCTGGCCGAACGTCTGGGCCGGGTGATCGCCTCCGAACCCTTCCAGGTGGCCGACCGCGACATCCTGCTGACCGCGAGCATCGGGGTGGCCTTCGCCGAACCCTCCACGGACAGCGGTGAGCTGCTGCGCAACGCCGACGTGGCGATGACCCGGGCCAAGGAGCGCGGCGCGGGCAACGTCGAGGTCTACGCGGCCCACATGCACGACATGGTCGTGTCCCGGCTGGAGTTGCAGATCCGGCTGCGCCAGGCGCTCAGCAACGGTGAGTTCTTCCTGGAGTACCAGCCGATCGTGGACCTGGGGACGTCCCAGGTCACCGCGGTGGAGGCGTTGGTGCGCTGGGACCGTGACGGCGAGGTCGTCGGCCCGGACGCGTTCATCGGCGCGGCCGAGGAGTCGGGGCTGATCGTGCCGCTGGGGGAGTGGATCCTGCGTGAGGCCTGCGAGAAGGTCGCCGTGTGGCGGGTCTCGGACTGGGACATCGGCCTGTCGGTGAACCTCTCGGTCAAGCAGGTGCTGTCGCCCCGCTTCGTGCGTGCCGTGGAGGGCGTCCTCAACGAGACGGGCCTGTCCTCGGAGGTGCTGACCCTGGAGGTGGACGAGGAGGTCCTCCTCGACGACCAGGGTGACGCGGTGGAGCGCCTCGGCGAGCTCCGCGGCCTGGGTGTTCGGCTGGCCATCGACGACTACGGCATGGGGTACGCGTCCCTGGCCCACCTGCGGGAGTTGAGCGTGGACGCCATCAAGATCGACCCTTCGTTCATCGCCGACCTGGGCCGCGATGACACGGTCACCCTGCTCACCCACACGATCGTCCAACTGGGACGGGACCTGGGCGTCCAGGTGGTCGCCGAGGGCATCGAACGCCCCGAGCAGCTGGAGCAGTTGCGGGTGATGGGTTGCGACCACGGACAGGGTTTCCTGGTGGCCCGCCCGATGCCCGCGAGCGGTGTGGAGTCCCTCGTCGGTGGCGAAGCCGGCGTCAACCTGTAGGACGAACCACCACCAAACCGGATGTAGCGCTGTTCACCTGCGGAGACGCGGATATGGGCGCTAATTTTCCGGCATGCCCTCTCATCAGCACGAGTTCCCACTCGACCTGATCCGCAACGATCCCGCGTCTGTGGTCGAACTCCTCAAGGAGATCACCGGTAAGCCGTTGCCGGAGTTCACCCGTGTCCGTTGCGACTCCGCCGAGGCCACGAGCACGGCGCTGACTCACCTGACCTCGGATTCGGTGGTGGTCTGCGAACGGCCGCCCTACCCGCACGAGAAGCGGGACGATCCGGTTCCCGTTCTGGGGATCATCGTCGAACCTATGCGCTCGCGGCCCTCTCCGTCGCGGCTCCCGGAGCATTGGAGAAGCTCATCATGCTGAAGGACTACGAGTTCAAGACCGAACTGATCGGGCGGCCTTTCCGAGAGGGGCGCGCGGAGGGGCGTGTCGAGGCCTTGCTCGGGTTCCTTGAGGCCAGGGAGATCAAGGTGTCCGAGGCGGCTCGGGAACGGATCACCGGCACCACCGACATCGCCGTTCTGGACGCGATGTTGCGCAAGGCGGCACACGTCGAGCGGGTCGAGGACCTCTTCGGGGAGTAGTTCGAGATGGACTGTTAAGTCCGGCTCGGGGTGGATGTGTCCGACCCCTGTCACGTGTTCTGTGTTACACGCGGCAGGGGTCCTTCGTGTATATATGCAGGCCAGGGCGTTTCTCGGTGGTTCGAGTCTCGCCGGATGCTGAAATCGGCGTCTTGCATGGTGAGACAATACGTGGAACCGGTTGACGCGAACGGGCCCCTTCGGCCAATGTTGACAGCGTGCAGAACAACCTCCTGATTCTCGTACTTGGTCGGCGCGCAGCCCACTGAGTTTCTTCTGCTGCGCGCCACCCCTCGACCGCCACCGGGCGGTGGGGGTTTTTTTATTGCCGCACCAGGCCATGAGACCGGAAACCACCACTTCCAGAGCCCCACCGCCGCTCTGGACATCGCTGAAGGATCTTGAGATGACCGAGCAGATGACCGGCGCCCAATCGCTGATCAGGTCGCTGGAGCACGTCGGCGTTGACACTGTCTTCGGGATTCCCGGCGGCGCCATCCTCCCCGCGTACGACCCCCTCTACGATTCGGCCAAGGTGCGCCACATCCTGATGCGCCACGAGCAGGGGGCGGGGCACGCGGCCGAGGGCTACGCCTACGCCACGGGACGCCCCGGGGTCTGTATGGCCACCAGCGGTCCAGGTGCCACCAACCTGGTCACGCCGCTGGCCGACGCCCACATGGACTCCGTCCCGATGGTCGCCATCACCGGCCAGGTCGCCGCCCCGATGATCGGCACCGACGCCTTCCAGGAAGCCGACATCTGCGGCATCACGATGCCGATCACCAAGCACAACTTCCTGGTCAAGGACGTGCGCGACATCCCGCGCACCATCGCCGAGGCCTTCCACATCGCCTCCAGCGGTCGCCCCGGTCCGGTCCTGGTCGACATCTCCAAGGACGCCCTACAGGCCGCCGCCGAGTTCGTCTGGCCCGAGCGCCTGGACCTGCCCGGCTACCGCCCGGTCACCAAGCCGCACGGCAAGCAGGTCCGCGAGGCCGCCCGGATGATCGCCGAGGCCAAGCGCCCCGTCCTGTACGTGGGCGGAGGGGTCCTGCGCGCCAACGCCGCCGCCGAACTGCGGGTCCTGGCCGAACTCACCGGCGTCCCCGTGGTCACCACCCTGATGGCCCGCGGTGTCTTCCCCGACTCGCACCCGCAGTACGTGGGCATGCCGGGCATGCACGGCGACGTCGCCGCCGTCGGAGCGCTGCAGCAGGCCGACCTCATCTTCGCCCTGGGCGCTCGCTTCGACGACCGCGTCACCGGCCGGCTGGACAGCTTCGCCCCCGACGCCAAGGTCGTCCACGCCGACATCGACCCCGCCGAGATCTCCAAGAACCGGCACGCGGACGTTCCCATCGTCGGCGACGCCCGAGAGGTCCTCGCCGATATGGTCGTGGCCGTGCGCGCCGACCAGGAGAAGGGCCGCCAGGGCGACTACGAGGCCTGGTGGAACCGGCTGAACCAGCTGCGCACCACCTACCCCAAGGGCTACGACGTCCCCGACGACGACTCCCTGTCGCCGCAGGCCGTCATCGAGCGCCTGGGCCAGGTCGTGGGCCCCGAGGCCACCTACGTGGCGGGCGTCGGCCAGCACCAGATGTGGGCCGCGCAGTTCATCGACTACGAGCGCCCCGGCTCCTTCGTCAACTCCGGTGGTCTGGGCACCATGGGCTTCTCCGTCCCGGCCGCCCTGGGCGCCAAGGCCGGCGACCCCGACCGCGTGGTCTGGGCGGTCGACGGCGACGGCTGCTTCCAGATGACCAACCAGGAACTCGCCACCTGCGCCGTCGAGGGCATCCCGATCAAGGTCGCCATCGTCAACAACGGCAACCTGGGCATGGTCCGCCAGTGGCAGACCCTGTTCTACGAGGGCCGCTACTCCAACACCGACCTGCAGACCTCACCGAAGGACGAGAAGGTCCGGATTCCGGACTTCGTGCGCCTGTCCGAGGCCTACGGTTGTGTCGGACTGCGTTGCGAACGCCCCGAGGACATCGACGCCACCATCGAGAAGGCGATGTCGATCAACGACGTCCCAGTGGTCGTCGACTTCACCGTCAACCACGACGCCATGGTCTGGCCGATGGTCGGTCCCGGCGTCAGCAACGACAACATCCAGTACGCGCGGGACATGGCGCCGAACTGGGAACACCAGGACTAGGAGAAGGCCGAACAAGCATGAGCAGTCACACGCTTTCCGTTCTGGTGGAGGACACCCCGGGCATCCTCGCCCGAGCCTCCGCTCTCTTCTCCCGTCGTGGGTTCAACATCGACTCACTCAGTGTCAGCACCACTGAGTACCCCGGTCTGTCCAGGATGACGATCGCGGTCAACTGCGACCTCCACCCTTTGGAGCAGGTGACCAAACAGCTCAACAAGCTGGTCAACGTCGTCAAGATCGTGGAGATGGACACCACCGCGTCGGTGCAGCGCGAGCTGCTCTTGATCAAGGTCAAGGCCGACGCGAACAGCCGCACCCATGTGCTTCAGACGGCCGAGCTCTTCCGCGCGCATGTCGTGGACGTCAGCCCGGACGTCGTCGTCATCGAGGCCACCGGCGACCCCGAGAAACTCGATGCCCTGGTCAAGAATCTGGAACCCTTCGGAATCAGGGAACTGGTCAAGTCAGGGCTGGTCGCCCTGGGCCGGGGACCGCGTTCGATCACCGACCGCTCCCTGCGAGCGATCGAACGCAGCGCCTGAGCCCCCGAGAACGCAGAAACAAGGAGTAATCCCAAGTGGCAGCAGAGATGTACTACGACGACGCCGCGGACCTCGCGCTCATCCAGAGCAAGAAGGTCGCCGTGATCGGTTACGGCAGCCAGGGTCACGCGCACGCGCTGTCGCTGCGGGACTCGGGCGTGGACGTCCGCATCGGTCTGGCCGAAGGCTCCAAGAGCCGGGCCAAGGTCGAGGAGGAGGGCCTGCGCGTCCTCACCCCCGCGGAGGCCACCCGCGAGGCCGACGTCATCATGATCCTGGTCCCCGACCACATCCAGCGTGACCTCTACACCGAGGAGATCGCCCCCAACCTGGAAGCCGGCAACGCGCTGTTCTTCGCGCACGGTTTCAGCATCCGCTATGGCCTCATCAAGGCCCCCGAGGGTGTCGACGTCGCCATGGTCGCCCCGAAGGGCCCCGGCCACCTGGTCCGTCGCCAGTACGAGGCCGGGCGCGGCGTGCCCTGCCTGGTCGCGGTCGAGAGGGACGACAGCGGACAGGCCTGGGACCTGGCCCTGTCCTGGGCCAAGGGCATCGGCGGCACCAAGGCCGGCGTCATCAAGACCACCTTCACCGAGGAGACCGAGACCGACCTGTTCGGTGAGCAGACGGTGCTGTGCGGTGGCACGGAGGAGCTGGTCAAGGCCGGTTTCGCCACCCTCGTGGAGGCGGGCTACCAGCCGGAGATCGCCTACTTCGAGTGCCTGCACGAGCTGAAGCTGATCGTCGACCTCCTGTACGAGGGCGGCATCTCCAAGATGAACTGGTCGATCTCGGACAACGCCGAGTACGGCGGCTACACCCGTGGCCCGCGTCTGATCACCGAGCAGACCCGCGAGGAGATGCGCAAGATCCTCGGCGAGATCCAGGACGGCACCTACGCCAAGGAGCTCATGGACGAGTTCGACAACGGCAAGCCGACCTTCACCAAGCGTCGTGAGGCCGAGCAGGCCGAGCAGATCGAGAAGGTGGGCGCCGAGCTGCGTCCGCTGATGAGCTGGCTCAAGGCCTGAAGCTCACGGGATTCGTGATCGAGGGGGGAAGGTGAGACATCTTTCCCCCCTTTTTCCGCCCCTTGCCCAGTGGGCTTCCCTACCCCACAGGTAGACTTTGGATCGGCCGTCACACCCGATTCGGGCAGCGCCTCCACCTGCGCGATCGGGTCGCACCACCTGAAAAGGAACCGTTGTGCCCAAACCCGTCGTACTCGTCGCGGAAAAGCTCTCGCCCGCCGGAATCGCGCTTCTCGAAGAGGACTTCGAAGTCCGTCATGTGGACGGTGCGGACCGGTCCCTGCTCCTTCCCGCCCTGACCGGCGTCGACGCCCTGATCGTGCGCAGCGCGACCCAGGTGGACGCCGAGGCCGTCGGCGCGGCCGATCGCCTCCAGGTCGTGGCCCGCGCGGGTGTGGGCCTGGACAACGTCGACGTGGACGCGGCCACCAAGGCCGGCGTGCTCGTCGTCAACGCCCCCACCTCCAACATCATCAGCGCCGCCGAGCAGGCCATCAACCTGCTGCTGGCCAGCGCCCGTAACACCGCCCCCGCGCACAACGCCCTCATCAACGGTGAGTGGAAGCGCTCCAAGTACACGGGTGTGGAGCTGTACGAGAAGGTCGTCGGCGTGGTCGGCCTCGGCCGTATCGGCGCGCTGGTCGCCCAGCGCCTGCTCGCGTTCGGCACCAAGGTCATCGCCTACGACCCGTTCGTGCAGCCGGCCCGCGCCGCGCAGATCGGCGTGGAGATGACCACGCTCGACGACCTCTTGGCGCGCGCCGACTTCATCACCATCCACCTGCCCAAGAACAAGGACACCCTGGGCCTCATCGGCGACGAGGCGCTGTCCAAGGTCAAGCCCTCGGTCCGGGTCATCAACGCCGCGCGCGGCGGCATCCTCGACGAGGACGCCCTGTACCGGGCCATCAAGGAGGGGCGCGTGGCCGGCGCGGGCATCGACGTGTTCGCCAAGGAGCCGACCACCGACAGCCCGCTGTTCGAGTTCGAGAACGTCGTGGTGGCCCCGCACCTGGGCGCCAGCACCTCCGAGGCGCAGGAGAAGGCCGGTACCCAGGTCGCCCGTTCGGTGAAGCTGGCCCTGTCGGGCGAGTTCGTGCCGGACGCGGTGAACGTGCAGGGCACCGGCGTGGCCGAGGAGATCAAGCCGGGTCTGCCGCTCACCGAGAAGCTGGGTCGGGTGTTCACGTCGCTGGCCGGCGCGCTCGCCGCCCGCATCGACGTCGAGGTGCGGGGCGAGATCGCCCAGCACGACGTGAAGGTGCTGGAGTTGGCCGCGCTCAAGGGTGTGTTCACCGACGTGGTCGAGGACACCGTGACGTTCGTGAACGCGCCGTTGTTGGCCAAGGAGCGCGGGGTCGAGGTCAACCTCGTGACCAGCGACGACAGCAGCGACTGGCGCAACCTGATCTCGGTGCGCGGTGTGCTGGCCGACGGCACCCGGGTGTCGGTCTCCGGTACCCTCACCGGTCCCCGTCAGACCGAGAAGCTGGTGGAGATCAACAACTACACGATGGAGATCGGCCTCGACGAGCACATGGTGTTCCTCTCCTACGAGGACCGCCCCGGCATCGTCGGCAAGGTCGGCGCGCTGCTCGGTGATTCCGAGGTCAACATCGCGGGCATGCAGGTCATCCGGGACAAGGAGGGCGGCAAGGCGCTGATCGCGCTGACCGTCGACTCCGCGGTGCCGGACGAGATCCTGATCTCGATCGGCGCGGAGATCGAGGCGGACATAGTCCGCCAGATCGACCTGGAGAACTGACTCCGGGCCGGTGGTACGGGGCCGTTCCGTCCAGATTTCGTTAATCGATCTCTGGTCGGGGCGGCCTTTCTGTTGTGTTAATGGCCTTATGTGTTACTGGGGATGATCGTTCCTAATTGCCGATTCGGTGTTTGAATGTGCATCAAGAATTGGCAAAATTATGGGACGTGCATCTGTTCGGAACTTGCTGCCTCCGGGATAGTGGAATCGTGTCCTCGGGCCGGCCGCATGTGAGCGTTCTTCGTGGTCGGTTTTGGAGGAACCCCACCGATCTGTTCGAATGGAGCTCGAATTGCGATTTCTGCGACGTCGTCCTGTTCTCCTGTTCCTGTCTTCCACGGTCGCGGTGTCCACGATGCTCGGACTGTTGTTCGCTCAAGGGCTGATCGACGTTTGGTCGGCCGTGCAGATCACGGCTCTGGCGGCGCTCTCCGGCCTGGTGGTGCTGCTCGTGATCCAGGTGCGGCGTACCACTGTTCAGATCAGGCAATTGCGACGTGGTTTCGATCGACAGGTGCGAGAGGTCGCCGAGATCGCTGGGGAGAATCGGGCCGAACTGTTCGGCCGGGCCGATGAGTTGACCGATCGATTGGACTCCGTGGCCGATTCGGTGACCGAACTGCGCACGGAGATCCGTGACGGGTTGTCCGATGTGCAGGTATTCGGGGGTGCCTCGGTGGCCGCTCGGGTGGTCTCGTGATGGATGGAGTTCTGGCCGAGGCCCTCGGGGGGCGTGGGCAGGGGCGTCTGGTGCTGTGCCATATCGGTGTGCGAACCGCACCGAACCTTGCCCGCCCTGAGCCCGGAATCGAGGTTGTCGACCTGCGGCGCGCGGCCGGGCGCCCGTTCGCGGGGGCCATCGAACGCTTCGTTCTCCTCGCGGCGACCACGGCGGACCTGCGTGCCGCCGTCCCCCTGAGCGGTGGGCTGCCGTCGGCCACTGAGGTCCGGATCGTGGTCATGGCCTCGGCCCCCCACATCGGGCCGCCCTTTCCGGTGGTGCCAGGTTCGGGGCAGTGGGAAGGGCTGCTGGACTTCCACGTGGGTCGCCTGTCGGACCGGGGTTGGTCCTGCGCGTTGACCTTCACCGATCCGGTGGAGGTCCAGGCGGTCCTTCGTGCGGTCGCCCAGGGGATGGTGGGCGGTCGCCAGGGCCGGGAAGTACCGGTGCCGGAGAGCTCGGACGGTGCCGTCGGCGTGGGCCCCACCTGGGAGGAGTTGGGCCGCCCCGGCGCGTTGGTCGGTCGTGCTGGCGGGCCGGGTGTGTCGGTGGGGGGTGTTCCCGCTGTGGATGAGCGGGTGGTGAATCCGATGGGGTTCACGAGGTCTTCGTCGGCCAAGGTGGGGCGGTTGGTTTCGCGGGGTGGTCGTTGGGTGTTGGTCGTGGGGGGTGGGGTGCGTTGGCGGGTGCCGGATGACGGTGCCGTGTCGGATGTGGTGGTGGCGGGTTTGCGTGATCTGCGTGCGGTGCGGGTGGAGTGGGGGCGGCACAGTGGGCCGGTGGCGGCGGTGCGTGCGGTGGCCGGGTTGGCCGCCGCGGGCATTCCGCTGCTGAGCGGTCCGGTGCCCGTCTGGGCCCGGTGCCTGGGCGGTGAGTTGTCGTGTTCGGTCGCTTCCGTCGACGAGTCGTGGATGGCCGATGCGCAGCTGCGTGAGGAGCACAGTGTGCGGTTGCGGCGGGTGGCGTTGCGGCTGTTCGGGCGGCAGGCGCGTTGGTATCGGTCGGGTGGTGGGTCGGTAGAGCCTTCGGTGTCGGTTGTTCTGTGTACGCGGCGGCCGGAGATGGTGGGGTTCGCTCTGCGTCAGGTGGCGCGTCAGCGGGGTGTGGCCGTGGAGGTGGTGTTGGCGCTGCACGGGTTCGGGGTGGGTGCTCCTGGTGTGTCGGAGGCGGTCGATGCCTATCGTGCTTCGGGGCGTGAGTTGGTGGTGTGGGAGCCGGATTCGCGAATGGTGTTCGGTTCGGTTCTGAATGGGGCGATCGCGCGGGCGAGTGGTTCGTTGGTGGCGAAGATGGATGATGACGATTGGTATGGGCCGGATCATCTGTCGGATCTGGTGGCGGCCCGCCATTATTCCGGAGCCGACCTGGTGGGGGCCGTGGCCTCCTTCGTCTACCTCGAAGCACTGGATCGGACCGTGCGTCTGGGTGGGGCCACCGAAGCCCTGTGGCACAGGGCGGCCGGAGGAACCCTGTTGATGGACCGCAGGACCCTGGAGGAGGTGGGCGGTTTCTCCCCGGTGCCCACGGCCGAGGACACCCGGCTGCTCATGGGGATCGAGCGCATGGGCGGCCGGATCCACCGTGGTCACGGCTGCAACTACGTGCTCCGCCGCAAGGCTGGTGGGCACACCTGGAGGGTCGACACCGGCCATTTCCTCCAGGCCTCGGGGGACCGCCAGCTCCGGGGCTGGCGGCCCAGTGCGTTGCTGGAGCCCGATCCCGAGGACATTCCCCTCACCGAACTCGCCGTCGCCTGGAGGGACCTGGGTGGTGACTCCGAGGATCGGGCACACGACATGAGGGTGACGCGGTGATCGGGGATCTGCTGACCGGAGCGTTGCGAGCACACGGAGCGAAGTCGGTCCTGGTCGCCCACGTAGGCCCGCGCACCGACCGCGTGGTGGCGGGTGTGGCCGAAGGGGCCGGGGTCCGGGCCCTGGACCTGGGAGCGGGCGAGGGCGGGACGGCGGACGAACAGGTGGACCTGCTCGTGCTCGTCGCGGCGAGCACGATCGACCTGCGCACTTGGAGCAGGAGCAACGGGCTTCCACGAGCGGCCGGGGCCATGATCGTCGTGCTGGACACCGTACCGCGCCAGGGCCCGCCGCTACCGGCCCCACCGGGTATCGGGCAGTGGAAGGGCCTGTTGAGCTCAAGGACACGCCGTCTACCGAATCGGGGTTGGGCGTGGGAGTTCTCCTTCACCGACCCGGTCGAGTCGGGTGAGGTGTTGATGGCGGTGGCCCGCTCCCTGGTGGGAGGACGACGGAGTCCCGTCGAGTCCATACCGTCCGCCGCGCCGGAAGGAACCGAGCCCGAGCGGCTTTGGCGGCGCCTGGGCGAGCCGGGCGCCGTACACGGGGCGGCCGAACCCTCCCGTCTGTCAGTGGATGCGGTGCCTGCTGTGGATGAGCGGGTGGTGAATCCGATGGGGTTCACGAGGTCTTCGTCGGCCAAGGTGGGGCGGTTGGTTTCGCGGGGTGGTCGTTGGGTGTTGGTCGTGGGGGGTGGGGTGCGTTGGCGGGTGCCGGATGACGGTGCCGTGTCGGATGTGGTGGTGGCGGGTTTGCGTGATCTGCGTGCGGTGCGGGTGGAGTGGGGGCGGCACAGTGGGCCGGTGGCGGCGGTGCGTGCGGTGGCCGGGTTGGCCGCCGCGGGCATCCCGCTGGTGGGAGCCCGACCGCCGATGTGGGCGCGGCCCTTGGGCGAGGAACTCCACGCGCTTCTCGGGCGAGTGAGTGAGGAGGGGTTCGTCGACGAGCTGCTGCGTGAGGAGCACAGTGTGCGGTTGCGGCGGGTGGCGTTGCGGCTGTTCGGGCGGCAGGCGCGTTGGTATCGGTCGGGTGGTGGGTCGGTAGAGCCTTCGGTGTCGGTTGTTTTGTGTACGCGGCGGCCGGAGATGGTGGGTTTCGCTTTGCGTCAGGTGGGGCGTCAGCGGGGTGTGGATGTGGAGGTGGTGTTGGCGCTGCACGGTTTCGGGGTGGGTGCTCCTGGTGTGTCGGAGGCGGTCGAGATCTTCCGGGGGAGTGGGCGTTCCCTGGTGGTGTGGGAGCCGGATTCGGGGATGGTGTTCGGTTCGGTGTTGAACGGGGCGATCGCGCGGGCGAGTGGTTCGTTGGTGGCGAAGATGGACGATGACGATTGGTATGGGCCGGATCATCTGTCGGATCTGGTGTGGGCCCGCCGCTATTCCGGCGCAGACCTGGTCGGCTGCGCGACGGAGTACTACCACCTGGAACAGTTGGATCTCACCGTTCGACGCCCGGTCCGCTCCGAGCGCTTCGCCCGGCACGTGACCGGTGCCGCGATGCTGACCGACCGCACCGTCATGGAGGAGGTCGGCGGTTTCCGGCCATGGAAGGTCGATGAGGACGCCGGTCTCCTCGACGACATACGCGTTATGGGTGGCGCGATCTACCGCACCCATGGTCTGGGGTGCGTCATCCGCCGCAGGCCGGACGGGCACACCTGGCGCGAGGACCCCGGCTACTTCTTGCGGGGAGCACACCAACAGTGGCGTGGCTGGCGGCCCAGCGTGTTGCTGGAACCCGACCTCATGGACGCGCCGGTGAGGGCGGCCGGCGAGAGCCCCTTCGACATGACGACATCCGGGAGTGAACGATGACGCTTGTTCAAGCCGACCCGGTGCGGAAGCGGTCCGCGCCTCGCCCGCTCATTCGCCGTAACGACTATTCGGTGTTGGAGCCGCCCGCGCTGGGGGAGTGGGAGCCCGAGTTGTCGGTGGGTGTGGTGGTTCCGGCCCATGGTGGTCAGGAGAAGTTGGATCTGACCCTGGCCTCGTTGGCGGCGCAGAGTTATCCGGGCGGCCTGATGGAGGTCGTGGTGGTGGATGACGGCAGTGATCCGCCGTTGCGGCTGCCTCCGATCCACCCGGAGCACACCCGGATCGTACCGAGCCTGCCCGGAGGTTGGGCTCGCGGACACGCGGTGCGGACCGGAGCCGCGGCCACCGACGCCGACGTCCTCCTGTTCTTCGACGCGGACATGATCGCCTTCCGGGAACATGTCGAGGCGCAGATGCGGTGGCACCACCTGGCGGACTACCTGGCGGTCACCGGGCACCTGCGCTGTGTCGACCACGACCCCGGAGAGTTGGAGCCGACCGAGGTGTTCGACGCGGTGCGTCGGGGAGAGCCGGAGGCGTTGGTCCGGACACCGGGTGAGGAACTGGGGTGGTTGCGCCGCGCCTACAAGCGGACGAGGAACCTGAGTACCGCGGACTACAAGGTGTTCAACTTCTTCATCGGCGGCACCGGTTCGGTGCGTCGGGAATTCTTCGAGGAGTCCGGTGGGGCCGCGTCCGAACTGGTCCTCGGCGAGGACACCCATCTCGGATACAGGTTCGCTCAGAACGGGGCGGTCTTCGTCCCTGAGCTGGAGACCAGTAGTTGGCACCTGGGACTGCCGCAGATGGAGACCCGCAAGGAGGAGGGGGCCCGGTTCCGTCGCCCCTTCGTGGGCACGAGGCTTCCCCTCAGCGGAGGGCGACGGGACCTGCCCGGACGGCAGTGGCAGGTGCCGAGGGTCGACGTGGTGCTGGACGCGACGGAAGCCCGGTTCGATGATGTGGCCGCGACTGTGGACGCGATGCTGGCGGGCCGGGTGTGCGACGTCCGGGTCCACCTGGTAGGCGAATGGTGGCGGGTGACGTCGGGGCGGCACCGGGTCCTGGACGATCCGGCGCTGGAGGCACGGCTCCTCCACGAGCACTACCGATGCGAGCCGAGAGTACGTCTGGCCGAGACCGTGTCGGAACCCGACCCGGACGTCCCCTTCCGGATGTCGATCCGGCCCGGGCAGATCCCGACCATCGATGGGATCCACCTGCTGATGGCGAAGGCGAACGAGACGGGGGCGGGCCTGGTCCTGGTGACCGGGGTCGGCGACGACCTGGACGGGCCTCGCCTGGAGCGTGCGGCGGCCTTCGCCCGTGCGCGGCGCTTGGGGGAGGGGGCCGAGGACCTGGACACCATGGTGGGTGAACTCTTCGGTGTGCACTGGATCGCCGGTGAGTCGGTGCTGTCCATGCCGGGTGAAGAGGTGGAGGAACCCTCGATCCGATCGGAGGAGGAACCGCCAAAGGACTGGCGGGCACGGTTGGAACGGGAACAGGCGCGGGCCGAGTTCCACAAGGCGCGCGCCACGAAGTTGGAGAACCGGTTCCGCTGGTTGACCGGGAGCCGTGCCGGTCGGTTCCTGCGTCGGGCCATCGGCTGATGGGCGGGGGAGGGTACATGGCCGAGGGCGAGACACCGGGCGCGAGGAACGGTCGCGCAGTGGTGGGAGAGAACGAGCCCCCTCGGCGTCCCAGGCTGCGCCGTAACGACTATTCGGTGTTGGAGCCGCCCGCGCTGGGGGAGTGGGAGCCCGAGTTGTCGGTGGGTGTGGTGGTTCCGGCCCATGGTGGTCAGGAGAAGTTGGATCTGACCCTGGCCTCGTTGGCGGCGCAGAGTTATCCGGGCGGCCTGATGGAGGTCGTGGTGGTGGATGACGGCAGTGATCCGCCGTTGCGGCTGCCTCCGATCCGCCCGGAGCACACCCGTCTACTGGTCGCTCCGGAGAAGGGATGGGGGCCCGGGCACGCGGTCGGGGCGGGTGTGAGGGCCTGCTCGACGTCGGTCGTGCTGCGGTTGGACGCCGACATGGTCGTCGGTCGGCGGCACGTCGAGGCGCAGATGAGGTGGCACCATCTGGCCGACTACCTCGTCGTCATGGGTCGGACGGTCTTCGGTGAGGAGCGGGGCCGCGAGTTCACCCCCGCCGATGTCCACGAGCACGTGTCCCGGGCGGAGACCGACGAGCACCTGTTCCCGGGCGCGAGCGGCATGGAGTGGATGGCCGAGATCCTGGAAGGCACCGATGGTCTGCGCTCGGCCGGGCACCGGGCCTGGGAGGTGTTCACGGGGGCCACGGCCTCGACGCGGCGCGAGCTGTTCGAGGCGGTCGGTGGGACGTCACCGGACCTGGTCCTGGGAGAGGACAGCGAACTCGGGTACCGGCTTTCGCAACGGGGCGCGGTGTTCGTCCCGGAGCAAGAGTCCGTGGGTCTGCATCTGGGAGTACCGACGACGGAGCGACGAGGGGAGGAGGCGGCGCGCTATGGGCGTCCCTTCCTGGAGAACCGGGTTCCTCGCAAGTACACTCGCCGCCGGATACCCGGGCGGACCTGGCAGGTGCCCTTCGTCGACGTGGTGGTCGACACGGTGGGTCGCACGTTCGACGACGTGGTCGAAACGGTGGACGCCCTGCTCGCGGGTGACGTGGCGGACATCCGGGTCACCTTGGTGGGCCAATGGCGGTGGGTCACACCGGGGCGACACGCCACGATCGACGACCCGGCGGTTGACGTGCGACTCCTCCACGAGAACTACCGCTGTGAGCCGAGGACGCGCTTCGCGGAAACCGAACCGGAGCCCGACCCGGACGTCCCCTTCCGGCTCCTGCTGTCTCCCGGTACACGCCCGAGGAGGTGCGCGGTACGTGTCCTGACAGGGGCCGCCGACCGTGAGGGGGCCGGTCTCGTCCGATCCGTGGGCGCGGGCGGAAGGGCCGAACCACTGCGTCTGGAGCGCACTGCGGCCTTCGCTCGCGCGCGGCACCTGGGGGCGGACATGGCGGGCCGGGACGCCGCCGTCGCCCGATTGTGGGGTGTGCACGTGCTGGATCACGCCGAGGTTCTCACCGTGTCGGAGAGGGGCGGTGAGGGGCCGCCGAAGGACTGGCACAAGAAGATGCGCAAGGCGGAGAGGGACGCGACCCGCTGGCGGACGGAGGTCGAGCGATGGGAACGCCGGATTCGGGCGCTGACCCAGGGACGCGGTGCGTGGTTGTTGCTCGGCGGGCTCCGGAGGTGACACAGGGCCGATCTCCGCGTCGATGCGGTTCGTTTTCACCGTTCTGATCAGCGAAAACACAAAGGCTTCTCACATGGTGAGAAGTTCTGGTCATATAGTTGGACATCCGATAGTCTGAAGTCCTAGGAGTCAGTGGTGTAGGCACACTGCCGGGCGCCACGATCCACGCCGAACCCGCCCCCACCGGGGCCCGTTCCGGCGACTCCGGCAGGCGATCCCGCCGGGGCGAACTCCTTGTCCCCCTTCTTTCGTGGACACCGTCGCCCACGCCGTTCAGCGGTGATGGCCCCGTCGTGCTCGGGCGCCGTCGCACGACGCATCCGGAGGATCACATGTACGACATGATCGAGTACCCGTCCGCGCCCGACACCGACGACGAGATCGCTCGCGCCCTGCAGGACGCGATCAACCGTCGCGCCTGAGCGAATTCGCGGGTGGGGGACTGTGCCGGTCGTTCGGGCCGGTACAGTTGTCTCACCTACTGTTCATTTGATCTCGTCATGTGAGAAACACGGGCGTGGTCACGTCTGAGTTAGAGGCAGTCCGTATGGCAGCGCGCACCGTGAAACTGGCCGTCATCCCCGGAGACGGGATCGGCCCCGAGGTCGTCGCCGAAGGCCTCAAGGTGCTGGGGGTCGTGGCCGCCCAACACGACCTGGCCATCGAGACCACCGAATACGAGCTCGGCGCCCGGCTCTGGCACCGCACCGGTGAGACGCTGCCCGACACCGTCGCCGAGGAACTGCGCGGACACGACGCCATCTACCTGGGCGCGGTCGGCGATCCCTCCGTCCCCAGCGGCGTCCTGGAGCGCGGCCTGCTGCTGCGCCTGCGCTTCGACTTCGACCACTACGTGAACCTGCGCCCCGTCCGGCTCTACCCCGGCGTGGACAGCCCCCTGGCGGATGTCTCCCCCGAGGACATCGACATGCTGGTCGTTCGGGAGGGCACCGAGGGCCCCTACGCCGGCGCCGGCGGTGTGCTGCGCAAGGGCACCCCGCACGAGATCGCCACCCAGGACAGTGTCAACACCCGCTTCGGGGTCGAGCGCGTGGTCCGGTACGCCTTCGACAAGGCCGCCGAGCGTCCCCGCAAGAAGCTGACGCTGGTGCACAAGGACAACGTCCTGACCTTCGCCGGCGAGCTGTGGCAGCGCACGGTCAAGGAGGTCGGCGCCGAGTACCCGCAGGTGTCCGTGGACTACTGCCACGTCGACGCCGCGTCGATGTTCTTCGTCAATCAGCCGGGCCGCTTCGACGTGGTCGTCACCGACAACCTGTTCGGCGACATCATCACCGACATCGGCGCCGCCATCACCGGCGGCATCGGCCTCGCCGCCAGCGGTAACATCAACCCCGACAACACCTTCCCCAGCATGTTCGAGCCGGTCCACGGCTCGGCGCCCGACATCGCGGGCCAGGGAAAGGCCGACCCGACCGCCACGGTGCTGTCGGCCGCGGCGATGCTGGATCACCTGGGGGTTCCCGAGGCCGCTCGCCGCATCGAGCAGGCGGTCTCCATCGACCTGAAGACCCGCGCCCAGAGCGACGCGGTCCGGTCCACCTCCCGGATCGGCGACGACCTCGCCGCGCGAGTAGCCGAGCAGGGCTGAGGCGACCGCTTCCGGCCCTGCCTCGAACAGCGGGCGCGGCCGTAGCGGGACTTCAGCCACCTCATGACCCACGAACGGGCGCGTCCGGAACATCCGGCGCGCCCGTCGTCCGTGCGACCGTCCATGGTCCGCTCTGGCCCCGGGTGCGCTCTTCCGACACACTAGATTCCAGGTCGGCGGCGCTGCCGACCCGATGCACCCGAGAGGACCACCGACAACATGAACAACAACACCACCACCACTGGGTTGACGTTCGACGTCCAGCTCTCCGACCGGCGGAAGACCCCGTCCGAACGTGAGGCACTGCTGGAGAACCCCGGGTTCGGTCAGGTGTTCACCGATCACATGGTGAGCATCCGCTACACCGAGGGCGAGGGCTGGCACGACGCCAAAATCGAACCGTACGGCCCGCTGTCCCTGGACCCCGCCACGGCCGCCCTCCACTACGGGCAGGAGATCTTCGAAGGGCTCAAGGCCTACCGTCACCCGGACGGTTCGCTCGCCTCCTTCCGCCCGGAGGCCAACGCCGCCCGCTTCAACCGGAGCGCCGCGCGCATGGCCATGCCGGCGCTGCCCGAGGAGCTCTTCCTCAAGTCCATCGAACTGCTCATCGAACACGACGGCGACTGGGTCCCGGACAAGGAGTACTTCAGTCTCTACCTTCGTCCGTTCATGGTCGCCACGGACGTCGGCCTGGGGGTCAACCACCCTTCCCGCAGCTACGTCTACCTGCTCATCGCCTCGCCGGTGGGTTCCTACTTCTCCGGTGGCGTCCAGCCGGTGACGGTCTGGTTGTCCAAGGACTTCACCCGCGCCGCCCCGGGCGGCACCGGTGCCGCGAAGGTCGCCGGCAACTACGCCGCGAGCTTCCTGGCCCAGTCGCAGGCAGTGGAGAAGGGCTGCGACCAGGTCGTGTGGCTGGACGCCCGCGAGCACCGTTGGGTCGAGGAGATGGGCGGCATGAACCTGTGGTTCGTGTTCGGCGAGGGCGAGAACGCGCGCCTGCGCACCCCCTCGCTGACCGGAACCCTGTTGCCCGGTATCACTCGCGAGTCGTTGCTCAGGCTCGCCCCCGACCTGGGCATCCCCGCCGAGGAGAAGCCCCTGTCCATCGACGAGTGGAGGAGCGCCGCCGAGTCCGGTGAGATGACCGAGGTGTTCGCCTGCGGTACCGCGGCGGTCGTCACCCCGGTCGGTCACGTCAAGAGCGACGACGGTGAGTTCACCATCGGCGACGGCACCCCGGGCCCGGTCACCATGCGGCTGCGCGAGGAGCTCGTCGGCCTGCAGACGGGTCTGCGCGCCGACAAGTACGACTGGATCACCAAGTTCTAGTCGGCTGAGGGCCGCCCGGGGCGTCCCGGGCGGCCCGTGTCATCGATCCCCCTCATCCCCTGGAGTCCCCCATGACCGAGTCCCCGTCCCCCGCCCCGGACGGTTCCGCCCACGCCCGCCCCCGATCCCCGTGGCCGGGCAGGGTCGCCCTGACCGCCTGCGCCGGTCTGGTGGTGGGAGCCGTCGCCTACGGCGCGGCGGAGGTGTCGGCGGCGCTGAACCCGCCGGCCCCGACCCCCTCGGAGTCCGCCGACGAACCCTCCGACTCCGAGCGCACGGTGACCCCGTTGCTCCACCCCGACGAACCGGAGGAGGAGCACGTCGCGGAGGAGGCGCACCACGGCGAAGCCGTCGCCCCGGCCGGTGATCCGGCGCCCGGCGGTGGACAGGAGGCCGAGCCGGAGGCTCCGGCCCCTCCCGCGCAGGGCGATCCCGGGTGGGTCGACCCGCGCGGGGAGATCCTGGACGAGATCCTCAACACACCGCAGGACCGCCCGCCGATGGAGCCGCTCATCACCCAGGAGGAGCTCGACGCCATGACCCAGGAGGCCGAGTCCGCCGTGGTTCCGCAGACCCCGGCCCCCGCGGGTCCCTGAGGTCCGAGATGTCCGTAGTGGGAAATTCGCGTCTTGAAGAGTGAGACAAACCGGCCCCGAGGTGCGACTCTTCGGGGCCGGTATGGCACACTGGCCCCATGCCGTCCCAGGTCGTGATTATTCAGGGGCGCGCTGGCTGACGACTTCCCGCGATGACGCAGGGAAGAGAATCCGGACCCTGCCAGCGCGCTGACCTCTCGTGTCCACGAGGGGTCTTTTTTGTTGGCCGGGGCCGCCGTGCACATCCACCTTCGGGAGTTCCACCAATGAGGGACGACAGTTTCCACGTCTTCGACACCACGCTGCGCGACGGAGCCCAGCGCGAGGGGATCAACCTTCGGGTCTCCGACAAGCTGGCCATCGCCAAGCAGCTGGACGACTTCGGGGTGGCGTTCATCGAGGGCGGTTGGCCCGGCTCCAACCCCAAGGACACCGAGTTCTTCCAGCGGGCTTCACAAGAGCTCCAGCTGGAACACGCGCGACTCACCGCGTTCGGCGCGACCCGCCGTTCCGGTGTGAAGGCCGCCGACGACCCACAGGTGGCCGCGCTGCGCGAAAGCGGCGCGTCGGTCGTCACCCTTGTCGCCAAGAGTGACGACCGCCACGTCGAACGTGCCCTGCGCACGACCCTGGACGAGAACCTCGCCATGGTCTCCGACACCGTCTCGCACCTGCGTGAACACGGGCAGCGCGTGTTCGTGGACTGCGAGCACTTCTTCGACGGCTACCACCACAACCCCGAGTACGCCCTGTCCGTGGTGCGCTCCGCCGCGGAGGCGGGCGCCGACGTGGTGGTCCTGTGCGACACCAACGGCGGCATGCTGCCCGGCGACATCCGCCGCGTGGTCACCGAGGTGCTGGAGGCCACCGGTGCGCGCCTGGGCATCCACGCCCAGGACGACACCGGCTGCGCCGTCGCCAACACCCTGGCCGCCGTGGACGCCGGAGCCACCCACGTGCAGTGCACCGCCAACGGCTACGGCGAGCGGGTGGGCAACGCCAACCTGTTCTCCGTGGTGGGCGCGCTCACCCTCAAGTACGGCCGTGAGGTGCTGCCCCAGGGCTGCCTCGGCGAGATGACCCGGGTGGCCACCACGATCGCCGAGATCGTCAACCTGGCCCCCGACACCCACCAGCCCTACGTGGGGGTATCGGCGTTCGCGCACAAGGCGGGCCTGCACGCCTCGGCGATCAAGGTCGACCCCGACCTGTACCAGCACACCGACCCGGAGCTGGTCGGCAACCGGATGCGCATGCTCGTATCCGACATGGCCGGGCGCGCTTCGGTGGAGCTCAAGGCCCAGGAGCTGGGTCTGGACCTGTCCGACGATCGTGGTCTGTCCGGCCGGGTCGTGGACCGGGTCAAGGGCCTGGAACTGTCCGGGTACAGCTTCGAGGCGGCCGACGCCTCCCTGGAGCTGTTGCTGCGCGAGGAGATGGGTGAGCCCGTCCGCTACTTCGAGACCGAATCCTGGCGGGTGCTGACCGAACGTCGTCCGGCCACCGGGTCGGGTCCGCTGTCCAGCGACTACGTGAGCCTGACCGAGGCCACCGTGAAGCTGCGGGTCAAGGGCGAGCGCGTGATCGCCACCGCGGAGGGCAACGGCCCGGTGAACGCCCTGGACCGGGCGCTGCGCGGCTCGATGGAGAACGCCTACACCGCGCTGGCCGGCCTGGAGCTGACCGACTACAAGGTCCGCATCCTGGAGGGCGCCTCGGGTACCGACGCGATCACCCGGATCCTCATCACCTTCAGCGACGGAACGGGGGAGTGGACGACGGTGGGCGTGGGCCCCAACGTCGTCGACGCCTCCTGGGTCGCGCTGGAGCAGGCCCTCACCTACGGTCTGCTGCGCCAGGGCTACCCGAGGGATTAGGCGCGGTGTTCGTTCCACGCCTCCGCTAGCGCTTCGATGGTCGGTCGGGTGACGGAATCGTCACGTTCCTCCGTCACCCGACCGGACCCGTTCGATGCACGGTGCAGGTCACGGGCTTGAAACTTACTTACAGGTAAGAAAGGCCTGTCCGAAGGGTCATAGCCACCGTGACCCGGACCACTCGATACTGCGAACTTTCAGCCGATTCGCGATGGACGAGTGGTGATAGATGTCGAACGAAACCGTGGTGCGCCCCTCCGTTGGTGCGCTGTTCGTCTTCCCGCGAAGCGCAGGTCACGCACCACCTGAAGACTTCGGGACGTGTCCTCACCCACGATTCGCACACGGGGTGGAGGTAACGGCGTGACCACCGGTTCGGCGACCGACCGTCCGGCCGTGTCACCGCCATCCCCCAAGACCCGTAGGAAACGAGCCCGAGTCGGAAGAGACGCCTTGCTCGCCTGGGGCTTCCTCGGCCCCTCCGTGGCGATCTTCGCGCTCTTCCTCGTCTACCCGCTGGGCCGCACCATCTATCTGTCGCTGCACGGCAACGACATCATCGGCAGGCCGAACCGGTTCGTCGGCCTGAGCCACTTCGCCGAGATGGCCTCTCCCGAGTACGTCCAGGTGCTGATCACCACCGTGCTCTTCAGCGTCGGAGTGGTCGTACCGGGCGTGGTCGGCGCGCTGATCATCGTCCTCCTGTTGGAGGGGGTGATCCGTGGACAGAAGTTCCTGCGTGGAGCCTTCGCGGTACCGTTCGCCTTCTCCGTGGCCAGCGCCTCGGTGATCTTCGCGGTCTTCTACAGTCCAGGCAACAGCGTGCTCAACGGCATCCTGTACCGCTTCGGCCTGGATCAGGTGCCCTGGCTGACCTCGCAGGAGATGGCCCTGTGGTCCATCGTCATCACCACCGTGTGGATGAACCTGGGCTACGGGGTGCTGGTGCTGGCCGCCGGCATCGGCTCCATCCCCAAGGAGATCAACGAGGCCGCCCGCATCGACGGCGCCACCGGGCCGAGGCTGGCCTGGGACGTCACCATCCCGATGCTCGGACCGCAGCTCTTCTTCCTGATCGTCATCTCCACGATCAACGCGCTACAGAGCTTCGGCCAGATCCACATCCTCACCGGCGGAGGGCCGGTCGGCTCCACGACCACCCTCGTCTACTCCATCTTCCAGGACGCCTTCGCCTACGGCACCAGCGACTTCGGTCGGGCCAGCGCCCAGGCGCTCGTCCTGCTGTTGGTGGTCCTGGTGTGCACCGCGCTCCAGTTCGGTGTCATCGAGCGGAAGGTGCACTACTCATGACGACCCTCGAACGTGAGACCGCACCCGCCCGCACCGGGGCGGTCCGCACCAGGCACCGGCGCACGCCAGGGCACATCGCGGGCCGTGTCCTGCTGTACCTGACGCTGGCCGTCTTCCTGATCCCGGTGATGTTCCCCGTCTACTACGTGTTCGCGGGCGCGCTCATGGGGTCTCAGGACCTGTCGGCCTTCCCGCCGAGGCTGCTGCCCACCGGCGTGAACCTGGAGAACGTCCAGGGCGCCCTGGACGCGGTGCCGCTGCTACGTATGTACGGGAACTCGCTGGTCATGGCGGGCATCATCACGGTGAGCCAGCTGTTCACCTCCGCCCTGGCCGCGTACGCGTTCGTGTTCCTGCGCTTCCGCGGCAGCGCGATCGTCTTCGCGCTGTTCCTGTCCACGCTGATGGTGCCGGCCGAGGCGACCTTCATTCCCAACTACCTGACCATCACCGGGTGGGGGATGGGCGACACCTACGCCGGTCTGGTCATGCCGTTCTTGGCCTACGCCTTCGGCACGTTCCTCCTACGCCAGAGCTTCAAGCAGTTCCCCCGCGAGCTGTTCGACGCCGCGCGCATCGACGGCATGGGTCACCTGCGGTTCCTATGGACCATCCTGCTGCCGCTGAGCAAACCGGCCCTGACCGCCGTCGGCATGTACGTGTTCATCACCAGCTGGAACATGTACTTCTGGCCGCTGATCATCACCCGCAGCACCGAGATGCAGACCCTGCAGATCGGCCTCAACAGCCTCAAGGTGGGGGAGTACTCCAACCCCGGACTCCTCCTGGCCGGCGCCGCGCTGTCGGTCCTCCCCACACTCGCCCTCGTGATCTTCGGACAGCGCTTCATCGTTCGAGGACTCACCGCGGGCGCGGTCAAGTAGGGCGCGAAACACCTAGTGGAGACGAGAAAGATGACAACCTTCCCCCGACGGCGAGGCGTCAAGGCCGCCGCCCTGCTCGCGAGCCTGGGCCTGCTGCTCAGCGCGTGTTCCGGAGACGATGGTGGCGGTGGCTCCGACCTCACCGCACCCGGCCCGGAGGTGCTGGACGGACTCGACGAGGCGGTCCAGGTCGAGTTCTGGCACAGCATGGACGCCACCAACGGCCAGGTGCTCGACGAGCTCATCGCGGGCTTCAACGCCGAGAACGAGGGCCGGATCGAGGTCACCGGTTCCTTCCAGGGCGACTACGACACCGCGCTGGCCAACCACCGTGCCGCCATCCAGCAGGGCGACACCGCCGAACTCATCATGATCTACGACCTGGGCACCCAGTTCATGATCGACTCCGGGCAGACCGTGCCGGCCCAGTCCTTCCTCGACCAGGACGACTACGACACCTCCACGGTCGAGGAGGCCCTCCTCAACTACTTCACCGTCGAGGGCGAGCTGCGGTCCTTCCCGTTCAACAACTCCACCCCGCTGATGTACATCAACCGGGACGCGTTCGAGGAGGCGGGTCTGGACCCGGACTCCCCGCCCACCGACCTCGCCGAGATCCGTGAGGCCGCCGAGGAACTCACCGTCACCGACGACGATGGCACCGTCGTCCAGTACGGGTTCGGCGCCGCGGTGTACGGGTGGTACATCGAGCAGTTCATGGCGCGCGCCGCAGTGCCCTACTGCGACAACGCCAACGGCCGTGACGGTCGCGCCACCGAGGTGCTCTTCGACGATCCCAAGATCATCGAGCTCGTCGAGTGGTGGGACCAGATGATCGAGGACGACCTCGCCGTCCAGATCGGCCGCAACACCGACGACGGCCAGGCCGCCTTCACCTCCGGCCGCGCCGCCATGACCCTGGAGTCCACCGGTTCCCTGGGCGGCTTCATCGAACAGTCCGACTTCGAGGTCGGCGCGGGCTACTTCCCGCTGGTCGGCGCGGGCGACCCGGGAGGCTCGATCATCGGCGGCGCCTCCCTGTGGGTCAACGGTGAGGGCCACAGCCCGGAGGAGGTCCGCGGTTCCTGGGAGTTCGTGCAGTACCTGCTGACCCCCGAGGCCCAGTCGACCTGGCACGCGGGTACCGGTTACCTGGCGGTCAACACCGAGGGCTACGACGGTCCCGAGGCGCAGGAGCGCTCCGAGGAGTTCCCGCAGTTCTCCGTGGCCGCGAACCAGCTCGCCGACTCCGAGATCAACGAGAACACCGCCGGTTGCATGATGGGCGTGATGTCCGAGGCCCGCGTCGCCGCCGAAGAGGGCTGGGAGGCCGCCCTGACCAGTGACGCGACCGCCGAGGAGGCCATGTCCGAGGCCGCCCAGGGCGTGGGCGGCACCATCGAGGAGTACAACCTGTCCGTGGAGGACTGAGCATCGACCGGGTTCACCCGGTAGGAGGCGCGGGGCCGCGGCGCGTCGTCGCGGCCCCGCCCCTCGTGTACGGGGATTCTGAACGACGGCGCCGAGCCCATCGAACACGGTTCGAACGCTCCATGCCGGCGAAGCCACGCGAGGCGATCGAAAGGTCGCGCGACGTCAGTCGGCGTCGGGGTCGACCCAGCCGTTGGCCTCGCAGCCCTGCAACCCCAGGGTCTGCTGCTGCATCACGGGGGCCACCTCGCCCTCGCCGGGGCAGTCGACGTGCCCATGGCCCAGGGTGTGGCCGACCTCGTGGTTGATCACGTAGACGCGGTAGGTCTCCAGGTCGTCCTCGAAGTCCTCCACGCCCGCGACCCAGCGGTTCTGGTTGATGATGGCGCGGTTGCCGTTGGCGCAGGAGACGAACCCGTTGGTGTTCAGCGGCGCGCACAGACGGTCCACGGTGTCGGGCGCGGCCAGCAGCACACGGATGTCGGCGTCGTCGCCGTCCACGCGTTGCAGGGAGCGGGAGCCCTCCTCGCCCCAGCTGCGGGGGTCGCCCAGGATCAGCTCGACGGCCTCGACGAAGTCCGAGTCATCGCCGGGCAGACCCTTCTCGACCTCCACGGCGAAGGTGGTGAGCGGACCCTCGCCCATCGCTTCGCTCTCGCCCTTCATGACCCGGATGTCGCCGTCGGCGGTGTCGACCTCGTCCTCGACCGAGCGCAGCAGCACCGGGGTCTCCTCCTCGGTGGGAGTGGCGCTCGGGTCGGGTGAGGCGTCGGATTCCGCGTCCGTCTCGGCGCCCCCGGTCTCGGCGGGGGACGCGGCGGGATGCCGGCGGACGCCGTCCGGGTCTCCCTCGCCGACGGGACCCTCGGCGGAGGTCTCCTGGGTGCTGTCGAGCTCGTCATTCGGCTCGGGGACGCTCACCATCAACACAGCGGAGGCCCCGGAGACCAGGCACACACCGATGGCCAACCCCATGGGGTTCCTGCGCCGGCGGTGCCGGGCACGGGTACCACGTGAACCCACGGTCCCTCCACCTCTCGACGGTCATCGAAACCCAGCATGCCAGAGTCGTGGACCCACAAAGGGTAGGGCTTGCGGACACGATCGATACTCCCACGCGGTTACGCTTCACTCGGACAGTGAGTCGAAGTGGGCTGCTTGGAGGATTCAGGTGCGTATCGCACGTTTCGCGTCCGGCGACGAGGTCGGTTTCGGTCTGGTCGAGACGGACACGGACAGTGGGGAGGAGTTCGTCGCCCGACTGAGCGGCCACCCGTTGATGGGTGACATCAAGCTCACCGGTGAGCGCGCCAGGCTCGCCGACGTGCGACTGCTGTCACCCGTGTTGCCGACGAAGGTCGTGTGCATCGGCAAGAACTACGCCGATCACGTCGAGGAGATGAAGGACGTCACGGGGGAGACCACCGACGAACCGGTGGTGTTCCTCAAGCCGTCCACGGCCGTGACCGGCCCGCAGGACCCGGTCTTCTACCCGGCGGCCTCGGAGCGGGTCGACTTCGAGGGCGAGATGGCCATCGTCATCTCCCGCCCCTGCCGCGAGGTGCCGCGTGAGCGCGCCAAGGACGTCATCTTCGGGTACACGGTCGCCAACGACGTGACCGCCCGTGACCTGCAGAAGAAGGACAAGCAGTGGACGCGGGCCAAGGGGTTCGACTCCTTCTGCCCGATCGGCCCGTGGATCACCACCGGGCTGAGCATCGAGGAGGCCCAGGACCTGCGGGTCACCACCACCGTGGACGGTGAGACGCGTCAGGATGGACGTACATCACAGTTCATCCACGACATCGCGGGCATCATCTCCCACGTCAGCTCGTTCATGACCCTCCTCCCGGGTGACGTGATCCTGACCGGCACGCCCGCCGGTGTGGGCCCCGTCCAGGTCGGCCAGGAAGTGGCCGTCACGGTCGAGGGCCTGGGCACCATCAGCAACCGGGTGGTCGAGCGGGACTGACCCCGAGCGAGCCGTGCGCGGGCCGGGCGCCCGCGCACGGGCCACCCGTCGGGGCCACGCGCTCCGACCGAGCGGAAGGTCCGACCTTGGCCCCCCGAAAACACCGCGTCCCGCCCCTCGCCCTCACCGGTGCCATCACCCTCGTCCTGGCCCTGGTGGGTTCGGGGCTGTGGGTCCTCGGCAGGAGCATGGGCGAACCCGAACGGGACGCCGACGGCGAAGGCCACGCCCTGGTGCGGCTCATGCTCGCCGGGGACTCCATGACCCACGGCGCCGACGGGGACCGGACCTGGCGCTATCACCTGTGGAACCACCTGGAACCGCACGTGGACGGGCTGGACTTCGTCGGCCCCTACAACGCGCCCGCGACCCCCGAACAGATCATCCCGCCGGAGATGATGGGGGCCGAGCCCACAGAGCCGGTCGGCGGAGACACCGAGGGCGTCGACTACCGTGACCCGGACTTCGACCAGGACCACAACGCCCGCTGGGGTCGCACCCTGGCCGACGCCGCCACCACCATCGGCGCCGACGTGGCCGAGCACCGACCCGACGTACTGTGCGTGCTGATCGGCCTCAACGACCTGTTGCACCCGATCACCGCCGAGGCGATGGAGGAGAACATCCGCGCCTACGTCCGGGACGCACGCGAGGCGAACCCGGACATCCACATCCTGTTCGCCGAGGCCCTGCCCATCACCATGGCCGACCAGGACCAGGGCTTCGCGCTGCGCCTGTACGTGTACAACAAACTGGTCCGCAAGCTGACCCTGGAACTGTCGAGCGAACGTTCGCCGGTGGTGGGCTTCGACCTGGCCAAGGCCGAGTCCTGGGACGTGAAGGCCGACACCTACGACGGCACCCACCCCAACGACGGCGGTGAGATCAAGATCGCGGCCGGGTTCGCCGACGCCCTGTCGGAGAAGTTCGGCCTGGGGACGGGCTACCCGAGACCACTGCCCATCGCGCCCGGGGAGCGGACCGAAACGCCCTGAGCGGATCCGCGCCGCCGAGGCGGTCCCGCGGTGTCCGTCCGCCGGGGAGCATCCGCGTTCCGCGATGGGGCGAGTGCGCCACCGATACCCTGGGGCCCGTGACTGAGACTCCGATTCGTACCCGCTTCGCCCCGTCCCCGACGGGCATGTTCCACGTCGGTGGCGCTCGATCCGCGCTCTTCAACTGGGCTCTGGCCCAGCAGCGGCCCGAGGGCCGCATGGTGCTGCGCATCGAGGACACCGACGCCGCACGCAACCGGCCCGAGTGGACCGAGGGCATCATCCGTGCGATGTCGTGGATCGGCATCGACGAGAGCGACCCCCACTTCGAGGGCCCCTACTTCCAGTCGGCCTACGTCGACAAGCACCGCGAGACCGCGCAGGAGCTGTACCGCTCCGGCCTCGCCTACTACTGCGACTGCACCCGTGAGCAGGTGCAGGAGCGCCGCGACAACCCGAACCTGGGCTACGACGGCTTCTGCCGCGACCGCGGCCTGGAGGCCGGGCCGGGTCGGGCGCTGCGTTTCCAGGTGCCGGCCGGTGGCCCCACCATCGTGCGCGACCAGATCCGCGGCGACGTGGAGTTCGACCACGCCGCCATCGAGGACTTCGTGATCGCCCGGGCCGACGGCTCCCCGCTGTTCGTGCTGGCCAACGTCCTGGACGACGTCGAGATGCGCATCACGCACGTCATCCGCGGCGAGGAGCACTTGTCCAACACCCCCAAGCAGCAGCTGCTGTGGGAGGCGTTGGGCCTGACCCCGCCGGTGTGGGCGCACCTGCCGGTCATCGTCAACGAGCAGCGCAAGAAGCTGTCCAAGCGCCGTGACAAGGTCGCCCTGGAGTCCTACCAGGAGGAGGGCTACCTGGCCGAGGCGATGATCAACTACCTGATGCTGCTGGGCTGGGCGCCGGGTGAGGACCGCGAGATCATGCCGTGGTCGGAGATGATGCCGCTCTTCGAGATCCAGGACGTCAACAGCTCCAGCGCGTTCTTCGACGAGAAGAAACTGCGCGCCTTCAACGGCGAGTACATTCGCGCGCTGTCGGTCGAGGACTTCATCGCGCGCTGTCAGCCGTGGCTCACCGGGCAGGACACCCCCTGGAACGCCGAGGACTACGACGCCGACGTCTTCGCCGCCGTCGCCCCGCTGGCGCAGAGCCGGGTCGCGCTGCTCGGCGAGATCGTCCCCAACGTGGACTTCCTGTTCCTGAAGGAGCCGGTGGAGGACGACAAGAGCTGGAAGAAGGCGATGAAGCCGGGCGTGGGCAAGGAGATGGTGGAGGCCGCCCTGGCGCGCTTCTCCGACCCCGAGCTGTCCTGGACCGCCGACGACCTCAAGATCGCCACCGAGGAGACCGGTGCCTCGCTCGGGCTGAAGCTGGGCAAGGCCCAGGCCCCGGTACGCGTGGCCGTCACCGGTCGGACCGTGGGACTGCCGCTGTTCGAGTCCCTGGAACTGCTGGGACGCGAGCGCGTCCAGGCACGTCTGGAGGCCGCGCTGGAGAAGCTGCGTGCCGAGGAGAAGGACGCCCGGGAGGGCTGATGCCACGGGGTGGTGGGGCTGTGTGCCCCACCACCCGTATTCGGTTCGCGAGCACTCTGAATGTCCGCTAGAGTTATCTACGTCGCCGAGGGGGACAGGGACGCGAAAGCGACCGGATCCCCTCAAAACATTGGCCTATGGTGTAATCGGCAGCACGACTGATTCTGGTTCAGTTAGTCTAGGTTCGAGTCCTGGTAGGCCAGCGAGTTCGATGTCTCGGCATCGGACGTGCGGATCCTCGGATCCGAGAAGTATGCCCCCGTCGTCTAGTGGCCTAGGACGCCGCCCTCTCAAGGCGGTAACGGCGGTTCGAATCCGCTCGGGGGTACCAACAGGAAGTGGCTTCCACGGTGTGGAAGCCTTCTTTCTGAGCCGATGCTCGCCATCGGTGTCCGGTTCGTGTGGTTATCATGGTTTCGATGATCTACGCGGATCACGTCCGGCCCCCGTCGTCTAGTGGCCTAGGACGCCGCCCTCTCAAGGCGGTAACGGCGGTTCGAATCCGCTCGGGGGTACAAGAACTGAAGGTCTCACCCATTCGGGTGGGGCCTTTCGTCGTTTCCGGGGGTCATTCGGGGTCGACGCCTTCCGGTGCGGTCAGGACGTGTCGAGGGCGACTCCCGGTTCGGGTGCCGCCCTCGGGGGATCGGATCGACGGGACGGGTGGTCAGTGACCTCCCTCGTAGGTGTGCAGGGACTCGCTGATCTTCTCCGCGGCCGACACCACGGCCTGGGAGTGCATGCGTCCGGGCGAGCGGGTCAGGCGCTCTATCGGGCCGGACACCGAGACCGCGGCGATCACCCGTCCACCGGGGCCGGCGACGGGGGCCGACACCGAGGCCACGCCCTGCTCGCGTTCGGCGACGCTCTGGGCCCAACGGCGACGCCGTACCTGCGCCAGGCTCGCGGCGGTGAAGCGCGCGCCCACCAGGGACCGGCGGATGCGGTCGGAGTCCTCCCAGGCGAGCAGCACCTGGGCGGCCGAACCCGCGTTCATGGGAAGTTCGCTGCCCACGGGCACGGTGTCGCGCAGACCACTGCTGCGCTCCGACGCGGCCACGCACACACGAAGGTCGCCCTGTCGGCGGTAGAGCTGGGCGCTCTCCCCGGTGAGGTCGCGTAGCTGGACCAGGACCGGCGCGGCCACGGCGAGCAGACGGTCCTCTCCGGTGGCTATCGACAACTCACCCAGGCGCGGCCCGAGCACGAATCGACCCTGGCTGTCCCTGGTCACCATGCGGTGGCGTTCCAGGGCGACGGCGAGGCGGTGGGCGGTGGGGCGGGCCAGGCCGGTGATCTGGACCAATTGCGCCAGCGACGCGGGCCCCGATTCCAGGGCGTCGAGGACGGACATCGTCTTGTCCAGGACACCGACACCGCTGGATGAGCTAGAGTTGTCCATGGCTTGATATTGCCGTCTCGCTATATGGAATGCAAGTCGGGCCGACCATCCGCGCGAGGGTTCCGGGTACGTGCGAGACACGGCGGGACCCAAGACCGAGAAGACACGAGAGAGGCGATCTCCCATGGCACGCACGATGGCCGAGAAGGTCTGGGAGGAGCACGTCGTTCGACGTGCCGAAGGCGAGCCGGACCTGCTCTACATCGACCTCCACCTCGTCCACGAGGTGACCAGCCCTCAGGCCTTCGAGGGCCTGCGTCTGGCCGGTCGCCCCGTTCGACGTCCCGACCTCACCATCGCCACCGAGGACCACAACGTCCCCACGATGGACCTCCTCGCGCCCATCGCGGACCCGGTCTCCCGCAAACAGGTCGAGACGCTGCGCAAGAACTGCTCGGACTTCGGCGTGCGCCTGCACCCCATGGGCGACATCGACCAGGGCGTCGTCCACGTCGTCGGCCCCCAGCTCGGCCTCACCCAGCCCGGCATGACCGTGGTCTGCGGCGACAGCCACACCAGCACCCACGGCGCGTTCGGCGCGTTGGCCTTCGGTATCGGCACCAGCCAGGTCGAGCACGTCCTGGCCACCCAGACCCTGCCGATGCAGCCGTTCAAGACCATGGCCGTCACGGTCAACGGCAGGCTCCGGCCCGGGGTGACGTCCAAGGACATCATCCTCGCGGTCATCGCCAAGATCGGTACCGGTGGCGGCCAGGGCTACGTCATCGAGTACCGGGGCGAGGCCATCGAGGCCCTGTCCATGGAATCGCGCATGACGGTCTGCAACATGTCCATCGAGGCGGGCGCCCGCGCCGGCATGATCGCCCCGGACCAGACCACCTACGACTACGTCAAGGGTCGGCCGCACGCCCCGCAGGGCGCCGACTTCGACGCCGCCGTCGAGCACTGGAAGAGTCTGCGCACCGACGAGGGCGCCGAGTTCGACGCCGAGGTGGTCCTGGACGCGGACGACCTCAGCCCGTTCGTCACCTGGGGCACCAACCCCGGCCAGGGCGTGCCGCTGGACGCCGGTGTGCCCGAGCCGTCCTCCTTCGAGGACCCCTCCGCCCGCGCGGCCGCCGAGAAGGCCCTGGCCTACATGGACCTGAAGGCCGGCACGCCCATGCGCGAGGTCTCCGTCGACACGGTCTTCCTGGGCTCGTGCACCAACGGTCGCATCGAGGACCTGCGGGCCGCGGCCGAGGTCGTCCGCGGTCGCAAGGTCGCGGACGGCGTGCGCATGCTGGTCGTGCCCGGCTCCATGCGGGTCAAGGAACAGGCCAACGAGGAGGGCCTGGGCGAGATCTTCAAGGAGGCCGGCGCCGAGTGGCGTGAGGCGGGCTGCTCGATGTGCCTGGGCATGAACCCGGACCAGCTCAAGCCCGGCGAGCGCAGCGCCTCCACGTCCAACCGCAACTTCGAGGGCCGCCAGGGCCGGGGCGGGCGCACCCACCTGGTCTCGCCGCTGGTGGCGGCGGCCACCGCGGTCCGCGGAACCCTGTCCTCCCCGGCCGACCTGTAGTCGCCCCGACCCGTCAAGGAGAGTCCTCCCATGGAGAAGTTCGACGTCCACACCGGTCGGGCCGTGCCGCTGCGCGCGAGCAACGTCGACACCGACCAGATCATCCCCGCCGTCTACCTCAAGCGGGTCAGCCGCACCGGCTTCGAGGACGGTCTGTTCGCCGAGTGGCGCAAGTCCGACCCGGACTTCGTGCTCAACCGCCCCGAGTACGAGGGCGCGAGTGTGCTGGTGGCCGGTCCCGACTTCGGCACCGGTTCGTCCCGTGAGCACGCCGTGTGGGCCCTGCAGGACTACGGCTTCAAGACCGTGCTGTCCCCGCGCTTCGCCGACATCTTCCGTGGCAACTCGCTCAAGGGCGGTCTGCTCACCGTGCTGCTGCCCCAGGAGGTCATCGAGCGGATCTGGGCGGCCGTGGAGGCCGACCCGACGATCGAGGTGACCGTCGACCTGGTGGAGCGTCAGGTGCGCGTTCCGGCCGCGGACGTGGTGGAGCCGTTCGAGTTGGACGACTACACCCGCTGGCGGTTGCTGGAGGGTCTGGACGACATCGCCCTGACGCTCCGTCACACCGACGACATCACGGTCTTCGAGGGCACCCGACCGGCCTGGAAGCCGGCCACGCTCTAGCCGGGGTCCGGGCCGGAAGCCCCTTCCGAACACGGGATCGAGGGTCGTTGTGACGCAGCGCACCCTCGGTCCCGAATAATTTTACCTTTACTTGACGTGAGCATTCGCTTACCGACTTTGTGTCCTTAAGGCGGGAGGTCGGGGGGCCCGGAATCCGGTTATACGTAGGCTTTTGAGGCCTACAGAAGGGGGCAAAAAGGACGCGTTCCCCGTCCGGGCACATCCGTCCCGGTAGTTGCGGAGCGTGACCTTGCAGGTCGGAAAGGCCCCGACACGCCTTGCCCACGGGCGTTTGTATTTGTGTAAGGGCCGCTGCTTCCCCTAATTTCGTGCGAGCAAGGGGGAACCGGAGGAACCTTATGAACAAGCGTGACCTGATCGACGCGATCTCCGACCGGCTCGGAGACAAGAAGACCGCGACCGAAGCGGTCAACGCTGTGCTTGAAACCATTCAGGCCACCGTGGCGTCGGGCGACAAGGTCGCCATCACGGGCTTCGGAGTATTCGAGAAGTCCGAGCGCGCGGCGCGTACCGCTCGCAATCCCGCCACCGGCGCCACGATCAACGTCCCCGCGAGCTTCGTTCCGAAGTTCCGCGCCGGCGCTGACTTCAAGGCTCTGGTCAACGGCGACAAGAAGTAGTCCTCTCGCCTCAGGCGAGCCGGAAGTACCCGCCCGGGTTCCCTCCATAGGGGGCCCGGGCGGAGTGCTGTCCGGGGTCGCTCTCCATCGGTCCGGGGTCGTCCTCGGGTCGGGCGCGGCCCACGGATGCTCTGGACGGCGCTCAGACGCACCGAGAGTGCCTCAGGGGCTCTTCTGTGACTCCCGGGTCGACACGCGCCCCACCAGGGCGCGTGTGCGCGGACCCAGGCCCAGGGTGGTCGCGCAGACCAGGTCCTCGGGTGTGTCCACGTCACGGCGCACCGACTCCACGTTCGGCGGTGAGAGCTCGTGTGCCCCACCCGCCAGATGGCGGGCCCGGGAGGCCCCCTCGAAGGCGGGGGCGAACGGCCGACCCGGTGCCGCGGCCAACAAGGTCGTTCCCACCCGCGGCGAGTCCGCGAGGAACGACCGCTCGTGGGCGGACGCGGCGGTGAGGACACGCTCCAGCTCCGCCGGCCGCAGTGCCGGCAGGTCCGCCGACAACGCGCAGATCCCCAGCCCGGGTCCCAGGGCGCGCGCGGTGCGCGCCCCGTGCACCAGGGCCGGGTTCAGACCGCCCCCCGGCTCCCCGGACACCACCACGGCGCCCAGGGCGGACAAGGCGGCGTCCGCGCGGGCGTCGTCGGTCACCACGAACAGCGTCCCCACCGAAGGGCACCGGCGCGCGGCGGCCACCGTGTCGCAGGCGATCGCGAGCGCCAGTTCCTCGCGAAGGTCCCCGGCGGCCCGGGCCAGTCGACTCTTGGCCAGACCGAGGTGCTTGACTGGGACGATCAGGGACCAGCGCACCCCGGGCAGGGCGGACCCGCCACGTTCTCCACAGCCGGTCACGGTTCCCCCGGAACTTGATACGGCGACGACACTGACGAGGGTAGATGTTCGGGGATCGGCGCGGCGCGGACACCCTAGACTGAGTCGGTTGTGTTGAAGTGAGGAGTCCCGTGACCAAGCAACGAGAATCACGATGGGTCGTTTGGGTCGTGTCCCGGATCGTCCGTTTCGTCCTCTGGCTGATCACCAAGCCGGAGTGGCGGGGGACCGAGAACGTCCCCAAGCAGGGCGGTGCGATCATCGCGGCCAACCACCTGTCCGTGACCGACCCGCTGACGGTCGCCCACTTCCTCTACATCGGTGCCCGGCGCTGGCCCACCTTCACCATGAAGGACTCGGTCATGAAGATCCCGGTGGTCAGCTCGGTCGCCAAGGCCACGGGCCAGATCCCGATCAAGCGCGGCAGCTCCGACGCGGTCAAGGCGCTGGGCGAGGCCGAGAAGGCGCTCACCCAGGACGGTTCCTCGGTGATCTTCTACCCCGAGGGCACCTGCACCCGTGATCCGAACCTGTGGCCGATGACCGCCAAGAACGGTGTGGCGCGCCTGGCGCTGACCACGGGTGTCCCGGTCATCCCGGTGGCGCACTGGGGAGAGCAGAACATCCTGCCCTACGGTGCGAAGAAGCCCCGGCTGCTGCCGCCGCGCAAGCGCATTCAGTTCAAGGCCGGACCGCCGGTGGACCTGTCCGCCTACCGGGACGAGCCGATCACGGCCACCGTCCTGGAGGGGGCCACCAAGGCGATCATGGCCGACATCACCGCCCTGCAGGCCGAGATCCGCGGGGAGGAGCCGCCCGCGGTGCCCTTCGACTTCGCCAAGGCCCGCCGGGAGCAGGCCGAGGCCAAGCGCACCGAACGCGCGGTGGAGCAAGGGGGACAGGGCGCCGAGGCCGCGGCGAACGGGGCCGGGCAGGCCGAGACCGCCGACGGCGACAACGGGAAGAACAACACGGGGGCATGACCGAGTACATGAGCGATGACAAGGTGAAGGTCGCGATTCTGGGCGGTGGCTCGTGGGGGACCACGTTCGCCAACGTCGTCGCCGACGCCGCCGACCTCGCCCGCAAGTCGGGGCAGGAGGCCGCCGAGGTCGTCCTGTGGGCGCGCCGGGCCACGATCGTGGACGCGATCAACGAGGCCTCGGAGAACCCCGACTACCTCCCGGGGCTCATGCTCAACGCGGAGCTGCGGGCCACCACCGACGTCGACGAGGCGCTGGAAGGCGCCTCGGTCGTGGTACTGGCGGTACCCTCCCAGTCGCTGCGGGCCAACCTCGCCGACCTGAAGGACGTCTTCCCCCGGAACGCCGTGGCCGTCAGCCTCATGAAGGGCGTCGAGCTGGGCAACCTCCTACGGATGAGCCAGGTCATCGGCGAGGTCCTGGAGCTGCCCGAGGAACAGATCGCCGTGGTCTCGGGCCCCAACCTGGCCAGGGAGATCGCCGAACGCCAGCCGGCCACCGCCGTGGTGGCCTGCCCGCACGAGCCCACGGCCGTGCGGTTGCAGTCGCTGTTCAAGTCGGCCTACTTCCGCCCCTACACCAGCACCGACCTGGTGGGCGTGGAGATCGGCGGCGCGATGAAGAACGTCATCGGGCTGGCCGTGGGCGTGGCCGAGGGCATGGGCTTCGGTGACAACACCAAGGCCTCGCTCATCACCCGTGGTCTGGCCGAGACCACCCGCCTGGCGGTGACGCTCGGCGCCGACGAGCACACCCTGTCCGGCCTGGCCGGAATGGGCGACCTCGTCGCGACATGCTCCTCCCCGCTGTCGCGGAACCGGACCTTCGGTGAGAAACTGGGCGCCGGTAAGACCCTGGAACAGGTCGTCCAAGAGACCAGCCAGACGGCCGAAGGGGTCAAGTCCTCCGAGTCGATCCTCGAACTCGGGTGGGCCAACGGGGTCGACATGCCGATCACCGAGGCCGTCGTCAAGATGATGCACCACGACCTGAGCCCGGCCCGGGCGCTCGCGGAATTCATGTCCCGTAGCAGCAAGCCGGAGCGGTACGGGGTCTGAGAGCGAGCACGATGTCACACACACCCGGATCCGGGAACGCGGGCGAGCACACCAGGGCGGTCTCCCTTCCGGAGTCCTCCGCCCCCGACCAACGACCGATGCGGATGCCGGTCCACCGCGCCACCACGTACGCGTTCGACACCTCGCAGGGGTTCGCCGACGTGCTGGACGGCAGGACCGACGGCTACTCCTACGCGCGCATCGACAGCCCCACCGCGGACGCCTTCGCCGAGGCCGTGGCCGCGCTGGAGGGCGTGGGGCTCCCCGACCGGGTGCGCGGCCAGGCGTTCGCCTCCGGCATGGCGGCGATCAGCACCGTGTTCCTGGCCCTGACCGAGGCGGGGGCGCACGTGGTGGCGTCCCGCTCGATCTACGGCAACACCTACTCGCTGCTGGACCGGATGATGCGTCGGTTCGGCGTGCGCACCGACTTCGTGGACATCACCGACCTGGACTCGGTGCGGGCGGCGATCACCCCGGACACGCGGATGGTGTTCACCGAGACGCTGTCCAACCCCACCATGACCGTCTCCGACCTGCCGGAACTGGGGCGGATCTGCCGTTCGGCGGGCGCCGCGCTGGTGGTGGACTCCACGTTCGCTTCCCCGGCGATCTGCCGTCCCCTGGAGTTCGGCGCGGACGTGGTGGTGCACTCGGCCACCAAGTACCTGGGCGGACACAGCGACACCACCGGTGGTGTGGCCGTGGCCTCGCCCTCGCTGATCGAGCGGATCCGCGCGGCCCGCGTCGACCTGGGCCCGTGCCTGGCCCCGGACGAGGCGTACCTGCTGCACCGCGGTCTGGAGACCCTGCCGCTGCGCGTACAGCGCCAGTGCGAGACCGCCGCGGCGTTCGCCGCCGCGCTGGAGGACCACCCGGCCGTGGAGCGGGTCGACCACCCGTCACTGGCCGCGCACCCCCAGCACGACCTCGCGGACAAGCTGTTCGACGCGGGCCGTTACGGCGCCGTGGTCACCGTGCACCTCAAGGGCGGACGCGACGACGGCATGGCCTTCGTCGACCGCCTGCGGCTGGCCACGATCGCCGCGTCCCTGGGCGGCACCCACACCCTGGTCGGGCATGTGGGCTCGACCTCGCACCGGTTGATGAGCGCGGCCGAACTGGCGGCGGCGGGCGTCTCACCGGGCGCGGTACGGTTCTCCATCGGCCTGGAGGACCCCCAGGACCTCATCGACGACGCCTTGACGGCGCTCGACGGGGGAAAGTGACACACGGGACGAATTCCACTCGTTCCGGTTCCATCGTTAGGCGAGATAAGGTCTGTCAGCATGTCGTCCGAGCAGCGCAAGATTCGGGTCGCCGTCGTCTTCGGCGGTCGTAGTTCCGAGCACGAGATCTCCTGCGTCACCGCGGGCAGCGTCATGTCCGTCATCGATCCCGATCGCTACGAGATCGTCCCGGTCGGGATCACCCCGTCCGGCAACTGGGTCCTGACCTCGGGCGACCCCGAGGCCCTGCGCATCGACGCGGTGACCAAGACGCTGCCGTCGGTCTCCGAGGAGGGCACCGAACTGGCGCTGCCGTTCGACGGCCCGGGCCGGCTCATGACCGTCTCCCCGGACCAGGGCACGCAGCGCCTGGCCGAGGTCGACGTCGTGCTGCCGCTGCTGCACGGTCCTTTCGGCGAGGACGGCACCATCCAAGGCCTGTTCGAGATGATGGGCGTGCGCTACGCGGGCGCCGGGGTGTTCTCCAGCGCCGCCGCCATGGACAAGGTGTTCATGAAGGCGTTGCTGGTCGGCAACGGCATCCCCACCAGCCCGTTCGTCGCCATCACCGAACGCACCTGGCGCAACGAGCGCAAGAAGGTCCTGGACGACGTCGCCGAGTTGGGCACGACGGTGTTCGTCAAGCCGGCCCGTGCCGGCAGCAGCGTCGGGATCAGCCGGGTGCGGGACTCCTCCGACACCGACGCGGTCGTGGCCGCCGTCGAGGCCGCCCGTGAGCACGATCCCAAGGTGCTCGTCGAGGCCCAGGTCATCGGCCGGGAGATCGAGTGCGGGGTGCTGGAGTCCGAGGACGGCGGCATCGCCGACGTGTCGTTCCCCGCCGAGGTGCACGTGGCCGACGGCTTCGACTTCTACGACTTCGAGGCCAAGTACCTGTCCACCTCCAGCCTGACCATCCCGGCCCGGATCCCGGAGGAGGCCACGGCACGTCTGCGCCAGATGGCCGTCGACGTGTTCGAGGCCATGGGCTGCGAGGGTCTGGCCCGGGTGGACTTCTTCTACACCGAGGACGGCGAAGTCCTCGTCAACGAGCTCAACACCATGCCCGGCTTCACCCTGGCGTCGGCCTTCCCGAAGATGTGGGAGGCCACCGGCGTGGACTACGCGACCCTGGTGGAGCGCATGATCACCACCGCCCTGCGCCGCGACCCCGGTCTGCGATAGAGCCCTTCCAGACGTTGTCCACAGGCCCGGCCGTCCACAGTGGCGCCGGGCCTGTGGCGTGTGGTCCCCTCGAATTCGGGGGAGCCTCGAACTTCTTCCACTTCGCGCCGCCCGCACGTCGAATTCCTGGGGATCCTTCGAGAAAGCGCGTACGCTGGCAGAGTGCTCTCGCTACGCTCGGAAACGTTCTGGATACCGCAGGGAGCCGCCCATGACGTGTGCTGTGCAGGAGCGGACGGAGAAGTCTGAGATGGACCTCCACGCACTGGCCGAAAGCATCGAACTCCCGGATGGTTACCGCACGGAGATCATCAACGGGAGCATCATCGTGTCGCCTACGCCCACGGTCAGACATGCCGACATTCTCACCGAGGTACACGAGTCGCTACTAGAAGTCGGTCTCAAGGACCAGGGTCTACGGGCGATGCAGATGATCACTCTGGAGATCGCCAAGACGGGTGACCGATATGTTCCCGACCTGGTCGTCATGCCGATCCCTCTGGCGAGGGGGGAGGGGTGGGATGGTCCGGAATGGACACGTCCTGCCGAGGAGGTCGAGCTGGTCGTGGAGGTCGTCTCTCCGAGCAGTAGGCACGCTGACTGGATCGACAAGGCGAAGGGGTATGCGCAGGCCGGGGTCCCCTTGTACCTGGTGATCGATCCGGTACGGGAGGAGGTCGCTCTGTTCCAAGAACCGGAGGGATCGGAGCACCAGGAAGTGACTCGAACTCAAAAGAACGGATCGGTTCGCTTCCCGAAGCCGTTCGACCTGAAACTGGACGCGGCTGATCTGCTGCTCTCCGATACCTGAGCGAGAACAAGGGTGTGTCGAAGGGGCGGGCGACCACGTGGTCGCCCGCCCCCTTTCGTGGCGTGTTTCAGGCGGTGGTCGTCGGGGGGACCTGCGGAACCGGCGTCTGCGGGGACTCGGGCTGTTCGGGAAGGAGTTCGCGGGCGAGGATGGTTCCGCCGGCGGTCGCGGCCGGGAACACCACCACCGCCACGAACGGCACCGCCAGCAGGAAGTACGTGGGGAGCGAGAAGCCCAGAACCCGCCAGCGGCGCCGGCCCATGTGTTGCCTGCGGTCCCGGAGCCGCAGCAGCCCTCGGCGGTCGAAGGCGCTGGCGACGAGCTCGATACAGAGCAGCCAGCCGCCCATCACGGCGGTCAGCGCCGGCCCCAGGACCCAACCCACCACGGGGATCAGCCCGAGCAGGAACGCGCAGAGCGTCACGACCAGGGAGACCAGTACCAGGACCACCGCCTGGCGGGTGGCGCGGATGATCGAGGCGATCAGGGGTTCTTCGAAGGCCTCGGGTGCCCCGCCCATCTCCTCCTCGACCATCTCGGCGATCTTGTCGTAGATCGGGGCGCCCAGGGTCAGGGTCACCGTGGTGAAGGCCACCACCATCACCAGGATCGAACCGACCAGCAGCCCCAGCGCCAGGGAGCCGCGCACCAGCCCCCGCCAGGGGGAGTCCCAGCCGGCGGCGAAGGGGGTGGCCCAGGCGACCAGATCCTCCATGTTGAGGATCAGGGTGACCAACGCCGCCAGGAACAGCAGCGACGTGATCAGCGCCGGTAGGGCGCCGAGGAGGAACAGGCGGGGTCTGCGCACGACGATGGCCAGACCGCGGAACAGGGTGCCGACCCCGGAGAGGGCCTCACTTATGGGATTCACAGGCGAACACTAGCGCTCGTGCACCCGCCTGTACCATCCGTCCTCCTCCAGCAGCCGGGTGTGGGTGCCCGACTGCAGCACACGGCCGTCGCGGACCACGTAGATCCGATCCACCCGGTCCAGCCCGGTGAGGTCGTGGGTGATGAGCAGGGTGGAGAACCCCTCGGCCGCGGCGAGCAGGTCCGCCACCACGGCGTCACGGGTGTCGGGGTCCAGGTGCGCGGTGGGTTCGTCCAGCACCAGGACCCGGGGCGCGGCCAACACCGCGCGCGCCAGGGCCAGCCGCTGCACCATTCCGCCGCTCAGTCCCAGACCGTGCGATCCCACCTGGGTGTCCAACCCCTGGGGCATCGCCTCGACGTCGTGGGCCAGGCGTGCGCCGCGCAGCGCGGCCCAGAGTTCGTCGTCCTCGGCGCCGGGCTTGGCCAGACGTAGGTTCTCCCGCAGGGTCGACCCGAACACGTGCGGGTCCTCCGGCACCCCGGAGACCACACGGCGCACCTCGTCGGCGGGGTAGGCGGTGATGTCGGTGCCACCGATCTCCACTCGGCCCTCGTCGGGGTCGCGCAACCGCAGCAGTACCGACGCCAGCGTGCTCTTGCCCGCGCCGCTCGGCCCGATCACGGCCACGGTCGCCCCGGCGGGGATCTCCAGGTCCACCCCGTCCAAGGCCCACGGTTCCTCGGGACCGTACCGAACCCGCAGGTCGCGGATGTGGACGGGGGCGTCGGCGTCCGGGTCGATCTCCAGCCCCTCCTGGGTGGGCGGCGCGATGGCGGCGGGGGTGTCCAGCACACCGAACAGGCGGACACCGCTCGCCCGGATCGCCCCCAGGCGGGAGGCCACGGCGGGCAACGGCGCGACGATCTCGAAGGCGGCGAGAGTGGTCAGCACCAGCACGGCCAGGGCGGTGGGGCCGATGGTGCCCTCCTCCACGGCCAGCACCCCCAGGAAGAGGGCGCCCCACACCGTCAGTCCGGTGATCAGGGCGTTGACGCCCTCGCTCAACCCCAGGGTGGCGGCGTCGCGGCGGGCCACCCGGGTGAGTTCGGCGTCGGCTTCGTTCACCCGGGCCACGTGGCGGTCCATCGCTCCGTAGGCCACCAGGTCCGGGGCGCCTTGGAGGGTGTCGACCAGGGCGGTGGACAGGGTTCCACGCGCCTCGGCCTCGCGTAGCCCGGGCTTGCGGTTCAGCGCGGCGGCCATCAGTGGGACGGCGAGCCCGGCGAGCGACAGACCCGCCGCGAGCAGCAGACCGCCCGGCGCGTACACCGCGGTCAGGACCAGCACCGTGGCACCACCGGTCACGACCGACACCAGCGGCGGGGTGAGCCCGCGCACCAACAGGTCGAGGGTCGCCTCGGTGTCGTTGACCAGGCGGGACACCAGGTCGCCGGAGCGGAACCGGCCGAACGGCTCGGTTCGGGCCAGTCGTTCGTACACCCGCACCCGCACCCGGGCCAGGACGCGGAACGCGGCGTCATGGGTGACCAGACGCTCCAGGTAGCGGGTCACGCCCTTGCTCACGCCCAAGGCGCGGGTGGCGACCACGGCCACGCTCAACGCGGTGATGGAGGGGTGGTTCGCGGCGGTGGCCAGCATCCACGCGGCCACGCCCAGCAGCGCGACACCCGAACCGGTGGCGGCACCGCCCAGCAGCACACCGAGGGCGAAGCGGGCGCTGCGCGGGCGGGCCAGCGCGATCATTCGGCGCAGCGGGTCCTTGCGACGCTCGCGCTCGGCCTCGGAGCCGACGTCACGGCCGGTGACGGGGGCACTCATCGGGACACCCTCTCGGTGAGCAGCGGCAGGTGGGCGGTGCGCAGGCGGTCGCCGGAGACGGACTCGGCCCAACCGGTGTCGTGCGCGACGATCACGGCGGTGCGTCCCTCCAGGAGGCGGGCCACGGCGGTACGCACGGCCGTGGCGTTCTCCGGGTCCAGGTGGGCGGTGGGCTCGTCCAGCAGGACCAACGGGGCGTCACGGCACAGGGCGCGGGCCAGGGCGATGCGTTGGCGCTGTCCCGCGGACAGGCGGGCGCCGCGTTCGCCGAGCCGGGTTTCGTAGCCGTCGGGCAGGGCCTGGACGAACCCGTCGGCCTCGGCCAGCCGCGCGGCCTCCCGGACCCGGTCGAGGTCGGCGTCGGGGGCGCCGAGCCGGATGTTGTCGGCCACCGACACGTCGAACAGGTAGGGGTGCTGGGGCACCCAGGCGATGCCGGCGCGCCAGTCCTCGACGGGCACGTCCCACAGCGGCGTCCAATCACCGTCGGGGGCACGAACCTCGATCCGGCCCTCGGTGGGTTCGCGTAGGCGCAGCAGCAGGGACAGCAGGGTGGTCTTGCCCGAACCGCTGGGGCCGGTGAGCAGCAGGTGTTCACCGGCTTCGAGGGTCAGGTCCAGGTCTGACAGGGCGGGTGTGTCCCGACCGGGGTAGCGCAACCCGACCCCGCTCAGTCGCAGGTCGCCGTCGGTGGTGGGGGAGGGACGCCCGGTCGGTGCGGGCGAGGGGCGCTCGGCTCCGTCGTCGCGGCGGCGGTCGAGTTCGGTGAACACCTGGTCGGCCGCGGCGACCCCCTCCATGCTCGCGTGGAAGCGGGCACCCACCTCGCGCAGCGGCAGGTACGCCTCGGGTGCCAGGATCAGCACGAGAAGGGCCGTCTGGTAGTCCATGTGGCCGCCCAACAACCGCAGCCCGACCTCGACGGCGACCAGGGCCACGGCGAGGGTGGCGAGCAGTTCGAGGGCGAACGCGGACAGGAACGCGATCCGCAGCGTGCCCATGGTGGCCTTGCGGTGGTCCTCACCGACCTCGCGGATGATGGCGGCCTGGGCCTTGGCGCGACGGAAGATCGCCAGGGTCGGCAGGCCCTCCACGACGTCGAGGAAGTGGCCGCCCAACCGGCTCAGCAGCCTCCACTGTCGGTCGGTGCGCTGTTGGGTGTGCATGCCGATCAACGCCATGAAGATGGGGATGAGCGGCAATGTCACCAGGATGACGATCCCGGAGATCCAGTCGGCCCAGAACACCACGGAGAGCACGGCGAGCGGCACGATCGCCGACAGCACCAACTGGGGCAGGTAGCGCGCGAAGTACTCGTCGAGCGCGTCCAGGCCGCGGGTGGCGAGGGTGACGAGTTCACCGGCCTTGGGCGATCCGTCCTGCCCGTCGCCGCCTTCGGCCAGCCACACCTTGCCGGATCCGGTCACGTGCGCGATGAGTCTGCGCCGCAGTTGTGACTTGGTGCGGGCGGCGCTGTGCAGCGCGGAGGTCTCGGCGAGGTAGGACAACAGGGCGCGGGTCAGGGCGACGGCGGCGACCAGGGCGATCAGGGGGCCGAGGACGTCCATGCCGTCTCCGGCCCAGGCCCCGGTGATGACTCGGGACAGCAGCCAGGCCTGGACGAGGATCAGGCCGGTGATCAACACGCCGCTGACGACGGTGACGGCCAGGTGGACGCGGACCGCGCTCGCGGTGCGGACCAGGCGCGGATCGAGCGGTTTCATGCGCGGAGGACCTCGTGTGATCGTCGTGGCGGTCCCGGGTGGGCGGGACCGTGGGTGGCGAGGCGGGACGGGCACGGTGTGGACCCAGTATCGCCGGGCGGAGGCCGAGCGACGCCGTACCCCCCGCCCCCGGGGCGATACGGGGGCGGGGGGTACGGGCGTCGGTGGGTTTCGGTCGGATGGTCGGGTGGTCGATGGGCCGCGACTAGGTGACCTTCTCGAATCCACCTCCGCCGACCGACGCCGGGGTGATCTGCTCGCCGGTGACCCGCTTGCGGAAAACCCAGTAGCTCCAGGACTGGTAGCCGATGACCACCGGTAGGGCGATCAACGCCACCCACGACATGACGGTCAGCGTGTAGTCGGCGGAGGAGGCGTTGGTGACGGTCAGGCTGAACGCCGGGTCGGTGGTGGAGGGCAGCACGTTCGGGAACAGCGACCCGAACAGTGCCGTCACCGCGGTCAGGATGGTGACGGCGGTGGCCACGAAGGACCACCCCTCCATGCGGCGGTAGGCCGCCGCGACACCGATCACCAGGGCCACCGCGGAGATCAGGACCAGCGGCAGGGTCCACGGCTTCCCGTACGAGAACTGCGTCCACAGCAGGAAGCCCGCCCCGACGGGAAGGGCGACGCAGGCGGAGTACATCGCGGCCCGTCGGGCGCGGATCCGGACCGGACCGTCGGTCTTGAGGGTCAGGAAGACGGCACCGTGCAGGATGAACAGCGACAGGGTCGTCAACCCGCCCAACAGGGCGTACGGGTTGAGCAGGTCGAGCAGGGACGCGGTGACGATCTGGTCGGCGTCCATGGCCACACCGCGCACGATGTTGGCGAAGGCCACGCCCCACAGGAACGCGGGGACGACGCTGCCGAAGAAGATCGCCCGGTCCCACCAGTCCTGCCAGCGCGGGTCATCGCGCTTGCCCCGGTACTCGAAGGCCACACCGCGCAGGATCAGCGCGATGAGGATGAGGAACAGCGGCACGTAGAACCCGCTGAACAGGGACGCGTACCAGGCGGGGAACGCGGCGAACATGGCGCCGCCCGCGGTGATCACCCACACCTCGTTGCCGTCCCAGACCGGGCCGATCGAGTTGATGGCGACCCGGCGGTCGACGGAGTTGCGCTCGCCCATGAAGGGCAGCAGGGCGCCCACCCCGAAGTCGAACCCCTCCAGGACGAAGTAGCCGATCCACAGGATGGCGATGGCGATGAACCAGATGACGGCCAGTTCCATGGTCTTGCTGCTCCTAGTAGCTGAAGTGCGGGATCTGGGACTCGTCCTCGTCGTTCTCCAGGTCGGGAACGAGGTGGGAGGGGCCCTTCTTGACGTACTTCCAGAGCAGTCCGACCTCCACCACGAAGAGGAATCCGTAGACGGCGGTGAAGATGCCCAGGCTCATCGCGACGGTTCCCAGGCTCACCCCCGGCGAGACACTGTTCGCGGTCAGGAGTTCGCCGTGCACGGTCCAGGGCTGGCGGCCCATCTCGGTGAGCACCCAGCCGAAGATGTTGGCGAGCAGGGCGGCGGGCAGCGCGATGACGCCGGCGAGGTAGAACCACTTGGTCCGGGGCACACGTTCCCGTCCACGGGTGAGCCACAGCCCCAGGGCCGCCACCGCCACACCGAACAGGCCCAGGCCGATCATGAGGCGGAAGGACCAGTAGACGACGAACACGTTGGGGATGTAGTCACCCGGCCCGTAGAACTCCTCGTAGGCCTCCTGGAGGTCGTTCATGCCGTGGACCTCGCCGTCGAAGTGCCCGGTGGCCAGGAAGCTGAGGACGTTGGGGACGGTGACGTCGATCGGGTTGTAGCGGGCCTCGGTGTCGCCGACCGCGAAGGTGGAGAACGCGGCACCTTCCTCGGTGTCCCAAAGGGCCTCCGCGGCGGCGATCTTCATGGGTTCGTACTCGGCGGCGAGCTTGGCCTGGTGGTCGCCGGAGAAGATGGTGAGCGCTCCGGCGAGGAGGGTGAAGACCAGACCGACCTTCAGGGTGGACCGGAACAGCGCGAGGTCCCGCTTGGGCGGTGTGACACCGACTTCGCCGGTGTCATCGTGCTTGATGTTGCGCCAGAGCTTGAAGGCGCTGACCGCCACCACGAACAGTCCGGCGGTGATGAAGGCCGCCGAGACGGTGTGCAGGTAGGTGGACCAGGCCTGGTCGTTGCTGATCACGGCCCAGATGTCGTTGAGTTCGGCGCGGCCGTTCTCGGGGTTCACCTCGAAGCCGACGGGACGGCGCATCCAGGCGTTGGCGGCCAGGATGAAGTAGGCCGACAGGTTGGTCCCGATGGCGACCAACCAGATGCAGGCCAGGTGGATCCCGCGCGGGAGCCGGTGCCAGCCGAAGATCCACAGTCCGATGAAGGTGGACTCCAGGAAGAAGGCCAGGAGCGCCTCCATCGCCAGGGGAGCGCCGAAGACGTCGCCGACGAAGCGGGAGTACTCGCTCCAGTTCATGCCGAACTGGAACTCCTGCACGATCCCGGTGACCACACCCATGGCGAAGTTGATCAGGAACAACTTGCCGAAGAACTGCGTCGCCTGGAGGTACTCGTGACGTCCGGTCTTGTACCAGAACGTCTGGAGTACGGCCACGATGAACGACAGCCCGATGGTCAGGGGCACGAACAGGAAGTGGTAGATCGTGGTGACCCCGAACTGCCATCGCGCCAGGTCTAGAGCTTCCATGTACGCCTCTCACATATACCGACCGCCGGTAGTACTACAAACTGTAGTGCTACTCGCTGTCGTAATGACGGAGGCCCCCTGTGAAACGTGGCTCGTGACGGTGATCACCTCGGTCGGAGCACCCGAGAAACGGCGGAGCGCCCTCGGGTCGAGGGCGCTCCGCCGGGTCATGGTCTTCGGTTTCGAGGGTGTTCGGACGGTTCATCGATGGTGTGAGGGGACGGGGCGGGAAACGGGGCCCTGTGGCCTCCGGTGTGCTCGACCACGCTCACCGAGGAGGTGTCACTCGTACCGCTCCAGCATTCTCTCCATGTTCTCCACCTCGACCGTCTGGGCGTCGACCATGCCCTGTGCGAGCTGGACGACGAGGTCCTCGCCGCCCAGCTCCACCTCGGCCTCGGCCATCTCGATGCCGCCCAGGTGATGGGCGATCATCAGGTTCAAGAACATGACCTCGGCCTCTTCGCCCTCGGCCTCCTCCAGCTCCACCATCTGCTCGTCGGTGGCCAACCCCGGCATGGCCTCGGGCACCTCGCCCTCGCCTCCGCCGTGGTCGTGGCCCTCCATCCAGGTCATCGGCGGCTCGGACGCGCGCGCGGTCAACCCCCACGCAGACAACCAGCCCTGCATGATGCCGATCTGCGCCTGCTGGGTCCGGGCCATGTCCATGGCCACGGTGTGCAGCTCCACGTCCTCGGTCTCGTCGAGGACGAGCATCGACATGTCCACGGCCTGAGCGTGGTGCGAACTCATGTCGCGCAGGAACCCGGCGTCGGCCCCGGTGTCCAACGGGTAGGAGGGACGCCCCAGGAAGAAGCCCGCGACCAGCGCCAACGCGACCAAGATCACGGACGTCCACAGCGGAACGGACCGTTGTTTCGAAGACGTGGACCCGGTGCGTCCGGACGCGCGGGAGAACCCCTCGGGCAAGGGGCCGTCGTCCTCGTGCCCGTCCGTCTCGGTGTCGCCGCCGTCGCCGGAGGCGGGTCCGGACAATCGCCCCATTCAAATCACCTTGGTCAAATCGCCCAACTCTGCTGACAAAGTAGAGGATAGGAAAGTTCTGTCCGACCACTCGCATCCCCAGGAGTCCCAGTGGCCAAGAAGTCGAAGGCGGAGGAGCGCCGCGCCAGAGCGGCCGCGTTGCGTGAGGAGCAGCGCAAGAAGGAGCGGCGCGCCAAGGCCCTCAAGATCACGGGTGTCTCCGTGGCCGGAGCCGCGGTCCTGGGTCTACTGGGCACGGCCATCTTCATGGAGCTGCGCAGCCACAATATCGAGGGCGTCGCGGAGTACACGATCGACGACTACAGCCACGTGTCCGTCGGTGAGCGGGTGGACTACGAGCAGTCCCCGCCGGTCGGCGGTCAGCACTGGCCGCAGTGGCAGAACTGTGGGGTCTACCCCGACCCGATCACCCCGGAGTTCGGTGTCCACGCCCTGGAGCACGGCGCCGTGTGGATCAACTACGACCCGGAGCTGGCCCAGGAGGAGGTGGACGCTCTGGAGAGCTTCTACAACCCGGGCGACTACGTCCTGGTCACCCCCTACGAGGGTGAGATGGAAGCCCCGATCGTGGCCTCCAGTTGGGAACGCCAGATCGCCGTGGACTCCGTCGACGACGAGAACCTGAGTCGCTACGTGCAGCTGTACGAGCGCGGCACGGACGTTCCCGAGCCGGGCGCCGCCTGCTCGGGCGGTATCGCCGAGAGCGCCGCCGAGGTCGAGGAGCAGATCGCCGCGCAGGGCGAGCAGGCCGAGGCCATCGAGGGCGCCGACAGCGACGAGGAGGGGGCGGACCCCGACAACGAGGACAACACCGGCGACGAAGGCTCCGAAGAGGAGTCCGAGTAGTCACGGACCTCACCCCGGACCTCGGCGAGGTGGCACACGAACGGGGCGCGGACGGCGATCCACCGCCGTCCGCGCCCCGAGGCGTCGAGGATCACACGCCGCTGTCGGAGCGCTCCTCCAAGTGTTGCTTGATCAGCTCGCTCACCTGGGACAGCGCGGCGGCGGGGTTGCCGTGGGCGCTCGGGACGCTCAACTCCACGTAGGCCTCTCGATGGACCGAGACGTACACGACCGAGGCGTTCCCCGTCAGCGGCAGCCAGGACACGGTCTCCTCACCCGCGTCCTCGTCACCGACCACGGTCAGGGTGGAGTCCATTCCGAGGCTGGAGGGGCGGGGAACACCGCAGCGAAGACCGATGGGCGGGTCACCCCAGGCGGCCATCACGTCCGACTCGGGGCGGACCGTGGCGCGGTCGGCGTCGAGGAGGGTGTCCGGAAGGTCCGCGACGAGGGCGGCGCAGGGTTCTTCGGTGTTCACCTGTGCTTCGAAGGGCTGCATCTGCACGGTCTGTCCACAGCCGGCAGTCAGCAGGACGACGGCACCGGCCGCCCCCAAGGACCGTTTCAGCACGAGTAACCTCGATCCGTCGACGCGGTCGACACTCAGATGTTGACGATGGGACACGTCAGGGTACGGGCGATGCCATCGAGTCGTTGAATGCGGGCGACCACGAGGGTGCCCAGGGCGTCGATGTCGCCGGCCTCGGCCTGAACGATCACATCGTAGGGACCCGTGACGTCGTTCGCCTTCTCGACCCCGTCGATCGCCCGGATGCGCTCCGCGACCTCGGCGGCCTGCCCGACCTCGGTCTGAACCAGGATGTACGCCTGCACCATGTGTCTACTCCTTCGTACCGTGCTGGTGTGCTGCAAGAGGGAAATCGCCCGAACCGGGGCGCAGCCGATGACGAACGGGTGACCGACGTCGAGGCCCGCCCACCGGGTCCGGGCCCCTGAACCGGAGCGTCACCGTACCCTGATCTTCGTGTTGAGCACCATTGGGGGCCTGGGTGAGTTCGCTCTGATCACACGTGTGACGAGCCAATTCCCCGGGACGGACGATGTAATCCTCGGACCCGGCGATGACGCCGCGATCGTTGCCGCGCCCGACGGGCGTACGGTCGCGACCACGGATCTGCTGGTCGAGGGCCGCCATTTCAAACGAGAATGGTCCAGCGCCCGTGACGTCGGGCATCGCGCCGTGGCGCAGAACTACGCGGACGTGGTCGCCATGGGCGCGCGTCCCACCGGCATGCTCATCGGGTTCGCCGCACCGCCCGACCTGCCGATCGTGTGGGCCGAGGAGTTCACCGCGGGCGTGCGCGACGAGTGCGCGCTCGCCGGGGGAGCCGTGGTCGGCGGCGACATGGTGGGCTCGGAGGTGCTGACCATCGCGGTCACCGCCTTGGGGGACCTGGAGGGGAGGGCGCCGGTGCGACGCGACGGCGCCCGGCCAGGAGACGTGGTCGCCTACGCGGGGAACCTGGGACTGTCCGCAGCGGGGCTGGCCCTGCTGGAACGGGGGATCGACGGCCCCGCGGCCTGCCTGGACGAACACCGCAGGCCGAGCCCTCCCTACTCGGCGGGATCGGAGGCGGCCCGACTCGGCGCCACCGCCATGCTCGACGTCAGCGATGGGTTCCTACAGGACCTCGGGCACATCGCCGCGCGCAGCGGGGTGCGTATCGATCTGGACTCGAAGGCACTGCGCCCTGATCCGGCGCTCCTCGAAGCCATGGGAGTACTCGGTGTCGCGAAGGGGAAGATCGAAGAGGCCGCCCGTGGACTGATGCTCATGGGTGGGGAGGACCACTCGTTGGCCGCTGTCTTCCCCGCCGAGGTCGACCTTCCGGAGAACTGGCATCCGGTGGGAACCGTCGTGGCGACCGGCGATCCCTCGGGGGAGGACACGGGTCCCGCCGTCACCGTGGACGGGAACGTGATGGAGGGCGGGGGATGGGATCATTTCCGTCGGGCGTGAGCCCGATTGGATTTGTCCTGTTTGGCGATCACGCTAGGCTTTGCCATCGCGACCGGCATCGGCCGGCGGCCGGTCGGAAGGCGGACCGGGGGTCACGGCAGGGAAGCGGAGCAGCGTCGAGAGGCGGTTGATGAGGCGGTATGGCTAGGCGGCGTGGTCCTCGCCGGGGAGCCCACCGCAGCGAACCGGAGAACGCCGGTCCCCTGCGGAGGTTCGGCGGCCTTATCGAGAGCACTGTCCCCAAACGTGTGGAACCCCCGAGGCTGCTCAACGTCCTCGTCGTCTCCGGCGTCATCCTCGGCCTGCTCCTGTTCGGGTACAGCACCACCCAGATCTACCTGCAGTTCGGCGGTGCTCCCGGCGCGACCGAGGCGCCCGGGACCCAGGACGGGGCCGAACCCGACGAGGAGACCTCCGCCGAACCCGATGGGGCGAGCCCGGAACAGGGTGACTCGGGGCCCCAGACCCAGGCCGGGACCGAACCCACCACGGTCGTCTACCGGATCCTGGAGTCATCCTCCATGGGGTTCACCGGACAGGTCACCGTCACCAACACCTCCAACAGCACGCTGAACGCGTGGGAACTGGCGTTGGCGTTCGAGAGCGCCGAGGTCACCGACGTTCGAGACGCCGACTGGGAGCCCCTGGACGACGGCATCCTGGCCGGTCGGTCCGGTGCCGAGGCGGCGCTGGAGCCGGGAGAGTCGACCGAGCTCACCTTCGACGCGGTCGGGATCGCCCAGAGCCCGATCCGTTGCTCGCTCAACGGGCACGTCTGCCAACTCTGACCCACCGACTCCGCGCGGACCCGAGGCACACGAACGGATCCGGGCGTGACGAAGGCCCCCCGACCGGAGCCGGAGGGCCTTCGATGAAACAGACAGGGGCGGGTTCCCTTAGCGGGTCACCTTGCCGGCCTTGATGCACGAGGTGCATGCGTTCACACGCTTGGGCGTGCCGCCCACGCGGGTGCGAACGGTCTGGATGTTGGGGTTCCAGCGGCGGCGGGTGCGACGGTGCGAGTGGGAAACACTGTTACCGAACCCTGGTCCCTTGCCGCAGACGTCGCAGACGGAAGCCACGGTAACTCCATTCAAGCGCTCGGGATCGCGCACGTCGCCGCACGCGAAGGTTCATCCGACCGGGAGAGGTCGGGCGGACAGGTCGGCGAAGACGCCAACCTTGGAAGAGTACACGAGGGTGCTACCCGAAAGTGGAACTGGACCACTGGACGGCACCCGTTCGCGCAACGGTGGAACAGGTGCGGCCGAAGCCTGGAGCACCACCACCGGAGCATCGAGATCAGCCACAGAGGCATGGCGAAAACGCGATGAACTCTGACGAGTATACCCCGGTTGAGAGTGCCGCTCGCCCACCGCCGATGGCCCGGGGCGGCACCTCCGACACGGGCGACCGACCACATCGGGTCCCACCCGTCACAGCCGAGGTCTAACGTGGCGGGTGGATCGACGCACGAGTCCAGGACGGGGACGACAGTGAGCACCTGGGACGAGCCGCTGCGCAAGGGACCGCTCGGTGGCAGGACGGCCAAGGCACTGGCCGAGAAACTCGACCTGCACACCCTCGGCGACCTGCTGCGTTATTACCCGCGCCGCTACGACCGCCGCGGTGACCTGACCGACCTCGCCCTGTTGCGCGAGGGCGAGGACGTGACCGTGCAGGCCAAGGTGCTCGACGCCCGGCGCAAGACCATCCCGGCCCGTCAGGGGCGCCGCCGCCTGGACATGATGGAGGCCGTCGTCACCGACGGGACCGGCCGCCTGCACCTGACCTTCTTCAACCGGGGTTCCTATCACCAGGGCGCCCTGGTCCCGGGGCGACTGGCCATGTTCTCCGGCAGGGTCTCCACGTTCAAGGGACGCCGACAGCTCGACCATCCCGAGTACGTACTGCTCGACGAGGACGGCCTGGACGGGGAGGCGGCGCGGGCCTACGCCGACGAGGTCATCCCGATCTATCCGGCGGTCAAGGGGCTGGACTCGGCGACCATCGCCCGGTCGGTGGGCGTGGCCCTGGACTACGCCGTCGACATCCCCGACCCGCTCCCACCGGAGCCGCGCTCCGAACAGCGGCTGCTCGCCGTGCACGACGCCCTGACCCGGATCCACCGGCCCAAGGACATGGACGACCTCAAGCCCGCCCGACGCAGGCTGAAGTGGGATGAGGCGTTCGTGGTGCAGATCGCCCTGGCCCAGCGTCGGCAGAAGGCGGAGGAGCTGCCCGCCAAGCCCCGCCCCGGCGCGAGCGACGGCATCCTCGACGCGTTCGACGCTCGACTCCCCTTCACCCTCACCGACGGGCAGCGCGAGGTCGGTGACGCCCTGGCCGAACGACTTGAGGCGACCAACCCCATGCACTGCCTCCTGCAGGGCGACGTGGGCGCGGGCAAGACCCTCGTGGCCCTGCGCGCCATGTTGCGGGTCGTGGACTCGGGGGGCCAGGCCGTGATGCTCGCCCCCACCGAGGTCCTCGCCCAACAGCACCACCGCTCCATCGGCGCGATGCTCGGGGCGCTCGGCCGCGCGGGGCAGATCGACGGCGCCGAACACGCCACCAGGGTGGCGCTGCTCACCGGATCCATGGGCGCCGCCGCACGTCGGGAGGCGTTGCTGGACGCCGCCTCGGGCGCGGCCGGGATCGTCGTGGGCACGCACGCCCTGCTTCAGGAACACGTGTCCTTCGCCGACCTGGGCCTGGTGGTGGTGGACGAGCAGCACCGCTTCGGCGTGGAGCAGCGCGACGCCCTACGGGAGAAGGCCGTCGACGGCCGCCCGCACGTTCTGGTGATGACCGCCACACCCATTCCGCGTACCGTCGCGATGACCGTGTACGGGGACCTGGACGTGGTGGCGCTGACCCAATTGCCCAAGGGGCGCGCCCCGGTCTCCACGCACGTGGTCCCGGCCGCGGAGAAGCCCCACTTCCTGACCCGCGCCTGGGAACGGATCCGGGAGGAGGTCGGCCAGGGACGGCAGGCGTTCGTGGTGTGTCCCCGAATCGGCGACGGCACCGACGGTTCCGGTGGTGGCGAGACCGGAGACGAGGTGGACGCGCCACCGGAGGAGTCGCCCCAGGGCGCTCGCCCGCCGCTGGCCGTGCTGGACGTCCTGGCCCGTCTGAAGGAGGGGCCGTTGGCGGACGTGCGGGTGGAGGCCCTGCACGGCCGGATGACACCCGAGGACAAGGACGCGGTCATGCGCCGGCTGAACGCGGGGGAGACCGACGTGGTGGTCTCCACCACCGTCATCGAGGTGGGCGTGGACGTGCCCAACGCCACTGTCATGGCGATCATGGACGCCGACCGCTTCGGCGTCTCCCAGCTGCACCAGCTGCGCGGCCGGGTCGGTCGAGGACGGCTGCCCGGTCTCTGCCTGCTGGTCACCGAGTCGGAGGAGGGCACCCCCGCACGCGAGCGACTCGCCACGGTGGCGTCCACCACCAACGGATTCGAGCTGTCCCGCGCCGACCTGGAGATGCGCCGCGAAGGCGACGTCCTGGGCGACGCCCAGTCGGGTGCCCGTTCCAGCCTGCGCATGCTCACCCTGGTCTACGACGAGAAACTCATCGGCCAGGCACGAGAGGCGGCGACCCGGTACGTGGCGAAGGATCCGTCCCTGGCCGACCACCCGCCCCTGGCCCAGGCCCTGACCGCCCTGCTCCCGGAGGAGCGCGCCGAGTACCTGGAGAAGACCTGACCTTCCGGGCGTCCGAGAAGCCCTGCCCCTCGCCCGATCCCGTGAGCGCACTAACGTGGTGGCCATGACCCGCATCATCGCCGGGGCGGCGGGCGGTCGACGCATCAACGCCCCCGACGGCCGCACCACCAGGCCCACCAGTGACCGTGCCCGCGAGGCGTTGTTCGCCTCCGTCCAGTCCGACCTCGGCTCCCTCGACGGGATCCGGGTGATGGACCTGTACGCCGGATCGGGCGCCATCGGCCTGGAGGCCCTCTCACGCGGCGCGTCCCACGCCCTGATGGTGGAGGCCGACCGCAAGGCGGCGCAGGTGGTGCGCGGCAACATCGCGACGCTGAAGCTGCCCGGGGCCGAACTGGCCGCGGATCGCGTGGAACGCGTCCTGGCGCGCGGCAACACCGGAGCCCCCTACGACCTGGTGGTGGCCGACCCGCCCTACCCGGTCACCGAGGAGGAGATCGCCGGGGTCCTCGCCGACCTGGTCGACCACGGTTGGTCGACCGAGGACACGGTCGTGGTGATGGAGCGCTCCAAGCGCAGCCCGGAACCGACCTGGCCCAAGGGCATCGAACTCGACCGCAGCCGAAAGTACGGCGAGGCCATCCTCTGGTACGCCCGCGCCACCGGTTAGGCGGGGTCAAGGGAGCGTGTCCCCTGAGTCCGTACTGCGTGTGAATGTGGACACTAAGGGGGAGTTGCCCTAATCGGCGTGGAGTCCAACCCCTACGATCGCGGTACCCGCGAGTAGTTCAGGAGAGGGGCGATCCACCGTGCGCAGAGCTGTCTGTCCGGGTTCCTTCGACCCGGTCACCTACGGTCACATCGACATCATCGGTCGAGCCGCCAAACAGTACGACGAGGTCATCGCCGCCGTACTGAACAACGTCAACAAGCGGGGTCTCTTCGCCGTCCCCGAGAAGCTCGACATGCTTCGCGAGGGCACGTCCGAGTTCGGCAACGTGCGTGTCAGCGAGTTCGACGGGATGCTCGTCGACTTCTGCCGCGAGAACGACATCGGGACCATCGTGCGCAGCCTGCGCTCGGTCAGCGACTTCGACTACGAGTTGCAGATCGCGCAGATGAACTACCGGCTCTCCGGTGTGGAGACCGTCTTCATGACGGCCAACCCGCAGTACTCGTTCCTGTCGTCCAGCCTGGTCCGCGAGATCGCCCTGCACCGCGGTGACGTCTCCAGCCTGGTCACGCCCTACGTCCAGGGGCGACTCAAGGACAAGTACGAGGAGAAGCACGCGGAGTAGGATCTTCGGGCCCTGATTTGGGTGCGCGGGGGCATGGTAGGTAGAATCCTGGTTCGACCATGGGCGTCGCCGGTCTTCGGCGTGCGCTCAGGCCGGTCAGCACCACCGTGAACGACCGACGCGCAGGCGTCGGCGAGCTCGTGCCCGGCCCTCGGAACCTCTTTTGAAAGCGCGATCACTCTGTCTCGTCTAGATGCCCGTGGCCCGTACGTGGTCGACACCCGCCCGCTGGGCCGCCAGCCGGGGTCGATGCGGACCGTCAACCGTATCGTGACCCTCACCGAAGGGTTCGAGACGGCGATGGCCGGCGTGCCCAAGGGGCAGGAGATCGAGCTGGACCTGCGCTTGGAGGCCGTCATGGAGGGGGTCCTGGTCACCGGGACCGTCAGCGGCAACCTGACCGCCGAGTGCTCCCGCTGCCTCGAACCCCTGTCCGAGGAGCTGGAAGCCCGCTTCCAGGAGATGTTCCGTTACCCCGGGGACGATGACGACGTCACCGCGTCCGGTGGTGAGGACTCGGGCGACGAGGATGAGGACTACTATCTAGAGGGCGACCTGCTCGACCTCGAACCGGTGGTCCGAGACGCCGTCGTGCTCGCGCTCCCACTCTCGCCGCTGTGCGGCCCGGACTGCCCCGGTCTGTGCTCCGAGTGTGGCGTCAAGCTCGCCGAGGCCGGGCCCGATCACGGGCACGGCGACGGCATCGACCCGCGTTGGGACGCACTCCGTGGAATCACGGAGGACCCCGGCGAGCAATGAGCTCGTGAACCGGTCGCCCACGGTGCCCCAGGGCCCGACCGACCGGAGCACACCCTCCCCGCCACAGCGCGCGGGGTGACCAGATAAGCGACCTCCCGCGACCGCGCGGGGGTGACCCAGGAGGATTGAAGTGGCCGTCCCGAAGCGGAAGATGTCGCGGAGCAACACCCGGACCCGCCGTTCCCAGTGGAAGGCGTCGCGCCCGGTGCTGGTCAACTGCCCGCGCTGCCGTGACCCGAAGCAGCCCCACATCGCGTGCCCGAGCTGCGGCACCTACAACAACCGCCAGGTCACGAACCCGGCGTAACGATGTACCGGCCCCGGGCGGCATGCGCCCGATCCCGGTCTTCGACGAACACGCAGGCGGGGCGGAACCCATCGGGGATCCGCCCCGTTGTGCTGTCCAGGAGGGGATTCGGGAGTCCCGGTGTCACCCGGTCTTTGTAGAGTGATCTCGTACGGCCGGGGAAGTCATCTTCCGTGGCACTCTCGACACCGGAGGGTTCCGGGTCCGCAGTGGCTCCCGAGATCGTGGTGGCCGCCGGGGGAGCACATGCTCCCGCGACGATCACCTCGTTTTCGAGCGTCCCGGTCGGGCCGAGGGATCCCCACAGCACTCGCGCGCTCCGGCGCGCCCGAACCAGGGAAGCGAACCCGCGTGGCCAGTCAACTCTCCGCATCCGAGGCGAAGTCGTTCCACAGGGCGATCGGGGTCGAGGTCGACCCCAAGATCCTGCTCCGAGCCCTCACCCACCGTTCCTACGCCTACGAGAAGGGCGGCCTGCCCACCAACGAGCGACTGGAGTTCCTCGGCGACTCCGTGCTGGGCCTGGTCGTCACCGACACGCTGTTCCGCAAACACCCGGACCTGCCGGAGGGCCAGCTCGCCAAGCTGCGCGCGGCGGTGGTGAACATGCGCGCCCTCGCCGACGTCGCCCGCGGGCTGGGCATCGGTCAGTACATCCGCCTGGGTCGGGGCGAGGAGGGTACCGGGGGCCGGGACAAGTCCTCGATCCTCGCCGACACCCTGGAGGCCATCATCGGCGCGGTCTACCTGGACCGTGGTCTGGACGTGGCCTCGGAGTTCGTGCACCGCCTCTTCGACCCGCTCATCGCGACCGCGTCGGGGCTGGGCGCCGGTCTGGACTGGAAGACCTCCCTGCAGGAGCTCACCGCCGCCGAGATGCTCGGCGTGCCCGAGTACCACGTGGACGAGAGCGGCCCCGACCACCAGAAGACCTTCCGCGCCACCGTGCGGGTGGCGGGGGAGAGCCACGGGCTGGGTGAGGGGCGCAGCAAGAAGGAGGCCGAGCAGCAGGCCGCGGAGGCGGCCTGGAAGGCCATCCGCGCCCGCTCGGACCAAGGCGCCGCCCAGAGCGGGGAGGCCCCCGCCAGGTCCCAGGGCGGCAAGGGGCAGGCCAACAAGACGAAGGGGCGTGGTTGACCCGTGCCCGAACTTCCCGAGGTCGAGGTCGTGCGGCGTGGTCTCGACGAGCACGCGGTGGGCCGTCGGATCGGTGCCGTGGAGGTGCTGCACCCGCGTTCGATCCGTCGTCACGTACCCGGACCCGCGGACTTCGTCGGCCGGCTGGCGGATCGCACCCCGACGGCGGTGCGCCGACGCGGCAAGTACATGTGGTTGGTGCTGGACAGCGGCGAGATGCTGCTGACCCACCTGGGCATGAGCGGCCAGATGCTGGTGCAGCCACAGGGCAAGCCGGACGAGAAGCACCTGCGCGTGCGGTTGCCACTGTCCGACGGACAGGAGCTGCGCTTCGTCGACCAGCGCACCTTCGGCCACCTGCTGGTGGACGAGCCGGGGGAGCGGGCCGAGGTGCCGGTGTCGGTGGACCACATCGCCCTGGACCCCCTGGACCCGGAGTTCGTCCCCGAGTCGTTCGTAGGGGCGCTGCGGGCCAAGCGGACCGAGGTCAAGCGAGCCCTGCTCGACCAGTCGCTGATCAGCGGTGTGGGAAACATCTACGCCGACGAGGCGCTGTGGCGCTCCCGCCTGCACTGGGCGCGGTCCACCCGGGGGTTGAGCAACGCCCAGGCGCTGGAACTGCTCGGACACGTCACCGAGGTGATGACGGAGGCGCTGGAGGTCGGCGGCACCACGTTCGACGGGTTGTACGTCGACGTCAACGGGGAGAGCGGCTACTTCGAGCGCGGGCTGAACGCGTACGGCCGACGGGATCGGCCGTGCGGACGTTGTGGGACCGCGATCGTGCGCGAGGCGTTCATGAACCGTTCCTCGTTCAGTTGCCCGACCTGCCAGCGGGCGCCTCGCTCCCGGGCCTGAGGTTCTCTGGAGAAGTCCCCTGCTCAGGGGCGGAAAGTGCCCCGCGTCGCCTAGGGGAAGGGCGATGGGGCGTGTCGGTGAGGAAACTGTCGCCGCGAGGTAAGGGAGTGGCCCGACCATGGGAGAACGGAGTGAACCCGTCCGGCTGACCGCGTGGGTGCGCGGTCGGGTGCAGGGGGTGGGTTTCCGCTGGTGGGCGCGGTCTCGGGCGCTCGAAATCGGGCTGACCGGAGCCGCCACCAATCTCGACGACGGTCGTGTGGAGGTCGTCGCGGAGGGCCCCCGGGCCGACTGTGGGCGCCTTCTGGAGCACCTCAGAGGCGGGGGAACACCCGGTCGTGTGGATTCCGTGATCGAACGTTGGTCCCCGCCAGGGGGTTCCTTCGACGGTTTCGTCGAGCGTTGAGTAGACTGGAAGGGTAACGCGGTACGAATCATCCACCGTCGAATGGCGCATCACAGCCGTGGACGGTGGTCGCGGGCCAGGGCGCCGGACGTGAGAGCTCCGCCGTCACCGGCCGCACGCGGCACCGGGGGTGGACCGATTCGGATCGTGCGAAACCACGTGCCTTGAGCCCCTACGGCCGGGCAGTGGTCGTTACGGACTGTTGTAATCCAATCTTGACCAGCGGCGCGCATGGTGAGACTCTTAAAGACACATCGCGCATCAACCACCCGTGACACACGACCCACGGTCGTTTCATTACACGGGATGTCGCACGTGCGCACAACCACTGGTCACTCAGCGTGGAGGACCCACATCATGGCGAAGGCTCTGTTCGGCCACGTCGGCGGCTCCGACCCTCGAATGGTTTCGGAGATGCGGCGGCTTCAGAAGCGGGTACGCGACCTTGAGGACGAGATCGGTCGTCTTCAGGCACAGAACGACCAGCTCAGCATGGCCGTCACCGACGTCGCCACCAGCGCGACCGACCGCGAGCCCGCGCTCGCCTGAACCACAACACCACGTTCGTAGCCGCACGGGTGGGTGCGAACGAGATCTGTCGATCCACTGACGGGGACGCCGACAACATCACTGGCGTCCCTGGCCGGATCGATCACCCGTGCTTCCGCCGCTGAATTTTTCCTTCCCTTGGCGGCCTCTTTAAGCGTTGTACCCGGCGGGCCGAAGGGCAACCCTGTGTGTTCGCCGGACATTCCCCTGGATGTCAACCCCTGACCGGGCCGGTTTTCCGGCCGTGTCCCATTCTCCCGAGAACCCCCGCCGGTAAGCGGATCCGTGCGCGCGGTGTCGCAGTTCATCGGGCTCGGAAGCTCCTAACATCACCCTTTGGTCACCGCTTCGTGGCACCCTTGTTGTCGGCCTCGTGGCGACCGCCCGTGGCGAGAACGGTGACCGTCGTGGGAGGTGTGGGTGTACCTGAAGAATCTGACGTTGCGCGGCTTCAAGTCGTTCGCGTCGGCCACCACCCTTCGATTCGAACCGGGGATCACCTGCGTGGTGGGGCCCAACGGTTCGGGCAAGTCCAACGTCGTCGACGCCCTGTCCTGGGTGATGGGTGAGCAGGGGGCCAAGTCCCTGCGCGGCGGCAAGATGGAGGACGTGATCTTCGCGGGTACCTCCACCCGCCAGGCGCTGGGACGTGCCGAGGTCAGCCTCACCATCGACAACACCGACGGCGCGCTGCCGATCGATTACACCGAGGTCACCATCAAGCGGACGATGTTCCGCAACGGCGGCTCCGAGTACGCGATCAACGGCGACACCTGTCGCCTGCTGGACATCCAGGACCTTCTCAGCGACTCCGGCATCGGCCGGGAGATGCACGTCATCGTGGGCCAGGGCCAACTGGACACCGTGTTGCACGCCGGCCCGGAGGAACGCCGCGCCCTCATCGAGGAGGCCGCGGGCATCCTCAAGCACCGCAAGCGCAAAGAGAAGGCGATCCGCAAGCTCAACGCGATGCAGGGCAACCTGGACCGCGTCACCGACCTCACCGCCGAACTGCGCCGTCAGCTCAAACCCCTTGGCCGCCAGGCCGAACTCGCCCGCAAGGCCGCCGTCATCCAGGCCGACCTGCGCGACGCCCGCCTGCGCCTCCTCGCCGACGACATCGTCACCCTCACCGACAAGCTCGCCAAGGAGGAGGCCGACGAGAAGGACGTCCTCCAACGACGCGGCGCCACCGAGGCCTCCCTCAAGCAGTCCCAGGAACGTGAGGCCGAGCTGGAGGCACAGTCCACCGCCGCCGCCCCGAACCTGGCCAGGGCCAACGACACCTACCACGCGCTCTCACGCCTCACCGAACGCCTCGACGCCGTGCGCGGCCTGGCCACCGAACGCCACCAGAACCTGAGCGCGGTGCAGGGCGAGGTGGTCGGCCGCCGCGACCCCGAGGAACTGGAGATGGAGGCCGAGGAGGCCGCCGCCCAGGAGGAGGAGCTACAGACCCGCTTGGAGGAGGCCCGCGAGGTCCTGGAGACGAGCGTCACCGAGCGCGCCGCCGCCGAGGACGCCCTGCACCGGGAGGAACGCCGGTTGGAGGCCGCCTCCCGCGCCTCCGCCGAACGCCGCGAGGGCCTCGTTCGCCTGTCCGCGCGGGTGGAGGGTCTGCGCGGTCGCCTGGCCTCCCACGGGTCGGAGATCGCCCGTTTGGAGGAGGCCGCCGCCCAGGCCGCCGAACGCGCCGCCGGTGCCCAGACCGAGTACGAGATGGCGGCCGAGGAGTCGGCCGGACTCGACGAGGGTGACGCCGAACTCGACCAGACCCAGGAACGGTTCACCCAGAGCCTGTCCGCGGCCGACGCCGAACTCAACCGGCTCCGCGACGCCGAACGCACCGCTGAGGGTGAACGCGCCGCGCTGGCCGCGCGCAAGGAGGCGCTGGAACTGGGGCTGGCGCACAAGGACGGCGCGGGCACCCTGCTGGCCGCGAACCTTCCCGGCATGCTCGGTGGCCTGGCCACCCTGGTCCAGGTCGAACCCGGACACGAGACCGCTGTGGCCGCCGCGTTCGGGGTGGCCGCCGGCGCGGTGGCCGTGACCGACCACGATAGCGCCATGGCCGCCCTGGAACTGCTCAAGTCCGAGGACGCCGGACGCGCCGGGATCGTGGTGTCCCGAGCGGTGCCCTGCGCCGAACGAGCCGACTGGCCCGCGCTGCCCCAGGGCGTCCGCTATGCCGCGGACGCCGTCACCGCGCCCGACCACCTGACCGGCGCCGTCACCGCGTTGCTGGACCGGGTGGCGTTGGCCTCCGACGCCCGTGCGGCCCTGGACCTGGTCGCAACCCTGCCCGGGGTGCGGGCCGTCACCCCCGAGGGAGACGTGTTCGCCACCGAGCTGGTGCACGGCGGCACCGCGGCGGCGCCCAGCCTGTTGGAGGTCCAGGCCGCGGTCGACGAGGCCGCCGAGCGCCTGGAGACCGCCACCGAGACCGCCAAACGGGTGGCCGTGGACCTGGACGCCGCCAAGCGCGACCGCGCCGACATCGCCCGGGCCGCCGAGGAACTCACCGCCCGACGCAAGCAGAGTGACCGCAAACGCAACGAATCCGCCCAGCGTCTGGGCAAGCTCGGCGGGCAGGCGCGTTCGGCCGAGGCCGAGTCCGAGCGCTACCAGGCGGCCGCGGCCAAGGCCGGCGCCGCGCGCGACGAGGACGTCCTGAGGCTGGAGGCCATGGAGGCCGAGCTGGCCGAGGCGGAGGAGATCACCGCCGCCGTGGAGGAGGAGGCGCCCGACGCCGACCATCGCGACGAACTCTCCGACCTGGCCTCCCGAGCCCGTGCCACCGAGATGGAACGCCGTCTGTCGGTGCGCACCGCCGAGGAACGCGCCAGGTCCATCGCCGGTCGGGCCGACGCGCTGCTCGCCCAGGCCGCGGAGGAACGTCGGGCCGTCGAACGCGAGGCCGAGCGCCGCCGCGACCGGGCCGCCCAGGCCACCGTCGCCCGGGCCGTCACCGAGAGCGCCCGACTGGCCCTGGAACGTATCGCCGTGTCGGCGGCCACCGCCGAGACCGAACGCGCCACGGCCGAGGCCGAACGCGAGGCGCGCGACGGCGAACTCAAGACGGTGCGGGCCCGCGTGCGGGAGCTCTCCGTGGAGATGGAGAAGCTCACCAGCTCCGCGCACAGCGGAGAGGTGGCCCGCGCCGAGCGTCGGCTGCGCCTGGAGCAGATGGAGACCAAGGCCATGGAGGAGCTGGGCGTGGACGTGCCCACGCTCGTCGCCGAGTACGGTCCGCGCGTACCGGTGCCGCCGCCCGCGGACGCCCACGAGGACGCGGTCCCGTTGCCGTACGTGCGCGAGGTGCAGGCCAAGCGTCTCAAGGCGGCCGAACGACAGCTCAACCAGCTCGGCAAGATCAACCCGCTGGCCCTGGAGGAGTTCGCGGCGCTGGAGGAGCGGCACGCGTTCCTCAACGCGCAGTTGGAGGACCTGAAGAAGACCCGTCGCGACCTGATGGACATCGTCGCCGAGGTCGACGCCCGGGTGCAGGAGGTGTTCTCCTCCGCCTACCTGGACGTGGAACGCGAGTTCGCGGCGATCTTCGGCCGTCTGTTCCCCGGAGGCGAGGGCAGGCTGGTGCTCACCACACCGGAGGACATGCTGACCACCGGCATCGAGGTGGAGGCCCGCCCGCCGGGCAAGAAGGTCAAGCGACTGTCGCTGTTGTCGGGCGGTGAGCGTTCACTCACCGCGGTGGCGTTCCTCGCCGCGATCTTCAAGGCGCGCCCCTCGCCCTTCTACGTGATGGACGAGGTCGAGGCCGCCCTGGACGACACCAACCTGCAGCGGCTGTTGGTGATCTTCGAGGAGTTGCGGGAGTCGTCGCAGCTCATCGTGATCACCCACCAGAAGCGCACGATGGAGGCGGCCGACGCCTTGTACGGCGTCACCATGCAGGGCGACGGCATCTCCCAGGTGATCAGCCAAAAGCTCGAACGTCCGACGTCCTGACGCGGCATGGGCCACCGCGTTCGGATCAGCGGTCGAGGGAGCCGATGAAGCGCGAGGCCTCGTCCTCGGTCATGCCGGTCTCCTTCGCGACCATCAGGACGGCGTCGGCGACACGGTCCCGAGCCAACAGTTCGCGGGTCCGGTCGGCGAGGCTCTGACCGTCCGCGGGCCCGGCCGGGCTCCAATCGCCCGCTTCGATGGCCTCGGCGAGGCTCTTGGCCTCGGCCAGCCCCATGCCGGTGCGTTCGCGGACGACCTTGATGGCGTGGATCTTGCGGCCGTTCCGGATGTGTCCGAGGACCTCCTCGTACCCGGGCCGGTCGAGCTCCCTACGGGTGGGTTCGGGAATGCGGAAACGGTCGAAGAATCCGGCCATGGGGAGCCCTTCCGAGAGTCGGGGAATGGGGACGTTCGCCCCGGCGAAGCAGTGTACGCCCGGCCGGCGACCGAGCCGCGGGCGGACGCGAAGGGGCCGCCCTCCCGGTGGGGAGGACGGCCCCGAAGAGGAGACCGGGGTCAGCCTCGGTCGATGGTGATGACCGGGGAGGTCCAGTCCTCCCAGTGGTCCGGGTCGTCAGGGTCGCCGAGCGCCTTCAGCGCCCGGGCCTCCAGCCGGTAGTCACCGTCGCGCACGTCGGTGATCCGGCCGTGCGAGTCCGTCACGGTGCCGTCCCAGGCGTAGGCGAAGAACGCCGTGGGGGTCGCACTGCGGTTGACGTGGTCGACCGACAGGGCGATGTTGCGGTCCGGGTGGACCGGTCGGCCGGTGCGCTCGTCGACCACGGTCATCTCCAGCTTGGTGACGTGGTGGTCGAAGTGGGCGATCACGTAGGGCACGTCCGGCAGACCGTCCACCCAGTCCAGGGAGTAGGCGGCGCCCTCGGGCTGGTTCTCGTACCCGCCGCCGCTGCCGGCGCAGTCCAGACCGAAGAACGCCTCGCACTCGGTGATCTTGGTCAACCACGGAAGCTCGTGCGTGTTCCCGTCGCCGTCGGTGATCGGGGTCATGGCGTCGATGGCCTGGTAGTCGCCGTTGTAGGCGGCGTACGGCACGCGGTGCGTGTCACCCTCGCCGTCTCCCTCGGTGACCTTGACGTAACCGCCGTAGATCATCTGGTCGAGGTCGTCGGCGGGCGGAGTGATGGTCACGTCGACGGAGACCGAACCGCCGGCCGGCACCGTCACCTCGTCCTGACCGAACACGGCCTCGGCGTAGGTGTCGTTGAACAGCGGTGCGAACGTGTCGCCGTGGGTGCCCAGGGCGGGCTCGTGTTCGATCGCGTAGGTGGCCTCGGCGTCACCGTCGTTGGTGATGGTGACGGTCTCGGTCACGGGCCCCTCGGTGGCGCCCAGGCCGAGCTTGCCGGGGGACAACGAGGTGGTCGCCTCCACGGCTCCGGGCAGGTCGAGCATGCCGGCGCCCTGGCGGTGGACGTTGTCGAGCACGCCCATGTCCGGGTCGCCCCACCACATGGTCGGGTCCGCGGAGTTCTGGAGCACGTCGCGTACGTCGTGGGCGTCCAGGTCGGGCCGGGACTCCAGGACCAACGCGACGCCGCCCGCGACGTGCGGGGACGACATCGAGGTGCCGCTGACCGTGGCGTAGCCGCCTTTGGCCATGGGGTAGGTGGAGTTGATCAGACCGCCCGGGGCGCCGATGTCCGGCTTCAGGGACAGGTCGGCGCCCAGACCGTAGGAGCTGAAGCTGCTGATCAGCCCGCCGGTCGGGTTCGGGATGGTGGTCTCCTCACCGGTCCAGGTGAGGGTGACGCTCTCGCCGGACTCCAGGAGCTCCAGGAGGTGCGCGCCGGACTCGTCGGAGACGCCGACGGAGAAGGCACCGCGGTCGACGATGCCGCCGCCCGCGAACATGCCGGGCAGGTTGTTGTAGACCACGACACCGGTGGCGCCCGCGTCGACGGCGGCGTCGTACTTCTCGGTGAAGGTGCACTCGCCGCGGACCATCAGCGCGGTCTTGCCCTCGGGGTCGCCTTCGAGTTCGTCGCCCGCGGCCAGACAACCGCGGCCGATGTCCACGATCTCGTCGGTCTCCCCGGACGTCGGTGGAAGCGTGGCGTCGTCCATCTCCATGTAGGCGACGGTCTCGCCGCTCTGGGTGACCTCGGCCGCGGCCGCGCGGATGTGCGTGTTGTCGTAGGCGGCCACCCCGATGACGTCCTCGCCCAGACCGGGCGCGCCCGCGGAGTACAGGCCGGTGGCGCCCTCGTTGCCGATGGAGGCGACCACGACCATGCCCTCGTCGACCAGTCGGTCGGAGGCGACGGCGGTCGGGTACTGCGGCCAGGAGTGCGCGGAGCCGATGCTCATGTTGAGCACGTCCATGTCGTCGGCCAGGGCCTGCTCCATGGCGGCGATCATGATGTCGGACGTGGTGGAACCGGCGCAGCCGAACACCTTGTAGGCGCCGAACTCCACGTCGGGCGCCACACCGGTGACCTGGCCCTGGGCGCCGACGATGCCGGCGACGTGGGTGCCGTGCCCGTTGCAGTCCTGTGGGTCGTCGTCGGGGATCGGCTCGGCGTTCTCGGGGTCGCCGGCGTTGAAGTCGTCACCGACGAAGTCGTGGCCGGTCACCACGCGTTCGGATGGGAACCCGCCGGGGCCGCCCAGGTCGGGATGGGTGTAGTCGACTCCGGTGTCCATGATGGCCACACGCAGTCCCTCGCCGGTCAGACCGAGCTCGCTCTGCGCGATGTCGGCGCCGGTCATGCCCAGGGCCGTGTCCATCTCGGGCTCGTTGTCGGCGATCTCGGGGATCTCGTGCCGCATGACCGGGTGAATGGCGGCCACACCGGGGATCTCCCGGGCCGTTCCGATCTGATCGTCCTCCATCTCCACGGAGACGCCGTTCCACAGTTCGGTGAAGGAGTGGCGTTCGGTGTACTCAAGGCCGTGTTCTCGGGCCTCGGCGTGGAATTCGGTGTGTTCGTCGTCGACACGGGCGACGGAGGTGCCCTCGGTGGTGGGTGGGCCTTCGAGTTCGATGAACCACAGGTCCTGGACCTGGTGGGTGAGCTCGCCGTTGCCCGCGGTGGGGGCGGGGTGCAGGGGAGCGAGCCCCTGTTCCTCGTCCGCGGTCGCGGGTGTGGCCGCCACCAGGCCGGCGATGAGTGTCAATCCGGCCAATGGGGCCAGGCGTGATCGGTGGGGTGCCACCTTGTCAACACATCCCTTCTCGTGCGCGCCTCAGGACAGCGGGGGAATCGACGACCCACCGGGTATGGAGTGCACACACGGAGGGGATACGCCGGAAGTGTCCGTATTGGGAGGATCGGCGCGCATGGCAACGAGATCATTGCCGTGTGCGATGTGGGGTGTCAATGTTCATTCAGACTCAATATGGCCACATGGCGTGACGAAGTGCCGTGAGTTTCCTCCGGGGTTGCAATGGTTTATAAAACGGACGGAAGACGTATTTCGTCTTAATGTCCATGAAAACGGTTGGGTTGGCTTCCGGAGCCGGAACGTGACCGTTTCACGAAAACGACCGTCCGTAACGAAGGACACGCAGGTCGGAGTGGTCGCACACGCCCGAGTCGGTCCCCAAGTACCGCGCAGTAGAGTTGGACGCGCTGTGCCGTCCCACCCGGGTCGGTACCAGCCGGTGTCGATCGAGCGAAGTCCGGCAGGCGGCCACATCCGGCCGCCGGATCCGGCGCTGTCCCGCAACTGTGAAGCCCCGCCGAGCGCGGGGACGAGCCAGGTCGCCTCGCCGACGCCGACGTCCCCTGTCCTCGTGGGAAGGACCGGCCGTCCCGATCTGGGCCGTGCTCCTCCCCGCACGCACTCGAAGGAGCACCGTGCGGATCGCCCGCCAGCTTCCCATCGCCCTCTTGGGCGCCACGCTCGCCCTCACCGCCTGCGGTACGGACGACCCCGAACCGGAGAACACGGAGGAGACCACCGAGACCGCGTCGGCGGAGTGCGGTGTCCCCGAGCCCGCCGAGCGTACCGAGATCGGTGACGGCACCTTCCCGGTCACCGTCGACGACTCCGTCGGCGAGGTCACCCTGGAAGAGGCGCCCGAGCGCATCGTCTCGCTCTCCCCCAGCACCACCGAGTCCCTCTTCGCCATCGACGCCGGCGACCAGGTCGAGGCGGTCGACGAGTACTCCTACTACCCCGAAGAGGCCCCCACCACGGACCTCAGCGGCTACACCCCCAGCGTCGAGGCCATCAGCGAGTACGACCCCGACCTGGTCATCCTCTCCGACAGCGCCATCGACAGCGTGGAGCAGCTCGACGCCGTGGACATCCCCACGCTCGTGCTGGGCGACGCCGCCGACCTGGAGGACGTCTACGCCCAGATCCGCCTGCTCGGCGAGGTCACCGGCAAGACGGAGGAGGCCGACGCGGAGGCCGACCGGGTCGAGACCGATTTCAACGCCGTCGTCGAAGAGGCCTGCGGAGCCCTGGGTGACACCGAACTCACCTTCTACCACGAGCTCGACGACACCCTGTTCTCCGTCACCTCCGCCACCTTCGTCGGTCAGGTCTACGACGCGTTCGGCCTGGTGAACATCGCCGACCAGACGGACGACACCGAGAGCGGCGGCTACCCGCAGCTGTCCACCGAGTTCGTGGTGGAGGAGAACCCGGACCTGATCTTCCTGTCCTACGGCGACGAGTCCGCCGTCGAGGACGTGGCCGAACGCCCCGCCTTCGACACCGTCACCGCGGTCGAGAACGACGCCGTGCACCTGCTCGACGAGGACACCTCCTCCCGCTGGGGACCGCGTGTGGTCGACTTCGCCGAGACCGTCGGCGAAGCCGTCCAGCAGAGCGCGGGCGAGTAGAGGAAGGGCGGAGGTAGGGCGGTGAAGGGCTTCGGGGTCCCGTTCGGGTGGTTGCTGGCCGGCGTGGTCGTGCTGTGCACGGCCGCGGTGTTCGGCGTCTCGGCCGGGGCGGCCTCCCTGACCGCCACCGACATCCTCCGCCACTTCGTCGGTCTCCTGCCCTTCGGCTGGGTGGAGTCACCCCTGACCGAACGGCAGGAGGCACTGCTCATGGAGCTGCGCCTGCCCCGAGTGGTGATGGGCGCGATCGTCGGCGCACTCCTGGCCACCGCGGGCGGCGCCTACCAAGGGGTCTTCCGCAATCCACTGGCCGACCCCTTCCTGCTCGGTGCCGCCGCCGGCGCCGGGCTGGGAGCCACCATGGTCATGGTGTTCGGCGGCGACCTCGTCGCCGACCCCCGGGCGCTGGTCCCCGTGGCGGCCTTCGTCGGCGCGCTCCTGGGGGTGGCCGCCGCCTACGCGCTCGGTTCCACCGCCGGAGGAGGGGGCACCGCCGCTCTGGTGCTCGCCGGGGTGGCCGTCTCCTCCTTCCTGTCCGCGGCGCAGACCCTCGTCCAACAGATGGGCATCGACCAGCTCCAACGCATCTACGCGTGGCTGCTCGGTGGCCTCGGCCGGGGCGGCTGGGACGACGTGCGGCTCATCGCCCCCTACGCCGCGGTGGGACTGGCCGTGCTGCTGCTGTCCGGTTACCTGCTGGACATGCTGGCGCTGGGCGACGACAAGGCCGTCAGCCTCGGCCTCAACCCGGCCGCGGTGCGCCTGGTCGTCATCGCCGCCGCGTCCCTTGCCACCGCGGCCGCCGTGTCGGTGAGCGGACTCATCGGGTTCGTCGGCATCGTCGTGCCGCACATCGTGCGCCGCCTGGTCGGCTCCAACTATCGGGCGATCCTGCCGGTCACCGTGTTGGCCGGCGGTGCCTTCCTCGTCACCGTCGACATCGTGGCGCGCACGATCGTCGCCCCCGCGGAACTGCCCATCGGCGTGGTCACCGCCTTCCTCGGAGCACCGTTCTTCGTGCTCATCCTGCGCACCACACGCCATCGCGGTACCTGAGCCCCGTCCCGGGCCGTGCCCGGTGGACCGGACGTGATGCGAACGCGTCGGACACTCTGGAAGACTGGCTCACGCTATGGACATCACCTTGCTCGTAAGCATCATCGTCGTCGTCGCCCTCCTGGTGGTCGGCGGGTTCTTCCTGGTCAGGACCCGAAGCTCGGTCGCGCCGGGCAAGGAGGAGACCAAGCCCGAGGTCACCGACACCCCTAAGGCGCCCGCACCGGAGGAGGACCGGGAACGGGACGAGGGGACGGTACGCACGCCCCCCGCCCACGCGCCTCCGGCGGAGGAGGCCGAACCCGAGGCCCCCGCCGCCCCCGCCGAACCCGAGATCGAGACCCCGCCCCCGTCAGAGGGACGCATGGTCCGCCTGCGGGCCCGATTGGCCCGTTCCCAGAGCTCTCTCGGCCAGGGATTGCTCAACCTGCTCTCCGCCAAGAACCTCGACGAGGACACCTGGGAGGAGATCGAGGACACGCTGATCACCGCTGACATCGGCGTGACCTCGGCCACCCAGATCGTGGAGAACCTGCGCACCCGGGTCAAGGTGCTCGGCACCCGTGACACCGAGGAGGTGCGGAGCCTGCTCCGCGACGAACTCCTCGAACAGATCGGTGCCGGCACCGACCGTGTCGTGCGCACCACGCCGCACGGCGACCGCCCGGCCGTGGTCATGGTCGTGGGAGTCAACGGCACCGGCAAGACCACCACCACCGGCAAGCTCGCCCGTGCCCTGGTCGGTGACGGTCGCAGCGTGGTCCTGGGCGCCGCCGACACCTTCCGCGCGGCAGCCGGCGAACAGCTCCAGACCTGGGGTTCCCGGGTCGGCGCCCCGGTCGTGCGCAAGGAGGAGGGCGCCGACCCCGCCAGCGTCGCCTTCGACGCGGTCGCCCGTGGAATCGAGGACGGGGCCGACACCGTCATCATCGACACGGCCGGACGCCTGCACACCAAGACCGGGCTCATGGACGAGCTCGGCAAGGTCAAGCGCGTGGTGGAGAAGAAGTCCCAGGTCGACGAGGTCCTCCTCGTCCTGGACGCGACCACCGGACAGAACGGCCTGCGCCAGGCGCGGGTGTTCGCCGAGGTCGTGAACGTCTCCGGCATCGCCCTGACCAAGCTCGACGGCACCGCCAAGGGCGGCATCATCGTCCAGGTCCAGCGTGAGCTGGGCGTCCCGGTCAAGCTCGTCGGGCTGGGGGAGGGCCCCGACGACCTGGCGCCCTTCGACCCCGAGGTCTTCGTGGACGCGATCCTGGGCTGAGTCCCGAACCCACACGAACCCACCGAAGAGGCCGGCGCACCAGCGGGTGCGCCGGCCTCTTCGCGCCTCCGCTTCACCGCTCCGTAACACCGTCCGCGGTCCTTTTACGCCCGCGCAACACGTGGGGCTCCGATGGGTAACACCGGAGATGGACCGTTGTCGCCGTGGTGATCCGAGACGGGCCCGAAGACGCGCTCGCCGACCGGTGCCCTCGTCGAAAGACGACCTCACCCGTCCATCCCATGGAGGCGACGAAATGATCGACACCGGCAATACCGCGTGGCTGCTGATGAGCGCCGCGCTGGTGATGCTCATGACCCCGGGCCTGGCGTTCTTCTACGGAGGCATGTCGCGGGCCAAGAGCGTCCTCAACATGATGCTCATGAGCTTCAGCAGCATCGCGATCGTCAGCGTCCTGTGGGTGCTCATCGGGCACTCGTTGACCTACGCTCCCGGCCACGGTGCCCTGGACCTGTTCATCGGCGGCTTCGACTACGTCGGACTGACCGGGATCATGACCGAGGTCGAGCCGGCCGCCGACGGTGAGGGCGGCTACCCGCTGCTCGTCGACGCCGGCTTCCAGCTGATGTTCGCGGTCATCACCGTGGCCCTGATCAGCGGGGCCATCGCCGACCGCGCCAAGTTCGGCGCCTGGCTGCTCTTCGCCCCGGTGTGGGCGCTCCTGGTCTACTTCCCCGTCGCCCACTGGGTCTGGGGCGGCGGCTGGGTCGCGCGCATGCACGAGTGGACCGGGCTGCCCGAGGTCATCGACTTCGCCGGTGGAACCGCCGTCCACATCAACGCCGGCGCGGCGGCGCTCGCGCTGGTCCTGGTCCTGGGCCGACGCAAGGGCTTCGGCTCGGAGTCCACGCGCCCGCACAACCTGCCGTTCGTCCTGCTGGGCGTCGCGCTCCTGTGGTTCGGCTGGTTCGGCTTCAACGGCGGTTCCGCCTACGCCGCCAACGAGCAGGCCGCCCTGGCCCTGGTCAACACCCAGGTCGCCACCGCCGCCGCCACCGCCGCGTGGATGCTGGTCGAGCGCCTCCGCTACGGCAGGGTCAGCGCCCTCGGTTTCGCCTCCGGCGCCATCGCCGGTCTGGTCGCGATCACCCCGTCGGCCGCCAACGTCACCCCGGTCGGCGCGATACTCGTCGGTGCCCTGTCCGGTGCCGTGTGCGCCTACGCCATCAGCCTCAAGTTCCGGTTCAAGTACGACGACGCCCTGGACGTGGTCGGGCTCCACATGGTCGGCGGCGTGATCGGCTGTCTGGCCCTCGGGTTCTTCGCCTCCTCGGCGGTGCCCGGTGGCGGCGACGCCGGTCTGTTCACCGGCGGGGGAGCGGGCCTCCTGGCCGCCCAGACCATCTCGGTCCTCGGCGTCACGATCTACACGTTCGTCCTCACGTGGGTCATCGCCAAGGTGATCGACCTCATCATCGGCTTCCGTCTTCCCGAGGAGGTCGAGACCAACGGCCTCGATCACGAGTTGCACGCCGAATCGGCCTACGCCTTCGACGAGCTCGACGCGTTGGCCACGGAAACTCCGGAAGCGGTCTCCTCTCCGACGCCTCCGGGTGGGGAGACGACCTCACCGCGGGTCGATGCCTGACCTCAACGTCGAGGTGAGGGTCTCGATCCGTTGACGCGGTGAGGCGATCCAGGGGCCGACGGGCATGACCCGTCGGCCCCGTCCATGTGTCCGAAACGGGCATGCCGGGGTTTTTCGGGCGTCGGTTCTCCCAGCTTGTCGGATATGTGTACGTAATCAAGTGGCACTGTTGGCAGTGACCCGTGTCTGGGTTCGGTACCCTTTCGAAGCGGTGCGACGGTCCCTTCCCGCATACGCCGGGACATCGACGGAACACGCACCGATTCACCACGTGCCGGGGAACGGTAGGCCGGGCCGCCAAGAGCCCGATCCCTCCCCGATGACTCACTTCAACGCCGATTCGTATCAGCACCCCTCAGCCGATGGGGGCAGGAGGCAAGATGGCGCCGGTTACTCGAAAAAGGGGTCACAGGGGCGGACGGTTCACGCTCGCCGCGGTGGGAACCATCGCCGCGCTGGGACTGGCCGCGTGCTCCGGTGGCGGTGACGAGGCGGAGGAGCCCGCCACCGAGACCGCGGAACCCGTCGACGCCGCGCCCTTGCTGGAGGAGGCCCTGACCGCCCTGGCCGACTACCCGGCCGTGGTCGCGACCGGGCAGATCGCCGCCAGTGTCGGCGCGGACGTACAGGAGACCGAGCTCACCGTCGCCGACGGTGGGGCCACCCGCGGCACCTTCCAGGTCAACGGTGCCGAGGCCGAGGTACTCGCCGCGGACAGCAAGCTGTTCCTGCGCGCCGACGAGGAGTTCTGGCTGGACCGGAGCGTCTTCGGTCCCGACAGCGACGCCTTCGAGGGCAATTGGGTGCGTTCCTCGCCCGCGCAGGCCGGACTCAACCCCTCCAGCACGCTCGCTCCGCCCTCGCTCGCCGAGACCCTCGGGGCGATGGAACTGGAGAGCGACGAGGCGGTGGAGGAGGACCTGGACGGCACGCGTGCCTACCGGGTCGACCTCGCCGGCGAACGCAACCAGCTGTGGATCGACGCCGAGACCAACCAGGTCCTGCGCATCGCGATCGAGGAACTGGTCCCCGAGGGCGCCGAGAGCGGTCCCCAGGTACGCCTGGACCTGGCAGCGGCCGAGGAACCCGCGGTGGAGGAGCTCTACACCGGCCTGGCCACCGCCGTGGAAGAGGAACTCGGTTCCTCTCGCGACGCCCGGGTCGAGGCGGCCTGGGACGGCGAGGCCGGCATGAGCTGCGACGAGGGGCCCAGCTGCACCTGGTCCGGCACCGTGCACGACGCCGGTGACAACGGCAGCGGCACCGTCCTGGTGCGCATGGACGTCACCTTCGCCAACGAGGAACTCGGCGACCAGGAGTGCTCGGAGTCCGGCGCGCTGGAGGCCGGCGGCACCCTGGACCTGTCCTGCGGGGTCGACTACGACGTCACCAGCTCCGACCCCGAGGAGTACAACATCGACGCCGACGCCGTTCTGTCCACCCGTGGGCTGACCTCCACCCAGCAGGAGGAGATGATCGCCGCCGTCAACGAACAGCATGAGGCCACTCTCTCCGGTGGCGAGGACACCGGTGAAGAGGGCGCCGAGGACGGAACCGAGGAAGGCGCGGAAGAGGGCGCCGGGGAGGGTGAGGAGGGCCAGTAGCCCTCGTAGCCCTCCCGTGAACCGGGGCGGGGACCGAAGGTTCCCGCCCCTCCAACGTCCGGCTGCCGCGCCCGCCCGCACAGCGCCCCAGGTGGCGACGTGCGGGTAGGCTAGGAAGCCATTCCCGATACGAAGGACTGGCTGAACTCGTGTTCGAGACGCTTTCCGACCGGCTGACATCGGTCTTCTCCTCGCTGCGCGGCAAGGGGCGCCTCTCCGAAGAGGACATCAACGCGACCGCGCGCGAGATCCGTCTCGCGCTGCTCGAAGCGGACGTCGCACTACCCGTGGTCCGCGAGTTCATCGCGCGGATCAAGGAGCGCGCCCGCGGCGAAGAGGTCTCCAAGGCCCTCAACCCCGCCCAACAGGTCATCAAGATCGTCAACGAGGAACTGGTCGAGATCCTCGGTGGCGAGACGCGGCAGATCCGCTTCGCGAAGACGCCCCCCACCGTGATCATGCTCGCGGGTCTTCAGGGCGCGGGTAAGACCACCCTGGCGGGCAAGCTCGCCAAGTGGTTGTCGGACGACCGCAACACCCCGCTGCTGGTGGCCGCCGACCTCCAGCGTCCCAACGCCGTCACGCAGCTCCAGGTGGTCGGTGAGCGCGCGGGCACCCAGGTGTTCGCGCCCGAACCCGGCAACGGAGTGGGCGACCCGGTTCAGGTCGCGCGCGAGTCGATCGAGCACGCGCGGCGCAACAACCACAACGTCGTCATCATCGACACCGCCGGCCGCCTCGGTGTGGACACCGAGATGATGCAGCAGGCGGCGGACATCCGTGACGCGGTCGAGCCCGACGAGATCATCTTCGTCGTCGACGCGATGATCGGTCAGGACGCGGTCAACACCGCGCAGTCCTTCCTCGACGGCGTCGGCTACGACGCGGTGGCGCTCACCAAGCTCGACGGTGACGCCCGTGGTGGTGCGGCCCTGTCGATCCGGCACCTCACCGGCCGCCCGATCATGTTCGCGTCCACCGGCGAGAAACTCGAGGACTTCGACCTCTTCCACCCGGACCGGATGGCCTCGCGCATCCTGGACATGGGCGACGTCCTCACCCTCATCGAACAGGCCCAGCGCACGTTCGACGAGGCCGAGGTCGAGAAGATGGCCTCGACCATGGCCTCGGACGAGGACTTCACGCTCGACGACTTCCTCGAACAGATGAAGATGGTCCGCAAGCTCGGCCCCATCGGCAACCTGCTCGGGATGATGCCCGGCATGGGCCAGATGCGCGAGCAGATCGACAACATCGACGACAAGTCCCTGGACCGCATCCAGGCGATCATCCAGTCGATGACCCCCGCCGAGCGCACCAACCCCAAGATGATCAACGGGTCGCGCCGGCTGCGCATCGCCAACGGTTCGGGTACCCAGGTCGGCGACGTCAACGGCATGGTCACCCGCTTCTTCGAGGCGCAGAAGATGATGCGCAAGATGAAGAGCGGCGGCGGCATGCCGGGGATGCCCGGGATGCCGGGCATGCCGGGTGGCGGCGGCAAGAAGGCCAAGAAGGGCAAGAAGCCGAAGAAGGGCAAGCAGCGCAGCGGCAACCCGATGAAGGCCCGTCAGCAGGAGGCCGAGCGCGCCGCCGAGCGGCAGCGCCGCCAGGAGGAGGGGCCGCAGACACCGCAGCTGCCCCCGGGCCTGGGCGGCGGCGGTGGGCAGCAGCCCAGCCTCCCGCCCGCCTTCGGTGGACCGAACATGCCGGACCTCTCGGACTTCAAGTTCGGTAAGAACGACGACAAGTGATCGGTGGCGCGGCCGTTCCCCACGAAGGGGGATGGCCGCGCTTTCGAATGTGACCGGACTCGTCCGTGGTCCTGGCCGAGGAACCCGCCGGCGTCTGGCACAATGAGGAGTCGACTAACGGCGGTGGGCCGGCCCTCTAACTAGTCCGCCGCTCATGTCCTGCCTCGACGGGTTCCACAACCCCACGTGGGTCGCCGGTCAGGCGCTAACACCGTTTTCGGGAGAAGACCACTCCAGTGGCTGTCAAACTGAAGCTCAAGCGTATGGGCAAGATTCGTACGCCGCAGTACCGTGTCATCGTCGCCGACGCCCGCAACAAGCGTGACGGCAAGGCGATCGAGGAGATCGGCAAGTACCACCCCAAGGAGCACCCGAGTCTCATCGAGATCGACTCCGAGCGGGCCCAGTACTGGCTCTCCGTCGGCGCTCAGCCGTCCGACGCGGTGAAGGTCCTCCTGCGCAAGACCGGTGACTGGCAGAAGTTCAAGGGCCTGCAGGCTCCGGCTCCGCTCCAGGTCGCCGAGGCCAAGGACCCGGAGGCCAAGGAGGCCGCCTTCCAGGCCGCGCTGAAGGAGCTCGTGCTCCCCGGTCAGGAGAAGAAGACCAAGAAGGCCGAGAAGAAGGCGGAGAAGCCGGCCGAGAAGCCGGCTGAGGACGCCGAGGCCGAGAAGAAGTCCGAGGGCGAGGCCTGATCGTGCTGGAAGAGGCGCTTGAGCACCTCGTGAAGGGGATCGTTGCGAACTCCGAGGACGTCCAGGTGAGAGCCAAGCGGCTCCGCAAGGGCAAGGTCCTGGAGGTCCGGGTCCACCCTGACGACTTGGGCAAGGTGATCGGTCGCAACGGCCGCACCGCCAAGGCACTGCGTACCATCATCGGCGCGCTCGCCGGTGGTCGTTACGTGCGTGTGGACCTGCTGGACCTGCACGAAGTGCGCTGACGCGCCTCCCGGGGCGCCGGCCGAGAGGTCGGTGCCCCACACCCGTGCCCGGGCACCCCTGTGGGGCGCCCGGGCACGGTTTTCCCCGAAGCCTTCCAAGGCGCCACCGAGGCGCCCGGTCGAGCTCCCGGGCCGGTATCGATCGAAGGAAAAAGGACTCATGCGACTCGTGGTGGGCCGGATCGGCCGTGCGCACGGCATCCGCGGCGACGTGGCCGTCGAGGTGCGCACCGACGACCCCGAGGCCCGGTTCGTGGAGGGCGCCGTCCTGAACACCGACCCCGGGTCGGTGGGACCACTCACCATCGCCTCGATCCGTCGACACAGCGGGAAGCTGCTCGTCCGTTTCAAGGGCATGGCCGACCGCGACGCCGCCGAGGCGCTGCGCGGCACCGCCCTCCTGGTGGACTCCGAGGACATCGCGCCCCTGGACGATCCGGACGAGTTCCACGACCACGAGCTCATCGGTCTGACCGCGGTCGCCACCGACGGCACGACCATCGGAACGGTCGACGACGTCCTCCACTACGCCCAGGACGTGCTGGTGATCACCGCGGAGGCCGGCCACGAGGTCCTCGTGCCGTTCGTCGCCCCGATCGTCCCCGAGGTGGACGTGACCGCGGGGCGGATCACGCTGGACCCGCCGCCCGGCCTGCTCGACCTCCACACCAACGACTGAGCGGCCGAAGCCGCCCGGTCGCCGAGCGAACGAGACCGAGTACGCCGTGCGCATCGACATCATCAGCATCTTCCCCGACTACTTCGCCCCCCTGGACCTGTCCCTGATCGGCAAGGCCCGTACCGCGGGCCTCCTCGACGTGCGCGTCCACGACCTGCGCTCCTGGACCCACGACCGGCACAACACCGTCGACGACACCCCCTATGGGGGCGGCCCCGGCATGGTGATGAAGCCCGAACCGTGGGGGGAGGCGCTCGACGAGGTCATCGCGGACCGGCCGGCCAGGCTGATCCTGCCCACCCCCAGTGGACGCCCCTTCACCCAGGCCGACGCCGAGCGTCTGGCCGGTGAGGAGAACCTGGTGTTCGGCTGCGGCCGGTACGAGGGGATCGACTCCCGGGTGGCGGTGGACGCGGCCGGCCGGATGCCGGTCGAGGAGATCAGTATCGGCGACTACGTCCTCAACGGGGGCGAGTCCGCGACGTTGGTCATCGTGGAGGCGATCACCCGGCTGTTGCCGGGGGTGCTCGGCAACCGCGAGTCCCACGTCCAGGATTCCTTCGCCTCGGGCGGCATGGAACGGCTGGTCGAGGGCCCGGTGTACACCAAACCGCACGTCTGGCGCGACCAGGAGGTCCCGGCGGTACTGCTGTCCGGAAACCACGGAGCGGTGGACCGGTGGCGCCGTGACCAGGCGCTGCGCAAGACCGGGCGCAACCGTCCCGACCTGATCGCCGCTACCCCCGACGAGAACCTCGACAAGCGCGACCGCGAGGTGCTCGCCGAGGAGACGACGCAGGACTGAGCGGGGGACTGAGCGGGGGCCCTCGGGACTTCGGGCGGGTTCGGGGCGGGCCTTCGGGAGGATCACCAAGGCCACACCGCCGTTGGTTCGAGTGGCCGCGGAGGATATGGCAAACTGGGAGGGTTCCCCCTCGGTGACCCCAAGGCATCCGCATGCCGGCGGTACGACGTCGGCCTCTGTGTCGGTCACCGGGTGGTTCCACAGTTCAGACCCAATAGGGCCTCGCCCGCGAACCCCCTCCTCGGAACAGCCGAGGGGCAGGACGCGGCGCGCTATCGATGAGGATTCGCGAGATGCACACCGTCATTCAGGAGCTTGAGAAGGCTCAGCTTCGCACCGACATCCCGGAGTTCCGTCCGGGTGACACCCTCAACGTCCACGTTCGCGTGACGGAGGGCAGCCGCACCCGTGTCCAGGTCTTCAAGGGTGTCGTGATCCGCCGACAGGGCGCGGGCAGCCGCGAGACCTTCACCATCCGCAAGGTGAGCTACGGCGTGGGCGTGGAGCGTACCTTCCCGATCCACACCCCGGCCATCGAGAAGTACGAGGTCGCCGCCCGCGGTCGCGTGCGTCGCGCCAAGCTGTACTACCTGCGCGAGCTGCGCGGGAAGGCCGCTCGTATCCGCGAGCGCCGCGAGCCCGTCACCAAGTAACCTCACTTCTCGTAACCGCATCCGGCCGGAACCGTGCCGCCCAGGTGGGAGGCAGGATAGGCTTTCGGCCGATGGACGAAGACGAGAAGGGCCTCGGTACGGACGGGGTCCAAGACGAGGATTCCGCCCGGCCCGGCCCGGAGGAGCAAGGCTCCGCCACTGGCTCCCAGACCCACGATGGTCTGGGAGCCAGTGGTGTCTCCGCAGCCGAGGATCAGGAGTCGGAGGAGAAGGCGGAAGCGGCGATGAGCAAGTCCCAGAACAGTGCCAAGAAGGGGTCGTTCTGGAAGGAACTGCCCATTCTGATCGTGATCGCGTTGGTTCTCGCGTTCGTGATCAGAACCTGGTTGATGCAGGCGTTCTACATTCCCTCCACATCGATGGAGAACACCCTGCTCGTCGGCGACCGGGTCCTCGTCAACAAGGTCGTTTACCAGGTTCGGGACATCGAGCGCGGTGAGGTCATCGTCTTCAACGGCGACGGGTCGTGGGACGATCCGAACACCGTGGAGATCCCCGAGCCCACCAACCCGGTCAGCGGCGCGTTCACCTGGGTGCAGCAGCAACTCGGTGCCGCGCCCTCCGGCAAGGAGTACATCAAGCGGGTCATCGGCCTGCCGGGGGACACGGTGGAGTGCTGTGACGAGCAGAACCGTCTGCTGGTCAACGGCGAGCCCCTCGACGAGGAGGCCTACCTCTACCCGGGCAGCGTGGAGAGTCACACCGAGTTCGGGCCCATCGAGGTCCCCGAGGACCACCTGTGGCTGATGGGCGATCACCGTGCCATCTCGCACGACTCGCGCGCCAACCAGAACAACCCAGGTGGCGGCGCCGTCCCGATCGACCACGTGGTGGGGCGGGCGTTCGTCATCATCTGGCCGTTCGGCCAGGCCGGTGCGCTGAGCGTTCCGCCGGCCTTCGAGGAACTCGAATCCGAGTAGGGGTGGGCCCACCGGCTCGACGTCAGAGGACCTTCGGACGGGGTCGGGTGACCGAAGAGTCGAAGGAAATCCGTTCGACGGTGCGCAAAAGCGCGTTCCGTGACGCATGATGGATCTGGGATCGTATCGGCGTTCTCCGAACGCGTGGTCCGCCTCCCCGACGGGAACGAAGTCGGGTGGCGGCGGTGTCCACGGTCGGAGGACCGGCACATCACGACCGGAGAGTGCTGACGAAAGCGAGCGAGCGGATGAGTTCTGAGGACCTGGAGAAGTACGAGGCCGAGATGGAGCTGCAGCTCTACCGGGAGTACCGCGATGTGGTAGGCCTCTTCGGCTACGTGGTGGAGACCGAGCGTCGTTTCTACCTCACCAATCACGTGGACCTGCAACCCCGCTCCACGGAGAACGGGGAGATGTACTTCGAGGTCGTGATGGAGGACGCCTGGGTCTGGGACATGTACCGTCCGGCCCGGTTCGTCCGCAACGTGCGCGTGGTGACGTTCAAGGACGTCAACGTCGAGGAGATCACCAAGTCCGACCTGGAGATGCCACCGACCGAGGGGCCGCCTCCCGGCGAGTGAGCCCGGGGTTGTCCACAGGCGGGAAATTCCCTCTGGTGCGAAGCGAAGCGATCACCGACCGTGGTAACGGGAGGTGGTCGCTTTGCTACGACAGTGGGCCGAGTACCGGCACACCCTGGGCCGGAGCGGTGAGGAGCTCGCCGCCCGGTACCTGGAGCGGGCCGGGATGCGTCTCTTGGACCGCAACTGGCGGGCTCCGAACGGCGCCGGGGAGATCGACATCGTGGCCCGGGAAGGGCCCGTGCTGGTGGTCGCCGAGGTCAAGACCCGGGGTTCCCTCCACCACGGCCACCCGCTGGAGGCCATCGACGAACGCAAACGTCGCCGATTGCGGGCGTTGGGGCGTTCCTGGGCCTTGACACACCGCCGTCACCCGGGCCCGCTCAGGGTCGACGGCGTGTGCGTCCTGTTCGACCGGGGCCGGGTGCTCCTGTCGCACGAGCGGGGGCTGCGCTGATGACGCTCTCCCGTACCCACTGCGTCACCCTGCTGGGCGTGCAGGGGCACATCGTCGAGGTGGAGGTCCACCTGGGCGGCGGCGACCCCGGGGTGACCCTGGTCGGTCTGCCCGACGCGGCGTTGCGCGAGGCCAGGGATCGCATCCGCGCGGCCGTCGCCAACAGTTCCGAGAACTGGCCCAGCGGCCAGATCACCATCAGCCTGTCCCCGGCCAGCCTGCCCAAGTCCGGCAGTCTGTTCGATCTGGCCATCGCCGGCGCGGTGTTGTCCGCGGCCGGTGAGGTGCCCGCGGGCCGGCTCGAAGACACGGTGCTCATCGCCGAACTCGGTCTGGACGGTCGAGCCCGCCCGGTCCGCGGGGTCCTGCCCGCGGTGGTCTCCGCCGCCGGGCAGGGATTCACCCGGTTCGTGGTGGCCACCGGCAACGCCGCTGAGGCTCGGCTGGTCCCCGGTGTGGAGGTGATCGCCGTCGCCGACCTCGCCGGGGTGTGTTCCTGGTTGCGCGGTGAGGTTCTGGACCCACCCGAGGAACCGGCGGAGACCGGGCCCGCCGTCGAGGACCACGGTCCGGACCTGTCCGACGTGCTGGGCCAGCCGGTGGCTCGCCGGGCGGTGGAGATCGCCGCCGCGGGCGGGCACAACATGATGATGCTCGGACCACCGGGAACGGGGAAGAGCCTGCTGGCCGAACGGCTGCCCACGGTGCTGCCTCGGCTCGACCGGAACGAGGCGCTGGAGGCCACCGCCATCCATTCGGTGGCCGGCCTGCTTCCGTCCGGCGCCCCGATGATCATCCGAGCGCCCTTCGCGGCGCCGCACCACACCTCCAGCCGCGCGGCCATCATCGGTGGTGGTAGTGGTAACCCGGGACCGGGTTGGGTGTCCAAGGCCCATCGGGGCGTCCTGTTCGTCGATGAGGCGCCACAGTTCGGTCGTGGGGTGTTGGACTCCCTGCGCGAACCCCTCGAACGAGGCGAGGTGGTGATCGCCCGGGCCTCCGCCACCGTCGCCTTCCCCGCCCGATTCCAGTTGGTCATGGCGGCCAACCCCTGCCCCTGCGCCAAACCGGGCAACCTGTGCACCTGCCCGGCGGGGGAGCGCAGGAGGTACTTCTCCCGGGTCTCGGGCCCCCTGCTGGACCGGGTCGACCTCAAGGTGGAACTCCAACCGGTGGCCCGGGCCGAACTGCTGGCCGACCGGGCCTTCGCCGAGTCCTCCGAGGTGGTGGCCGAACGGGTCGCCTCGGCCCGCGCCCGCGCTCGCGTCCGCCTGGCCGACACCCCGTGGAACACCAACGCGGCCATCCCGGGCGCCCGACTGCGCCGCGACTTCCCGGTGGCCCCCAACGCCCTGCGGGTGCTGGGCCTGGCCATGGACCGCGGACAGATCAGCGCCCGAGGTGTCGATCGCGCGCTGAGAGTCGCCTGGACCCTCGCCGACCTGGCCGGACGCGACCGGCCAGGCGAGGAGGAGACCGCCTACGCGTACGCCCTCTGGTCCGGTCGCGCCTGGTGATCGACTCGGCCACGGGCGACCGAAGCGAAGACCGGGGAGCGACGGAAGGGCGGAGAGCGGCGGAAACGGATATGGGACGAGGGACGGACCAAGACGGGAGGGGTGTGGGGTGAGCGGGGACGAGGAGGCGGCTCGGGCACGGGCCGGACTGACGGCGGTGGCGCGGCCCGGTGACCTCTGGCTGGCACGGTTGCTGGTTGAGCACGGGGCGGAGCGGGTGTGGGCGGAGTTGGTGGCCGGGGCGCCGCCGCCGGGATGGGACGGCGAACCACCGCCCCGATGGGCGATCTGGGCCCGGCGGGCGGTCCGTGTGGACGTCGATCGCCTGCTCGCGGACTCGGCGGAGGCCGGGGTGCGGTTCGTCGCTCCAGGAGACCCCGAATGGCCGGGGCGGCTGGACAACCTGCCCGGGGACCGGGACTGCTATGGGCTCTGGGTCCGTGGCCACGGGGACCTGCGCAACCTGTGCCTGCGTTCGGTGGCGATCGTCGGTGCGAGGGCGGCCAGTGCCTACGGGGAGCACGTGGCCTCCGAACTCGCCTACGGGTTGGCCGAACGCGGCTTCACCGTGGTCTCCGGGGGCGCCTACGGCATCGACGGGGCCGCGCACCGGTCCGCGCTGGCGGCCGGACACACCGTCGCGGTGTTGGCCGGCGGGTTGGACGTGGACTACCCGCGCGGGCACGCCGGCCTGTTCGCCGACGTGACCCGGGCGGGGGCACTGGTGAGCGAACGTCCGATCGGTCGCTCCCCGCGTGCGCAGGACTTCCTGATCCGCAACCGGCTCATCGCGGCGCTCACGCCGGGAACCGTGGTGGTGGAGGCGGGTCGGCGCAGCGGGGCGCTCAACACCGCCACGCACGCCAACGATCTGCACCGGATCCTGATGGCGGTGCCGGGGCCGATCACGTCGGCGACCTCCGTGGGCTGTCACCGGCTCCTGAAGGAGGGGCGGGCCACCTGTGTCACCGGGGTCGGTGACGTGGTGGAGCAGATCGTTCCCGTGGGGGAGACCTCCCTGCCGGGCCCGGCGGACCTCGATCCGGAGACGGCCCGGGTGCTCGCGGTGGTGGACCGACGCGGAGTGGGCACCGCCGAGGTCGCCAGACGTTGCGGGGAGGGCCTGGAAGGGGCGATGCGCTCCCTGGGGATGCTCGCCGCCGCCGGGATGGTCGAACGCTGCCCCGACGGCTGGCGCCTGCCCGGCGGAAAGGAGGGCGGATGAGTCACCGGGCCCGAAGCCGCGCCGTGGCCGAACCCCGACCCGACGGGTACCCGGACATCCGCCCGGGTACGGTTTCGACATGGCAGAACTGTACAGCGACGCTCTCTTGGCCGACGGGCCGCTCCTGTTCGTCTCCGGACAGATCCCGGAGGCCTCCGACGGCGAGATCGCCCTCGACATCACCGGGCAGACCCGGCAGATCTTCCAGAACCTCACCGAGATCCTCGACAGGCACGGGGCGGGGCCGGGCCACCTGGTCAAGTTGACGTACTACCTGCGCCACATCACCGACCTCGAAGACTTCCGTGCCGCGCTGCTGGAATGCCTGCCCGACGGTCACCTGCCCGCGGCGACCCTGGTGGAGGTGAGCGGCCTGGTCCACCCCCGCTACCTGGTGGAGATCGACGCCGTCGCCTGCCTGCCCCGGGACCGCGGTTGACCGGTCCGCAGGCGCTGGAACGGCTGGCCGGGCACCTGACCGGAGAACTGGGGCGCTCGCCCCACACCGTCCGCGGTTATCTGTCCGACCTGCGCTCCCTCCTCGCACACCTGGACGAGCACGACGCCGGCCCGGCCGACCTCGACGTCCCCCTGATCCGGGCCTGGCTGTCCAAGGCACGAGAGGCGGGAGCGGGCCGCTCCACCATCGCCCGTCGAGTGGCGGCCGTGCGTGCCCTCACCCGGTACCTGCACCGCGAGGGGGTCCTGGCGGTGGACCCGGGGCCTCGGTTGTCCGCTCCTGCCCAGCAGCGCCACCTGCCGGCGGTCCTGGACGAGGAACAGGCGCGCTCCGCGCTGTCCGGGCCCGCCCCGGAGACCCCCGTGGAACTGCGCCGCCACGCCGTCGTCGAACTGCTCTACGCCACCGGGATCCGGGTCGCCGAACTGTGCGCCCTGGACCGGGCCGACCTCGATCGAACCCGTGACACCGTCCGGGTGCTGGGCAAGGGCGACAAGGAACGCACCGTCCCGGTCGGTGGGCCCGCCCTGGACGCGGTCGACGCCTGGATCTCCCGTGGTCGACCCGACATGGCCGACCCCCGCAGCGCCGACGCGCTCTTCCTCGGTGCCCGCGGCGGACGTCTGGGCGTACGCCAGGCCAGAGAGGACGTGTACGCACACCTGCGCGCGGCCGGGGTGGAGGGAGGCCCGCACGGGCTGCGGCACAGCGCCGCCACCCACCTGCTCAACGGCGGTGCCGACCTGCGCAGCGTGCAGGAGTTCCTGGGCCACGCCAGCCCGCGCAGCACCCAGATCTACACGCACGTCTCGGTGGATCGGCTGCGTGACGCCTACCGACAGGCCCACCCGCGCGCCTGACCCTGTGGTCGTGCCCGCGCCCGCCCTCGGCCCCGTGTCCGTACCGGCCCCGTACGGACACGGTCCGGGCCGCCGTCGCCGTCGCCGGGACGGGCAGGAGACGGACCTCACCACGTCCCAGCAGGGAGAGCGGGTCCAGGTAGGCACGGCCGCGCAGCAGACCCCAGTGCAGGCAGGTCCGTTCCGCGCAGTGACGTGGTTCGTCCGCCACCGCGCCGATCGGCTCGGTGGCGACCGGATCGCCGCGGGAGACGGAGGCCTCCACCGGTGAATAGGTGGTGTGCGTCTCTCCGTGGGTCACGCTCACCACACCCACCCCGGCGACACTGCCGGCGAACCGTACCCGGCCCGGCCCCGCCGGGTACACGCTCTGCCCCGGCCCGGCGGCCAGGTCCACGCCCAGGTGTCCCGGCAGCCAGCGCTCCTCGGGTGGATCGAAGCCGCGCAGCACCTCCACGGGAGGATCCAACGGCCACCGCCATGGTCCCTGGACGGACGCGACGGCCGGTGTGGTTCGGAGCGGGTGAACGGGGAACAGCAGGAGCGTGAGGAACAGCGGGAGTACCCAGAGTCGGGGGTCTGTCATGTTTCCAGGATGCGTGCGGCGGACGTGTTCCGCCAGAGCCGATCCGAGTCTGTGGACAACCTTCGCCACGTCGATGACGTCCCTGGACACGGAGCCGTTCCGGGGTGTGCTCGGCGGAGGATAGAATCGTTCTCGGCCCACCAGGGTCGAACCATAATTCGCACGCCCACCTGCCTCCCTCGGGGGAGGGCCTGTGCCCACGGTCCACGCCGCCTCGCGCGGTGTGGTGGTGCGGGCGGGGCGTCAGGTACAACCGACGGCGGAACCCGCGTTCCGCCACCGCAAGGAGGACCAGGTCATGGCCACAGTCGTGACAATTCGCCAGCTCCTGGAGAGCGGCGTCCACTTCGGGCACCAGACCCGTCGCTGGAACCCCAAGATGAAGCGCTTCATCTTCACCGAGCGCAACGGCATCTACATCATCGACCTCCAGAAGTCGCTGGCGTACATCGACCGCGCCTACGAGTTCGTCAAGCAGACGGTCGCCCACGGTGGCACCATCCTGTTCGTCGGTACCAAGAAGCAGGCGCAGGAGGCCATCGACGAGCAGGCTCGTCGTGTCGGCATGCCCTTCGTCAACCAGCGTTGGCTGGGCGGCATGCTCACCAACTTCTCCACCGTGCACAAGAGGCTCCAGCGCCTCAAGGAGCTGGAGGAGATCGACTTCGACGACGTCGCCGGTTCCACGCTCACCAAGAAGGAACTGCTGAACCTTCGTCGTGAGAAGGACAAGCTCGAGCGCACCCTCGGCGGTATCCGCGACATGTCCCGCGTGCCCAGCGCCGTGTGGATCGTGGACACCAAGAAGGAGCACATCGCGATCAGCGAGGCTCGCAAGCTGAACATCCCGGTCGTCGCCATCCTCGACACCAACTGTGACCCGGACGAGGTCGACTACCCGATCCCGGGTAACGACGACGCCATCCGAAGCGTCAGCCTCCTCACTCGCGTCGTCGCCGACGCCGTCGCCGACGGTCTCCTGGTCCGCTCCGGTGCCTCCGGCGCGACCGAGGAGAAGGCGGCCGAGGAGCCCATGCCCGAGTGGGAGCGCGAGCTGCTCGAAGGCAAGGGCGAGACCGAGGCCGCCGAGGCCCCGGTCGAGACCGTCGCCGAGGAGAAGAACGAGGCCGCGGCCGAGGCTCCGGCCGAGACCGTGACCGAGGCCCCGGCCGACGAGGTCGCCGCCGAGGCTCCGGCCGAGGCCACCGCCGCCGACTCCCCGGTCGACGCCCCGGAGAAGGCCCCCGAGGCCTAGTAGGGAATCAGCGGTTCGCCGCTGAGTACCTTTCCGGTGCGCACCGACGCCTGAGCGCCGCCCCGCCCTTCGTCGGCGGGGCGGCCCGCGGGGTGTTCGCCGGACCGCTCCATTTCCAGACCAGACTTCACTAGGGAATCCGAGAACAGTCATGGCGAACTCCACCGCCGCGGACGTCAAGAAGCTGCGCGACCTCACCGGCGCGGGCATGATGGACTGCAAGAAGGCGCTGACCGAGGCCGACGGCGACTTCGACAAGGCCGTCGAGGCCCTGCGCATCAAGGGTGCCAAGTCCGTGGACAAGCGCGCGGACCGCACCGCCGCTCAGGGCACCGTCGTCGTGCGCAGCCAGGGCGAGGGCAATGCCACCCTGATCGAGCTCAACTGCGAGACCGACTTCGTCGCCAAGAACGACCAGTTCATCGCTCTGGCCGACCAGGTCGCCGACTTCGTCGCCGCCCAGGACGGCGATGACCTCGCGACCATCGCCGCCGCCGAGATCGAGTCGGGCAAGACCCTGCAGTCCTTCATCGAGGGCAAGAGCGCCGTCATCGGTGAGAAGCTCGAACTCCGTCGCATCGCCAAGTTCGACGGTGCCTACGTCGCCTCCTACCTGCACAAGTCCGACCCGGACCTGCCCCCGACCATGGGCGTCCTGGTCGAGCTGGACAAGGTGGACGAGGAGGTCGGCAAGGACCTCGCTCAGCAGATCGCCGCGCTGGCCCCCCAGTACGTCGACAAGGACCAGGTCCCCGAGGACGTCGTCGCCAACGAGCGTCGTATCGCCGAGGAGACCACCCGCGGTGAGGGGAAGCCCGAGCAGGCCATCCCCAAGATCGTCGAGGGTCGTCTCAACGGCTTCTTCAAGGAGGTCACCCTCCTCGGACAGCCGTTCGTCAAGGAGAACAAGAAGACCGTCCAGAAGGTCGTCGACGAGGCCGGTGTGAAGGTCAAGGGCTTCGTTCGCTTCAAGGTCGGCCAGGCCTAGGGGCTTTGACATGATGGAAGTGCCGGGGAGACGGAATCTCCCCGGCACTTTCGGTGGATATGGGCGGGTTTCGGGCAGATCTTGTTCGGACCGTCCGCAGCAGGAGCACTCGGGGGACCCTGTGCCACTCGGGAACAACAAGGGAGGCCGCAGGCCGTGTCGGAGAACGAAGCCATGACCACCGAAACGCCCATGCACGATTCCGGTTGGAAGCGTGTCATGCTCAAGCTCTCGGGGGAGGCGTTCGCCGGCGGTGGCGGTCTGGGCATCGAACCCGAGGTCGTCCAGTACGTGGCGGAGTCCATCGCCGAAGCGGTGTCCGAGGGCATCCAGGTCGCCGTGGTCGTCGGCGGCGGCAACATGTTCCGCGGCGCCCAGCTCACCGAGGGCGGCATCGAGCGCGGTCGCGCCGACTACATGGGCATGCTCGGCACCGTCATCAACTGCCTCGCCCTCCAGGACTTCCTTGAGCGCCTCGGCGTGGACACGCGTGTGCAGACCGCGATCCACATGAGCCAGGTCGCCGAGGCCTACATCCCGCGTCGGGCCGTTCGTCACCTGGAGAAGGGCCGAGTGGTCATCTTCGGTGCCGGTCTCGGTGCGCCCTTCTTCTCCACGGACACCACCGCCGCCCAGCGCGCCCTGGAGATCGGCGCCCAGGCGGTCCTCAAGGGCACCCAGGTCGACGGGGTCTACGACTCCGACCCGCAGCGCAACCCGGACGCGGTCAAGTTCGACAAGCTCAACTACAACGAGGTCCTCACCCGCGGCCTCAAGGTCATGGACGCCACCGCGGTCAGCCTGTGCATGGACAACGGGCTGCCCATCGTCGTTTTCGACCTGATGAGCCAGGGCAACATCCTGCGCGCCGTCCGCGGTGAGAAGATCGGCACCATCGTCGGTCCGACCTCCGACTGACGAGGGCGGGAGACCGTCCTGCGGCGTGGCCGAGGCCACGCACTCCAAGCCACGAACACCCAGCCGACAATCCGGGAGCGCCCACAATGATCGAAGAAACCCTCCTTGAGGCCGAGGAGAAGATGGAGAAGGCCGTGACCGTGGCGAAGGAGGACTTCGCGACGATCCGTACCGGTCGGCCCACCCCGGCCACCTTCAACAAGATCACCGTCGACTACTACGGTGCTCGCACGCCGATCAACCAGCTGGCCTCCTTCTCGGTGCCCGAGCCGCGCATGGTCGTCATCTCGCCGTTCGACATCAACGCGCGCACCGAGATCATCAACGCGATCCGCAACAGTGACCTGGGCGTCAACCCCTCCGACGATGGACAGGTCATCCGCGTGGTCTTCCCGGAGCTGTCCGAGGAGCGTCGCAAGGAGTACGTGAAGGTCGCGCGCACCAAGGCCGAGGACGGCAAGGTCGCCATCCGCAACGTCCGACGTCGCGCCAAGGACGGTTTCGAGAAGGCCGTCAAGTCCGGTGACCTGGGTGAGGACGAGGCCCACCGTGCCCAGTCCGAACTGGACGAGCTCGCGCACAAGCATGTCGGCACCGTCGACGAGCTGCTCAAGCACAAGGAAACGGAACTTCTCGAGGTCTAGTCGGTGAACCACCCTTCGAACGGCTCCGGAGGCGATGACCACTCGCCGGAGCACAGACCCGACGACCGTCCCCGTTCGGAGACGGACACGTCCGCCGGGCAGCGCTTCGTGCTGCACAAGCCGGGAGGTGCCCCGGTCAAGACCGGTCGCAACCTCCCGGTGGCCATCGCCAGCGGGTGCGTCCTCGGCGCGCTCGTCTTCTTCTCGGTCTTCCCCTGGCCTCAGCTGTTCACGATCATCACGTCCCTCGGGACGCTGATCGGTCTCCGCGAACTCAACCGGGCGTTCGGCGGCAAGGGCATGACCCTGGCCGTGGTCCCGTTGGCCGTGGGCGGTGTGGCGATGCAGGCCGGAGCCTACTTCGGCGGCGCCGAATGGTTGGTGGGCATCGCGGCCGTCACCGCGATCGCCTGCCTGGTCTGGCGGTTGCGCGGTGGGGCGGAGGGGTTCGTCGCCGACGCGTCGGCGAACCTGTTCACCCTCGTGTACCTGCCGCTGCTGTTGGCCACCTGGATGCTGCTCATCGCGCACCCGGAGGATGGACAGTACCGCCTGGTGGTGTTCATCGTGGTGACGATCTCCAGTGACATCGGCGGTTACTTCGCCGGGATCCTGTTGGGACGGCACAAGATGGCGCCGGTGATCAGCCCGAACAAGACCTGGGAGGGCTTCGGCGGCTCCGTGATCGGCTGTGCGGTGGCGGGGGCGCTGTGCGTCACCCTCATGCTGGACGGCCCCTGGTGGGTCGGCGTGGTCCTGGGTCTGGCCGTGGTGCTGGCCGCCACGGTCGGCGACCTCATCGAGTCGTTGTTCAAGCGCGACCTCGGGGTCAAGGACATGGGCCGGTTCATGCCGGGCCACGGCGGTCTGATGGACCGCATCGACTCCCTGTTGATCGCGGGTCCGGTGGTCTGGATCGTGCTCAGCCTGCTGCTTCCGTAAAGGCGGTCGCGCTCGTAGGGGCCCCTGGCCTCGTGGGATCCGGTGAGGCACCGGGCACCACGAGACCGGGGGCCCTCTCGTGTTCGGGGGACCGCCCGGTTGTGCCCGTGCCCGGACCGGGTCGATACGCTCGAAGGGTGGATGAACCGCTGATCGAACGCATGCGTACCTATGGTGAGACGATCTTCGCCGAGATGACGCGTCTGGCCGTCGAGACCGACTCCGTCAACCTGGGGCAGGGTTTCCCCGACACCGACGGGCCGCGAAGTCTGCTGGAGAACGCCTCGCGACACATCCTCGAAGGGGTGAACCAGTACCCGCCCGGCCCGGGACGTCCGGAGCTGCGCCAGGCGGTGAGCCGTTACCGCTCCCGTCACTACGGGTTGGACCTGGACCCCGAAACGGAGGTCTACGTCACCGTCGGTGCGACCGCCGGCATCGCCGCCTCGCTGCTGGCGCTGGTGGAACGCGGTGACGAGGTCATCGTCTTCGAGCCGATGTACGACTCCTACGCCGCGATGATCTCGCTGGCCGGCGGGGTGCGCCGCCCCGTGGCGTTGCGTCGCGACGACGCGACCGGCAGGTTCACCTTCGACCCCGCCGAGCTGCGCGCCGCCGTCACCCCGCGCACCCGGCTCATCATGGTCAACACCCCGCACAACCCGACCGGCACGGTGTTCACCGCCGAGGAGTCGGCGGAGATCGCCGCGCTATGCCGGGAAAACGACCTCATCGCGATCACCGACGAGGTGTACGAGTTCCTCACCTTCGACGAACGTCCCCACGTCCCCCTGGCCACCCTGCCGGGTATGGGCGAGCGCACCCTGTCGATCTCCTCGGTCGGCAAGATGTTCGCCGTCACCGCGTGGAAGACCGGCTGGGTGAGCGGCCCCGAGCCCCTGGTCCGGGCGGTGCGCACGGTCAACCAGTTCCTCACCTTCTCCGCCAACGGAGCCCTGCAGTTGGCCATCGCCGACGCCATCGACAACGAGGGTGCCTGGGTCGAGCGGCAGCGCCTGGCCATGCAGACCAAGCGCGACCGCCTCGCCGAGGGCCTCAGCGGCGCCGGGTTCGACGTGAACGTGTCCGAGGGCACCTACTTCCTGATGGCCGACGTTCGACCGTTGGGCTACCTCGACGGCGAGGACGTCGCCCGGGCGCTGCCTCGCGAGGCCGGTGTTGCGGCCGTGCCCGCCAAGGTGTTCTACGACCACCAGGACGAGGGCCGCCACCTGGTGCGCTTCGCCTTCTGCAAGAAGGACGAGGTGCTCGACGAGGCGGTGGCCCGACTCAGCCGGTGGGGGAGGAACGGGAGCTGATCCGACCGAACACCGGGGAGACCGGCGGTAGCCGATCACCGTCGGGCCCCGGCCGTTCCGTCAGCTGCGCGGTGAGCCGTTCCGCGGCGTCGGGCAGGAAAGGGCGCAGCAACCGGGCCAACGTTCGCCCGGTGGCCACCAGCTCGGCCAGAATCGAGTCCAGGGCGGCCGGTGCGATGTCCCCGCGACGTTCGGACCGGGCGACGAGCCACGGCTCCCGCTCGGCCACATACCGATTTCCGGCGTCGGCCAGCTCCACGATGGCACCGGTGGCCGCACGCAGGTCGAAGGCGTCGATCGCCTCGTTCACCGAGGACTCCGCTCGGGCACACGCCTCGGACAGCTCCGCAGAACCGACACCGGGGACCGTGCCGCCACGGTACTTCGCGACCATGGACACGGTCCGGTTCACCAGGTTGCCGATGGTGTTGGCGAGGTCCTCGTCGTGCCGGGCGATCAAACGGGCCTCGGTGTAGTCGGTGTCACCGGAGCGCCCGACATCGCGCAGCAACCACCAGCGCAGGGCATCGGTCCCGAACCGTTCGGTGATCGCGACGGGGTCGATGGTGTTGCCGGTGGACTTGCCGATCTTGTCACCGTCGGCGGTCAGGTACTCGTGCACCAGGAGTGTGGTGGGCGGTGAAAGCCCCGCCGAGAGCAGGATGGCGGGCCAGTACACGGCGTGGAAGCGCAGGATGCCCTTGCCGATGACGTGCACACGCTGATCGGCAAGGGTCCACCAGTGGTCGTGGTCGTCGGTGCCGTAGCCGGCCCCGGTGACGTAGTTGGCCAGGGCGTCGAACCACACGTAGATCACCTGGCCCGGGTCGTCGGGGACCGGGATACCCCAGCCGTGTGCGCGTTCCACGCTCCGGGAGACGCTGAAGTCCACCAGACCCGACGCGATGAAAGACAGCACCTCGCGCCGGCGGAAGTCGGGTTCGACCAGGACCTCGCCCGAGGACACCAGCTCGTGCAACCGATCCTGGTAGCGGGAGAGACGGAAGAACCAGTTCTCTTCGGCGACCTCCTCCGGTACGGTCCCGTGCTCCGAACACAGGCCCTCGGGGAGTTCGTCGGCCCCGTAGAACTGTTCGCATCCGGTGCAGTAGAGCCCGGTATAACCACGGCGATACAGGTCACCGCGCGCAAGGCAGGCCCGCCACAGCCGCTCCACCCCGGGCCGGTGCCTTGGATCGAAAGCGGTGCGCACAGTGTCATCGAAGGAGAGCGAGAGCGGGCCCGCCAGGTCGAGGAAGCCCCTGGAGGCCCGGTCGACGTAGGTGGCGGTTCGCAACCCGGACGCCCGGGCGCTGAGCACGTTCTTCAGCGAGTTGTCGTCGGTGCCGGTCTGGGCGCGGACCTCGTCGCCACGGTCACGGTGGGACCTGGCGAGCGTGTCGGCCTGCACCAGTTCCAGGGCGTGGCCGATGTGCGGTCTCCCGTTGACGTACGGGATGGCGGTGGTCACGTGGTAACGACCCAAGGTGGGTCCTCTCCGGCCCCGCCGGGCGCCCGCCGTGGGCAAGACCCGTTGGGGCCTTGCCGCGGACAGGGGTTCAGGGCACGCGGGGAAGGCCGGACGACATCATCGTCCGGCCCGTCATGGTGGTGGAGCACACCCGCGTCATGCCCCGCATGTTATCGACCCGCTCCTGGCCGGGCCAGTGAATTCACCCGGTCGGGGCGTTCAGGGGGTCAGGTGTTCGTCGAGGAAACCGTCGATGGAGTGGCGGGTGATCTGGCTCGCGAAGCCGCCCCAGTTGAGGTCGAACATGTGCTCGGTCCAAGGCAGTTCCAGGTGCTCGTGAGGGACGTCCGCCTCGTCGAGCCGGGCGACGAACCTGCGGTTGTCCTCGGGGTCGAGGAACAGGTCGTGCCCGGCGGTGATCACCAGGGTCGGTGGGGTGTCCGCCGTGACCTGGTGGATCGCCGACATGTCCTCGTACTCCTTCGGCAGGTCCTCGGGGGCGCCGCCGACCATGCGCTCGCTGGATTCCAGCAACTCGTCGCCGATGGGGGAGTGGCGTTGGCGCCAGGGGATCGGGGCGTCGGCGGTCCCGTCGGTGACCGAGTACCAGGCGACCACGGCGGACACGTCCGGGACCTCGGTGTCGCACGACGGTTCGACCTGGTCGGTGTAGGTCGACAGCAGCGCCAACAGGCCGCCGGCGGACTGGCCGGTGACGGCGATCCGGTCGGGGTCGCCGCCGTACTCGGCGGCGTTCTCACGGACCCATCCCAGGGCGCATCGCACGTCCGCCACCGATTCCCGCCAGGCGCCGTCGGGAAAGAAGCGGTAGTCGACCTCGAACACCACCCGGTCCCCGTCCGCCAACCAGGTGTCCCAGCGCGGCAGCAGACTCTGTGGGAGGTCGTCGGCCCCGCCGTGGACGTTGACCACGATCGGCAGGGGATCGCCGGAGGGTTCGGCCGGCTCCCACACGTCCAGTTCAAGGGGCTCGCCGTCCACCCGGTGGTAGGTCGTGGTGAGAGGCTCCCGGTCGGTGTCGGTGGCCAGACCGGCGGCGTAGGCGCCCAGGCTCAACGGCGCGTCTTCGGTCCGGGCGGTGTTCCACAGCGCCGCCGACGGCACCAGGGCCAGGACCAGCAGCAGTGCGTTGACCCCCGCGAGGGACCATCCCCATCGGCTCCGGACGAGTAGGGCCAGGGCGAGCCCGCACAGCGCGGGAAGGGACGCGAACAGCGAGAACTCCAGGGCGAGCAGCGCGAACTGCCATCCCGCCCAGGACAGGGGCGGGAACAGGACCAGGGCCAGGGCGGCGGCCCCTGGCAGGGCGAGCAGGAGGGAGAGGGACAGGAGGGTTCGGCGGATCAGGGGACGGGACATGACGACATCCTTCCGATACGATTGTATCGATACAACCGTATCAGTCTGTGTGGATGTGCCAGAATGAACGTGTGCCGAAGGTCGTGAACAGTCAAAATCGTCGCCGGAGCGTGGGTGAGGCGATCCATCGCATCGCCGCCCGTGAGGGGCTCGAAGGGGTCAGTGTCCGGGTGGTCGCCGCCGAGTCGGGGCTGTCCGTCGGCGCCGTCCAACGCGAGTTCCGCACCAAGGACGAGCTGCTCCGCTTCGCCCTGGACTTCTCCATCGCCGAGGTCGCCGACCGCTTCTCCCGAATCCGGATCGGCCCCGAGTCGCTGACCTTCGCCGAGGGGATGCGGGCCGTCCTCGTGGATCTGTTGCCCACCGACGACCGCCGCCGCGCCCAGGCCCGCATCTGGGCCGCCTTCTACGCCCGCGCCGCCGTCGACCCCGGGTTCGCCGAGGTGCTCGCCGAATTGGACACGCGAGCGCGCGCCAACCTGGCCGCCGCTCTGGGTTACGCCCGTGAACAGGAGGAACTCGCGCCCGGCCGGGATCCCGAAGCCCTCGCCGAACTGCTCCTGGTGATGATCGACGGACTCTGGCTCACCTGCGCCCGCCTGCCCGACGAGGACTCCCTGGACGGCCTCCGGGCCGCCATCGACGCCGCCGTCGACCTGGTCACCGGGCACTGAACGGACGAGGAAGGGCCCTGGGCGTTCCGGGGGAACGTCCAGGGCCCTGGCTGCGAGCGCGCCTTAGGGCGCGGGTTCGAACCAGACGGCGCCGAGCGGAGGCAGGGTGATCTCCGCGGAGAACGGCTGACCGTGCCACTCCTGGGCTCGCGCTTCAACGGTGGCCGGCGCCTCGTACCCCGAACCGCCGAAGCGCGGGTCGTCGGAGTTGACCACCGTGTTCCACCGGCCCCCGACCGGCAGACCGATCCGCCAGTCGGCGCGGGGCACCGGAGAGAAGTTCACCGCGCACGCCAACACCGAACCGTCCTCGCCGTGGCGCAGGTGGCTCAGGGTGTTGCCCTGGCGGTCGCCGCCGTCCAACCAGGTGAACCCGGCCGGGTCGGTGTCCAACGACCACAGCGCGGGCCGCGGCCGGTAGGCATCGTTGAGCGCCTTGACCAGCTGCTGCGTGCCCGCGTGGTGGTCGTACTGAAGCAGCCACCACGGCACGCCCTCCTCGTGCGACCACTCCTCGCCCTGGGCGATCTCCCCGCCCATGAACAGCAGTTGCTTGCCCGGGTGGGACCACATGAACGACAGCAGCGCCCGCAGCGTCGCCGCACGCTGCCACTCGTCCCCAGGCGCCTTGTTGAACAGCGAGGCCTTGCCGTGCACCACCTCGTCGTGCGACAGCGGCAGCACGTAGTTCTCACTGTAGGCGTAGACCATGGAGAACGTGATGTCGTTGTGGTGGTACTCGCGGTGGATCGGCTCCTTCTTGACGTACTCCAGGGTGTCGTGCATCCACCCCATGTTCCACTTCAGCCCGAAGCCGAGCCCGCCGTGGTCCACCGGGGTGGTCACCCCCGTGTAGGCCGTCGACTCCTCCGCGATCATCGCCACGTCGGGGTTACGGCGGTAGACCGTGGTGTTGAGTTCCTTGACGAAGTCGATGGCCTCCAGGTTCTCGCGGCCACCGAACACGTTCGGCTCCCAGGCACCGGAGTCGCGCGAGTAGTCGAGGTAGATCATCGAGGCGACCGCGTCCACCCGCAGCCCGTCGACGTGGAACTCCTCCAACCAGTACAGGGCGTTGGCGACGAGGAAGTTGCGCACCTCGGTCCGCCCGTAGTTGAAGATGAGCGTGCCCCAGTCGGGGTGTTCGCCACGGCGCGGGTCCGGGTGCTCGTACAGGGCACTGCCGTCGAACCGGGCCAGCGCCCACTCGTCCTTGGGGAAGTGCGCCGGCACCCAGTCCAGGAACACGCCCACACCCGCCCGGTGCAGGGAGTCCACCAGGTGGCGGAACTCGTCCGGGGAGCCGAACCGCGGCGTGGGCGCGTAGTAGGACGTGACCTGGTAACCCCAGGACCCGTCGAACGGGTGCCCGGCCACCGGCAGGAGCTCCACGTGCGTGAAGCCCATCTCGGCCACGTAGGACACCAGTTCGTCGGCCAGTTCGGTGTAGGAAAGCCCCGGCCGCCAGGAACCCAGGTGCACCTCGTAGACGCTCATCGGCGCCCGGTACGGTTCCACGCCCTTGCGCTCGGCCATCCACTCTTGGTCGGTCCACACGTGGTCGGAGACCGTGACGACCGAGGCGGTGGCCGGCGGCATCTGGGTCCGGCGGGCCATGGGGTCGGCCTTGTCCCGCCAGTGCCCGTCCGCGCCCAGGAGCTGGAACTTGTACAGGTCGCCGTCCCCGAGCCCGGGCAGGAACAGCTCCCATACCCCGGTCGAACCGAGGCTGCGCATCGGGTGGGCGAGCCCGCTCCAGTGGTCGAAGTCGCCGATGACCCGGACCCCGCGAGCGTCGGGCGCCCAGACCGTGAAACGTGTCCCGGCCACCTCGCCCATGGGGCCGTCCCGCTCGATGACGTGGGCGCCCAGGGCGCTCCACAGCTCTTCGTGCCGACCCTCACCGATCAGGTGCAGGTCGAGTTCGCCCAACGTGGGCTCGAAGCGGTAGGCGTCCGCCTGTAGGAGTTCGGGTCCGTCCTCGTAGCGGACCGCGACGCGGTAGTCGTCGACCTTCTTGGGCAGACGGGCCGCGAACACGCCACGGTGGCGGTGCGGCAGCGCCACCCGGGTCTGGTCGGGCAGCACGGCGTGCACCTCGACCGCGCCCGGGCGCAGGACCCTCAGGTCGCGTCCGTGCAGGCCCAGGACCGAGTGCGGGTCGTGATGGTGGCCGTCGACCACCCGGTCGAGTTCGACGAGCAGGTCCTCCGCGAGCGCGGCGGGGACGCGGGTCTTCTTCGGTGCGGTCTTCCCCGTGCTGCTCTTCTTGGGTGCGGCCTTCTTCGGGGCCGCGGCCTTCGTGGTCTTGACCGTCTTCTCGGGCTCGGTCGTCTTCGTGGCCTTCTTCTTGCCGGGCACCTTCTTCGCCGCCTCGGGCTCCGCCGCCGGCTGTTGGTCGGCTGTGGCGGCCTTTTTGGACGTACGCGGTGACAATTCGACTCCGTGATGACTTGTGGTGTTCGGATGACGAGGCGATGGTTCAGCGGGGGGAACGAGGGGCGGCCGCCGTGCGCGAACGGCGGCCGCCGGGGAATCAGCCGGGCACCGGAGGTGCCCCGGCCGCTGTGGCGATGGAATCGAGCGGAACCCGAAGCCAGTCGGGGCGGTTGCGCGCCTCGTACAGGACCTCGTAGACCGCCTTGTCGAACTCGAAGGCGCGCAGCACGGTCAGGTGTTTCTCCGGATCGGCGCCCCCACCGTCGGCGTAACCGCGGCAGAACGCCTCCCGGTTGCGGCGCGACCACTCCCGAGCGGCCCACGCCAACTCCTGGTCGTCCGGATGCCCGACCAACAGGTAACCGGCCGCGTAGTCGAAGGAACGCAGCATCCCCGCCACGTCCCGCAGCGGACTGGACAGACGTTGGCGTTCGCGCACCGACACCGTCGGCTCGCCCTCGAAGTCCAGCAGCACCCACCCGGACTTCGGCCGGATGACCTGCCCCAGGTGGTAGTCGCCGTGGATGCGCTGTATCGGCAGCGGTTCGTCCACCCGGGCGAAGTCGGAGTAGGCCTCCATCACCCTCGGCGCGTGTTCGGCCAGTTCGGGCACCTCACCGCTGGCCATCGCCAGCCGCTCCACCATCGCGTCGGCCACTTCGGCCGCCGAGACGGGGGAGAGCACGTCGGTGGGCAGCGCCCGTGCCAGCGAACTGTGCACCTGCGCCGTGGTGTGCCCCAACCGCGCGGACTCCGCACTGAAGTCGGCGTCCTCGCCGTCCAACAGCGTGCGCACGTTCTCGGTGGCCAGCACCCAGCCGTCGGTGGCGTCCGGGACGAACGTCTGCAACAGCGCCAAGGTGGTGGGCGTGGTGTGACCGGACAGGTCCGCCTCGATCCACCCGCACGGGCGTGCCACGTACGGCGAACCCGACAGCGCCATGTTCAGCTCCAGGTCCGGGTTGCGCCCCGGCCAGAGCCTGCGGAAGGTCTTGAGGACGTAGTCGCGCCCGTACACCAGCGAGGTGTTGGACTGCTCACCGGTCAGCAGACGGCCCGAGCCGCACGCCTTGACCTCGGCGCCGGGAAGGGTACGGAAACGCACCCGCCCCCGACGCTCGCCGTCCTCGGCGCAGTTGAATCGCTCCAGCAGCAACGACGTCAGCTGCGGATCGTGCGCCGCGTCGTAGACCACCCGGGGCCGACCGCCGGCCACCGGGCACACGCCGATGGCGGAGCGGGCCAGGTGGGGCGGCAGTGACCGGGGCGGACGCGACCCGAGCAGCACCTGGTAACGGGAACTCGTGCCGCGTTGGCCCGCCTGGACCACGAGCACGTTCAGGTCGGGACCACCGGGTCCGGCCGAGACCAGGGTGTACCTGCTCTCGACCCGGACCCGACGGATCGGGATCCCCTTGCCGGAGAACCATCGTTGTCGAGGTAGCCAGACTGCCAGGAGTTCTTCTAGCTGCGACATGTCAGAGAGGCCTGGTTCCCTTCCCACCACGGTCCCGGCTCGCGCCGGCGGGCCGGTCGGTGGCTGTGCTGCGGTGGCCGGTGTCGAAGGAGTCCGGGGTGCTCAGTCCCGCCGCGGGGAGTCCGTACGAGGGCACGCCCTCGCCGTCCTTGGACCCGGTGTCGGACGTGCGCTCCGGAGGCAGTTGGAACCAGTAGAAGCCGTGGCCGGGGAGGGTGAGCAGGTAAGGCAGCTCACCGACCTCCGGGAAACGGACCCCGCCCACGCACTCCACCGGGCTCACACCCGCGTAGCGCGACAGGTCCAGCTCCACCGGTTGCGGGTGCTTGGACAGGTTGTTGACGCACAGCATCCGGTCGTCGCCGTGCTCGCGGATGTAGGCCAACACGCTCGGGTTGGTGGCGTTCAGTTCGGTGAACTCCCCGGTGCCGAACACGGGGTGCCGCTTACGGATCTGGATCATCCGACGGGTCCAGTGCAGCAGCGAACCGGGGTTCTCCCGCTGGGACTCCACGTTGATCGCCTGGTAGCCGTAGACCGGGTCCATGATCGGTGGCAGGTAGAGGCGGGCGGGGTCGCTGCGCGAGAACCCGGCGTTGAGATCGGAGTTCCACTGCATCGGCGTGCGCACGGCGTCACGGTCGCCCAACCAGATGTTGTCGCCCATGCCGATCTCGTCGCCGTAGTACAGCACCGGGGAGCCCGGCAGCGACAACAGCAGCGCGGTGAACAGCTGGATCTGGTTGCGGTCGTTGTCCAACAGGGGCGCGAGCCGCCGCCGGATCCCCACGTTCGCTCGCATGCGGGGTTCCTTGGCGTACTCCGCGTACATGTAGTCGCGTTCCTCGTCGGTGACCATCTCCAGGGTCAGCTCGTCGTGGTTGCGCAGGAAGATCGCCCACTGGCAGTTGCGGGGGATCGGCGGGGTCTGGGCGAGGATCTCCGAGATCGGGAAGCGCTGCTCCTGCCGGACCGCCATGAACATGCGCGGCATCAGCGGGAAGTGGAAGTTCATGTGACACTCGTCGCCACCGGACTCGAAGTCGCCGAAGTAGTCGACCACCTCCGAGGGCCACTGATTGGCCTCGCTCAGCAGCACCCGGTCCGGGTAGAGACGGTCGACCTCCGCGCGCACCCGCTTGAGGAATTCGTGCGTCTCCTTGAGGTTCTCGCAGTTGGTGCCCTCGCGCTCGTACAGGTAGGGCACCGCGTCCAGCCGGAAACCGTCGATCCCCAGGTCCAGCCAGTAGCGAAGTACCTCCAGGATCGCCTCCTGGACCGCCGGGTTCTCGAAGTTGAGGTCTGGCTGGTGTGAGAAGAAGCGGTGCCAGTAGTACTGGCCGCGCACCTCGTCGTAGGACCAGTTGGAGGTCTCGGTGTCGACGAAGATGATGCGCGCCTCGTCGTAGCGGTCATCGGTGTCCGACCACACGTAGAAGTCGCCGTAGGGACCGTCCGGGTCCTCACGGGAGGCCTTGAACCACGGGTGCTGGTCGCTGGTGTGGTTCATGACCAGGTCGGTGATGACACGGATGCCGCGCCGATGCGACTCGTCGAGAAGCTCCACGAAGTCGGCGGTGTTGCCGAACTCCGGGAGGATCTTGAAGTAGTCCGAGATGTCGTATCCACCGTCCCGCAAAGGGGACTCGTACATCGGAAGCAACCAGACGCAGTCGATTCCGAGCCACTGGAGATAGTCCAACTTCCGGACCAGTCCGGTGAGGTCACCGGTGCCGTCCCCGTTGGAGTCGAAGAACCCCCGGGCCAGTACCTCGTAGAAGACGGCGTGCTTGTACCAGTGGGGTTCACCGGTACCTCCCGAGGACATGAGCGGGCCGGTCGCGGCCCCGGTGGCCGGCGCGAGCGGACCATGTTCGGCGTGCTCGTGTGCGCCGGGTCCGGACTCGTCGTTGCTCATCTACTGCTCCCCACCAAAATGTTCGACATCGGATCAACAGGCGTGCGGGAGCCGGGCGGCGGCGGTGCTGTGACCGCCGCGTTCCGGTGCCCCGACCCGCTATCTGCCGCTGACGGTGAACACGTGCGCGGGCCCGGTCGCCGGGTCGAGCCGGACGTAGTTGTCGGCTCGCCATGTGTAGGAGTGGCCGGTCAGCCCGTCGGTCACCTTGATGTCCTCCTCCCACGTGTGGCCGATCGACGGCAGGTCGAGATGCACCGTGGCCTCATGGGTCCGGTGCGGGTCGAGGTTGACGACGACGATGACGGCGTCGTCGGGTTCACCACAGGCGCCGGGTCGGTGCTTGGAGAAGCAGACGATCTCCGGCCTGTCCACGTGGTGGAACCTCAGGTTTCGCAGCTCGCGCAGGGCGGGGTGGGCCCGGCGGAGCTCGTTGAGCCGGGTGATGAGCGGGGCGATGGTCGTACCGGAGGCGTCCGCCCCGGCCCAGTCGCGAGGGCGGTACTCGTACTTCTCCGAGTGCAGGTACTCCTCGCTGCCGGGTGCGGCGGGGGTGTTCTCGCACAGCTCGAAGCCCGAGTAGATCCCCCAGGTCGGGGAGAGCGTCGCGGCCAGCACCGCGCGCGCCTCGAAGGCGGGGCGGCCGCCGTCCTGGAGGTAGGCGTTGAGGATGTCGGGGGTGTTGGCGAACAGGTTGGGGCGCAGGTAGTGCGCGGTCTCCCGGCTGAGCTCGGTGAGGTAGTCGGTGAGCTCGTCCTTGCCGTTGCGCCAGGTGAAGTAGGTGTAGGACTGGTGGAAGCCGACCCTGGCCAGGGTGCGCATCATGGCGGGGCGCGTGAAGGCCTCGGCCAGGAAGAGCACGTCGGGGTCGGTGCGCGCGACGTCGGCGAGCAGACGCTCCCAGAACGCGACGGGCTTGGTGTGCGGGTTGTCCACCCGGAAGATCCGCACCCCGTGGTCCATCCAGTGCCGGACCACCCGAAGGACCTCGGTGTACAGGCCCTCGAAGTCGTTGTCGAAGCAGAGCGGGTAGATGTCCTGGTACTTCTTCGGCGGGTTCTCCGCGTAGGCGATGGAACCGTCGACCCGGGTGGTGAACCACTCGGGGTGCTCGGTGACCCAGGGGTGGTCGGGGGAGCACTGCAGGGCCAGGTCCAGGGCGATCTCCAGGCCGTGCTCGGCGGCCTCGGCCACGAACGCGTCGAAGTCGGCGATGGTGCCCAGGTCCGGGTGGACCGCGTCGTGGCCTCCGTCGGCCGAACCGATGGCCCACACGGACCCGGGGTCGCCGGCGCGCGCGTGCAGGGTGTTGTTCCGACCCTTGCGGTGGGCGGCGCCGACCGGGTGGATCGGTGGCAGGTACACCACGTCGAAGCCCATGTCGGCGATGGCCGGCAGCCGTTTGGCGGCGGTGGCGAAGGTGCCGGAGAGCTCCTGGCCGGGCGCGGTGTCGACCTGGGCGCCCTCCGAGCGGGGGAAGAACTCGTACCAGGAACCGAACAGGGCGCGTTCGCGGTGTACGACGACCTTGGTCCGCTTGGACCTGGTGACGAGCTCACGGACGGGGTCGTGCTCCATTGCGGAGACGACGTCGTCGGTGACGGCGGCCTCGAAGGCTTCCATGGGGGTCAGGGAGGTGTCACGCAGAACCTTGGCGGCCCTGGCCAGGTCGCGGTTGCGGGGGACGCGGCGGCCGGCCTTGGCCAGTAGGCGGGCGCCCTCCTCCAGGACGAGGTCCGTGTCGGTGTCGAGGGGGAGTTTCACGCGGGCGACGTGCAGCCAGGTGGTGAAGGGGTCGCTCCACGACTCGATGGAGAAGGACCACTGTCCCTCGGCGGGCAGGCTGATCTCGGCTTCGTAGCGGTCGGTTCCGGGGGATTTCTCCCGCATCGGGACAAGGGGCCGTCGGCGCCCTTCGGGTGAGTGGACGACGACGCCCGCGGCGAGGGAATCGTGCCCTTCGCGGATCACCGTCGCGCCGACGGTGAAACGTTCTTCGGGCACCGCCTTCACCGGGCCGAGAACGTTCTCTGGAGAGATATCGAGGATGGGCAGTCGTCCGATCACTGGCTACACCGTCATTGTCGTGGTTCGGGCGTTATGGGGCAGCACGCGGCGACTCGCGTGCGGAATTAATCGGAATTTAATCCAACGAAGAACGGGGTCAACGAAGTGCTGGATCGGAAACTGTCCAGATTGCGGCTTCGGTGCCCTCCGCTGTCTATCGTCGGTCCTCTAGTGGGGTTTGGAAGAGTGTCGGGGCCGGATAATTAATGTGATCCTCATCACACTGGCCTCGGTGGGATGGACCTGGTATTTGTCGGGTTTCACCCTGGGAAACCTCGCAAACCGGGCAGTTCGCCACTGTGGATTCTGGGGTTTCTGTAGTCGCTTTCCCGTGCCTCTTCGTGAAAAGTCGGTAAATTCTTCTCCCATGTTGTGCACGAGGTCCATGCGGGTAGGGATGAACGAATGTGCGCCGGGCAGGGCGAGGCGTATTCCGGACATCCCCATGTGTCCGTTGTGACCCACAGGGATCAATTGTCACGTATTCGGGGGAAGCGCTTCTCGCGCCGGCTGATTCGTCGGGACTCTCGTCTTGATGTCGAGATTAATTGCGACTGGTTCCTCGTGAACAGTCCACTGTGGCCGTGCTGTGGCGTTTCTGGGTGCTTTGCCGGGGATTGAGGAAGCTTTTCGGTGACACGCCCGATTTGACGGAGTTCCCTTTGCGGGCCGACTGCGAGTGTGGTCGACGCAGTGCCCGGTGCCACGTGGCACCGGGCCGCACACGGCCGTAGGGGGCGACGTGACGGAGTCCAGCCGTATTGGTCGGTTCGGGGACAGAGCCCGAGCCCTGGTGGAGGGCGGAACCGCGAAGTTGGAAGGGGGCGGCGGCAAGGAACGACGCGAGGCGATCCTGCGTCTGTCCGGACTCGGCCTCATCGCCGGGCTATTGTCGGCGGCCCTGGTCATACCCTTGGTCGGCGGTGCCGGGATCGTGGCCAGGGACGCCGCCGCGGGGTTCATGTCCCTGCCGAACCACCTCGACGTTCCGTACCCGTCGTCGCGCGTCCTGCTCACCGACGACTCGGGGGAGCCCTTCGGCGAGGTCGCCCAACGCGAACGCGATGTCGTCGACCTCGACGAGATGAGCCCCTGGATGGGCACGGCCCTGATGGCGATCGAGGACGACCGTTTCTACGAGCACAACGGCCTCGATCTGCGCGGTGTCCTCCGCGCCGCCATCCGCACCGCCCAGGGGAACACACAGGGTGGTTCGACCATCACCCAGCAGTACGTCAAGAATCTCCTCATCGAGACCGCCGAAACCGAGGAAGAGGTCGACCAGGCCAGCGCCCGGACGATCACCCGCAAACTCACCGAGTTGCGCTACGCGATCGACATCGAGGACCGCTACACCAAGGACGAGATCCTGCAGGGCTACCTCAACCTGGCCTACTTCGGGGCCGGCGCGCACGGAGTCGAGGTCGCCGCCGAACGGTACTTCTCGACCTCCGCCGCCGAACTGGACCCCGGGCAGGCCGCGACACTGGCCGGTCTGGTTCGAGCGCCCTCGTACTACGACCCGATCAACAACCCCGATGAGACCAGGGAACGCCGCGATCTCGTGCTGGACCGGATGGTCGCCACCGGACACCTCGACGCCGAAGAGGCCGCCGCGCACAAGGAGAAGGGCCTGGGAGTGGACGCCACGCCGCGCGGGGGCAGCTGCGCCGAGAGCGAGTACCCGTTCTTCTGCGACTACACGATGCGCTGGCTCCTCGAATCCGACCTGCTGGGCGACACCAAGGCCGAGCGCGAACAGCGCATCTCCCGGGGCGGCTTCACCGTCCAGACCAGTCTGCTTCGAGCGGCGCAGGACTCCGCCCAAGAGGCCATCGACCGCCGGGTCCCGCACGAGGACTCCACCAAGTTCTCCGCCCAGGCCATGGTCGAGCCCGGTTCGGGCCGCGTGCGAGCCCTGGCCCAGAACCTGCGCTACGGGTTCGACGACGAAAAGGTCGGCACCACCTCGATCAACCTGGCCGTGGACCAGGCCGACGGCGGTTCCAGCGGATTCCAGGCCGGGTCGACTTTCAAGGCCTTCACCCTGGCCGCGGCCCTGGAGAAGGGCCTGGGGTACGGCACCAGCTTCAACTCGCCCAAGAGCATGTCGGTCGGCGGCATGGTCAACTGCGAGGGCGGCACCATGTCGTCCTGGAACGTCCGCAACGCCGGTGAGAGCGACGAGGGCGGCCACAACATGCTCAGCGGGACCAAGGGGTCGGTGAACACCTACTTCGCCCAGCTGCAGCGTCGGGTCGGCCTGTGCGAGACCTCCGAGACCGCCGAGGCGGTCGGGATACACCGCGCCGACGGTGGCGACCTCGGGGTGTGGAGCTCCTTCACCCTGGGCGACCAGGAGGTGTCCCCGCTGAACGTGGCCAACGCCTACGCGACCTTCGCCGCTCGTGGCACCCGCTGCGAGCCGCGCCCGGTCCGGGCGATCCGGGACGACGGCACCGGTGAACGGGTCACCGCCGACTCCCACTGCGAACGAGCGGTGAAGAAGCAGACCGCGGACGGGGTCAACCACCTGCTACAGCAGCCCTTCAAGGGCGGCACCGCCAATGGTCTGGACCTCGGGCGACCGGTCGCGGGCAAGACCGGCACCACCGACGGCGCGGCCTACGCCTGGTTCGCCGGGTACACCCCGAACCTCTCCTCGGCCGTGGTCGTCGGCGACGTGCGCGGCGGCGAGGCGAACCCGCTGCAGGGCGTGACCATCGGTGGCCGCTACTACGGCATCGTCTACGGGGGCAGCCTGCCCGGCCCGATCTGGCAGGAGAGCATGCGGGGCGGTACCGCCGAACTGGAGGCCGAGGACTTCGCGGGCTCGCCCGGGGCCTTCGGCAACCCGGACGCCGAGCCACCGAAGTCCAAGGACGACGAATCCGACACCGAGGCCTGACCTGCGATGGAGTCGGAAGAATCGGGCCGTGGGATGGAAACATCCCACGGCCCTCCTTGTTGACGCATAATGGAGGAGAACCGACAGGGGAGCGCGTGAGCGCTGAGAGTGCGGCATCGGACCGCAGACCCTTACACACCTGATCCGGGTCATGCCGGCGAAGGAAGTCGTGGAATCCGTCATCTCCGTGCCGCCGGCGCGGGAGACGCTCTCGGCCGCATTCCCCTCGTCGACCTCGACGAAGGGACCTCATTTCGATGGGTATCGACACCGGAGCCGGGCACGCCGGTACGAGTCGTGGACTTCTCGGCCGGATCAAGGACTGGATCCGCGCCGAGTTCGGGGCCTGGCGCACCGTGGACATCGTGGTGGCCGCCGTACTCGGCGCCGCGGTGGGGGTGGTGTTCTGGCTGTGGGGCGTGGTCTGGACGATCACCGGACCGCTGTTCGTGCTCTTCCCCCCGGCACAGGCGATCCTCTACGGGGTCTGGCTGCTTCCGGGAGTCCTCGGCGGGCTGATCATCCGACGGTCCGGCGCGGCCGTGCTCACCTCCATCACCGCGGCCTCGGTCTCCGCGCTGCTGGGCTCCCAATGGGGCGTCACGGTGGTCCTGGAGGGCGCCATGCAGGGGCTGCTGCCCGAGCTGGTCTTCCTGCTCTTCCTCTACCGCCGTTGGGGCATGGGCGTGGCCGCGCTGGCCGGTGCCCTCGCCGGGATCTCCCCGGCCATCCGTGACGCCGTCGTCTACTACGCCACCTGGCCGCTGTCGCACCAGCTCGTCTACGGCGGCCTGGTCCTGGTGAGCGGCGCGTTGATCGCGGGGGTCGGCGGACGCCTGCTCACCACCGCCCTGGCCCGGTCCGGGGCCTTGGCACCCTTCCCCTCGGCCAAGGGCTGACCATGGCCGGCACGAACGCGCGCGGCGCGCGTGTGGAACTCTCCGGCTGGGGATGGAAGCACGCGGGCCGCGCCGCCCACGCCCTGCGCGGCGTCGACCTGCTCATCGAACCCGGGGAGCGGGTCCTGTTGCTGGGCGCCTCCGGCGCGGGCAAGTCCACCCTGTTGCACGCCCTGGCCGGTCTCACCGGGCCCGACAGCGCCATCGGTGGCGACCAGGAGGGCCTGCTCCGGGTGGACGGCGAGCCCGCCTCCCGGGGGCGCGGCGGTGTGGGTCTGGTCGCGCAGGATCCCGAGGCCCAGCTGGTGATGGCGCGCGCCGGCGACGACGTGGCGTTCGGCCCGGAGAACCTGGGGGTGGCACCGGACGAGATCTGGTCGCGGGTCGAACGTGCCCTGGTCGAGGTCGGGTTCCCCTATGGGATCGGCCACTCCACCGGTGCCCTGTCCGGTGGGGAGAAGCAGCGCCTGGTCATCGCCGGGGCACTGGCCATGCGACCGCGTCTGCTGCTGTTGGACGAGCCCACCGCCAACCTCGATCCGGTCGGGGGCGCGCTGGTCCGGGACCTGTTGGCCCGCCTGCTCACCGAGAGCGAGGCGACCCTCGTTCTGGTCGAACACCGCGTCGCCGAGGTCATGGACCTGGTGGACCGTGTGGTGGTGGTCGAACCCGGCGGTGGCGTGATCGCCGACGGGGCGCCGGCGAAGGTCTTCGCCGAGCACGGGAGGTCCCTGGCCGAACAGGGGGTGTGGGTACCCGGAGAGGAACCCTCACCGGACCTACCCTCGGCCCCCGGGGGAGCGCCCATGTTGGCGGCGCGGGGTGTGACGGCGCGGACCCCCTTCCAACTGGGCGTGCGGGCGGCCGCCCCGCGCACCGTCCTCGAAGACGTGGACCTGACCGTGCCCGCGGGGGCCGTCACCGCGCTGACCGGGCCCAACGGAGCGGGCAAGTCCACCCTCCTGACCCTGCTGGCGGGCCTGACCAAACCGCACCGTGGTCGGGTGGTGCCGCGCGGGACCCTGGCGGAGATCGACCGGCGTCCACTGGTCCGCTGGCCGGCCCGACGGCTGGCCCGCCACGTGGGCACCGTCTTCCAGCACGCCGAGGACCAGTTCGTGACCACCGAGGTCCGCGACGAACTCCGGTTCGCCCCGCTGCGGGCCGGTCTGAGCGATACGGAGACCGAGGGCCGGGTCGGTGAACTCATGGAACGGCTGCGGCTGACCCATCTGGCGAACGTGCACCCGTACACGCTTTCGGGCGGGGAGAAACGCCGTCTGTCGGTGGCCACCGCGCTCAGTTCCGGCCCCCTGCACGCCCCCGACGTCCTGGCCCTGGACGAGCCCACCTTCGGCCAGGACACCCGCACCTGGACCGAGCTCGTGGAGCTCCTCGCGGATCTGCGAGCCGAGGGCCGGGCCATCACCGTGGCCACCCACGACGGGCTGCTCCTGCGTCATCTGACGGACGTGCGGGTGCGTGTGGCGGACGTGCGGGTGCGTGTGGCGGACGGGCGCGCCGTGGCCGAGGAGGCCGAGTGAGCGAGGTCCCCCGGCTCACCGGACTCAATCCCGCAGCCAAACTGATCGCCGCCCTCGGCATCGGCATCGGACTCGTCCCCGCCGTGGACGTGGTCACCGGCGGCATCGTGCTGGCCGCCGTCCTGCTGTGCGTGCCCTTCAGCGGGGTGGACCGCCGCACCCTGCTGATCCTGGCCGGCCCCTTCGTGCTCATGGGTCTGAGCAGCGCCGCGGTCAACTACCTGTACGGCGAACAGGGCCTCGAAGGAGCCATCGGGGTGGCGGTGCGTCTGTTGGCCATCGCCCTGCCCGGACTCCTCGCCGCCATCACCAGCGACCCCACCGACATGGCCGACGGGCTCGTGCAAAGACTCAAGGTGCCCGAGCGCCCCGCCATGGGCGTGCTCGCGGCGCTGCGCCTCATCCCGCTGTTGGCCGACCAGTGGCGCACCATCACCCTGGCCCGTAGGGCCCGAGGACTGGAGGCCGGATACAACCCGCTGAACGTGGTCCGACTGTTCTTCGGCCGACTGTTCGCGCTGCTGGTCCGCGCCATCCGAATCGGTACCCTGCTGGCCACCGCCATGGACGCGCGGGCCTTCGGGACCGGGCCGCGCACCCACGCACGAGTCAGCCGCTGGCGTGTCGCCGACACGCTCCTGCTCGTGGGCGCCGCCCTGCTCCTGGCCGTCGCCTACACGGTCTCGGCCCGGCTCGGGACCCTGGTGCTGCTCTTCTCCTGACCCGCGTGGTTGGGTTGCCATCGAAACCGACACCGACACCGAGACGAAGAGGTGGACAACGTGGGCGAGTTCGTTCGCGTGGAGGCCGACCCGGAGAACCCCGCGGTCGCCGTCATCCGCATCGACCGACCCAAGGCGCTGAACGCGCTGAACGGACAGGTCACCAAGGAGATCGCCGAGGCCGCGGCCCGGGTGTCGACCGACGACTCCGTGCGCGCCGTCGTGCTGTACGGCGGTGAGCGCGCCTTCGTGGCGGGGGCCGACATCAAGGAGATGGCCGACCTCGGCCACGCGCAGATGCTGAACTACTCGCGCGCGCTGCAGAACGCGCTGACCGCCGTGGCTCGGATCCCCAAGCCCGTCGTGGCCGCGGTCAGCGGCTTCGCGCTCGGCGGCGGCTGCGAGCTGGCGTTGTGCGCCGACTTCCGGGTCGCCGGGACCAAGGCCAGGTTCGGGCAGCCCGAGATCCAGCTCGGCGTGATCCCCGGCGCCGGCGGGACCCAGCGCCTGCCGCGCCTGATCGGCCCGGCCAAGGCCAAGGACCTGACCTTCAGCGGCCGTCACGTGCGCGCGGAGGAGGCCGAGCGGATCGGTCTGGTGGACCGGGTCGTCGCCGACGAGGAGGTCTACTCGGCCGCCGTCGCGCTGGTCGCCGAGTACGCCGAAGGTCCGGCGATCGCCCTGGCGGCGGCCAAGGAGGCCATCGACCGCGGGCTGGAGACCGACCTCGACACCGGACTGGAGATCGAGCGCCTGCAGTTCTCCGGGCTCTTCGCCACGGAGGACCAGAAGACCGGCATGCGCAGCTTCATCGAGCAGGGGCCGGGCAAGGCGAGGTTCAGCGGTCGCTGAAGGATCTGAACCCGTTTCGGACGGGGTGCCACGGCGTTCGGACCGGCGCCCCGTCCCACGCTTGAACTTCCCTTTGCCACGTTTTGCCACGACAATGGACCTTCGTCATATTCAGTGGCGTCACGGGGGTCGGCCCGGTCGTCCGGATCCGGCCAGACGGGACGGGGGCGGGGGAACCGCGCACGCTGTTTTTCCGTCATACTCGTCATTGGTCGTCCCACGACGGACGGTTCGTCCGGAGTCCCCGGGGCGCGGTCAGCGCCTGCTCTCCGACGACACCAAAAGACCATACGAGGCCCCTCCGGGGTCGAACAAGCCAATGGTGACCCATCCCCCCGGCCGATAAGCTGGACGTGGTGGTATGCGGTCTTTTGAGGGGATGAGTTCTCGATGGCAATGTCGGCAGGTTTCCCCACGGGTGAGGAGCTGCCGGAGCGCATCGGCCACTACGTCATCCGCCGCCGCATCGGTGCGGGCGGCATGGGCGTGGTGTACCAGGCCGAGGACCCCCGGACCGACCAGTTCGTCGCGGTGAAGGTTCTCAAGCCGGAGGTCGCAGGAGACCACATCGCACGCGCGCGGCTCGCCCGAGAGGTCGAGACGATGCGCCGCGTGCAGAGCCCCAACGTGGCCGAGGTCATCGACGCGGACACCCAGGCCGAACTGCCCTGGGTGGTCACCGAGTACATCCCCGGCCCCACCCTGGACGCCACGGTCACCGACCACGGTCCCCTGCGCGGCCGCGCTCTGACCCGCTTCGTCGCCGGTATGGCCCGGGCGATCAAGGACATCCACGCGGTGGACGTGATCCATCGCGACCTCAAGCCCGGCAACGTGATCATCTCCAACGGTGAGCCGATCGTCATCGACTTCGGCATCGCGCACGCGGTGGACGGGGCCAAGCTCACCCAGACCGGCACGTTCGTCGGCACGCCCAGCTACCTGTCCCCGGAGGTCATCGAGGGCACCGACCTGGGCCCGGCCACCGACGTGCACGCCTGGGGTGGCACGGTGGCGTTCGCCTCGACCGGTCGCCCGCCCTACGGCGCGGGTTCTTTCGAGGTCATCTTCTTCCGGATCCTCAACGGCGAGATCGACCTGGACGGGATGCACGAGGCGCTGCGGCCCCTGGTCAACCGGGCGGTCTCCCGTGACATGCGGGCGCGTCCGACCGCGGCCGAGCTGGTCGCCGAGACGGGCCGGCTCAACCTGGACCTGCCGTGGCAGGAACCACAGATCGGCCCGATCGACCAGACCGGTGGGCACACCGTGCGCAGCCACACGCCCGGCCCGGGCGCGGGTGGAGACACGGGCGGTCGCGGAGGCATGGGTTCGGCACTGGGTGGTGCGGCCGCCGGCGGCGCCGCGGGCTACCTGCTCGGCAAGAGCGCCAGCGAGGGTTGGGGACCTCCGCACACCCGCGGCGCTCCGACCTCGACGGACAGCGCGTGGTCCAGCCCTTCCGCGCCGCAGACGAGCCACGCCCACTCGGGTGGTCATCCGGTCGACGACGAGGCCACGAACGACCTCGGCGGTGCGCGCTCGGGTTGGGGCGTGGACGACGAGGCCACGAACGATCTGGGTGGTGGGCGCTCGGGTTGGGGCGCGGACGATGAGGCCACCGACGACCTGGGCGCCATGGCGGGCACCGAGCGCATCGCCCCGTCCTCCTCCCAGGACCTGCACGACCCGCAGGGCACCCAACGGATCCAGACCGGGCAGGACGACGTCCTGGGCACCCAACGGTTCGACCCGGGCGAGTTGGCGCGGCAGCAGGAGGACCCGCAGGGCACCATGATGATGGGACGGGCGGAGCCTCCGCCGCGCGGGTCCGAGGGCATCCAGCAGACCCAGTTCTTCAACTCGCCGCTGGACCCCAGCGCCTTCGAGGACATCCTGACGCCGGTCGAGCAGCAGGGCCGTAGGAACACCACCCAGGAGTTCGACGAAGAGGACTACAACGAGCGCGGCGGGCTGCTGAGCCGCTTCAAGCGAGGCGGCGGCGATCGTCTCGGCGACTACTTCCGCGGCCACAACGCCGACGACGAGGGCGAGGACGAGTACTACGACCAGGCCTGGCGGATGCACCCGTTGGTGCTCATCCCGATCATGCTGTCGTTGGCGGGTGTGGCGCTGTGGTTCCCGTGGTTCGGGATCATCCTCGGCGTCGTCGTCATCGCCGGCCTGGGCGCCCTGGACGTGGTCAAGGCCGAGCACGCCCGACGTCTGCAGACCCGGGGGCGGCGCAACTCCGACGGCATGGTGGTGGCGCTCAGCTTCCCCTGGGCCTTCGGGCGCATGGTGTTGCGCACGGTCGGTTTCGGTCTGATCTATCTGGTGGCGGGCATCCTGGTCGGGATGGTCTACGCCACGATGATGGAGACCGGCAACGATGGCGCCAACTACACGGGCGCGTTCGCCGTGTTCGTGATGATCCTGCTCAGCTACATCATGCCGAGCGGGCGCGAGGCCAGGCACCAGGCGGTGTGGTTGGTGGAACGGGTCCGCTTCCACAACCTGTACCTGTACATCGGTGTGATCGTCGGCATCCTGCTGCTGACCCTGCTGATCCTGTCGATCGGTCTGGGTTCGGCTCCGATCTGGAAGATGGGACCGCTCACCGGCCCGGCCGACTGGTTCGGCTAGTTCGGTCGGCCCGGTTCGTGGGGACGCCCTTCCTCCTTTCGGAGGAGGGGCGTTCGTCCTTTACCGGTGCCGCGACGGCACTTCGACGGTGGTGCGCCCGCCGGGGGAGTGGGGCCGGTCACTAGAGTGGAGGGTGAAGCCACCGCCCTTTCGCCCGTCGTCCCTGGTGGGCGGCGTTTTGGAGGGGCCAGGGCGACTTCGGTCCGGCGTTCGGTCAGGGTTTCCTAAGTTGAACCCGGACGTCAGGGGTTGGCCTTCAAGCTACTAGCCAGTAACATCTGGTGTATGAGCACATGGCGGGCCATGTTGACGTGAACACGGGACCCGCCGTCGGATGACCGAACGGCATTCGGCATTGTTGGCAGTATCGGGGCGCGCCAGCGTCCACCCGCCTGACGGCGGATATGGGAGTGCAGGGAGGTCGGCCACCGGCCATGAATATTGTCGTTTTGGTCAAGCAGGTCCCGGACACGGCGACCGAACGGAAGCTCAACGCCGATGACAAGACGCTGGACCGCGCAGCGTCCGACGGTGTCATCAACGAGCTCGACGAGTACGCCATCGAGGAGGCGCTCCTCCTCAAGGAGAAGCACGGCGGCGAGGTCACCATCCTGACGATGGGCCCGGACCAGGCCACGGACTCGATCCGCAAGGCCCTGTCCATGGGCGCCGACAAGGCCGTCTTCGTCAACGACGACGCGCTGCACGGATCCGACGCCATCCAGAGCGCCTACGCCCTCGCGCAGGCCCTGGGCACCTTCGAGTTCGACCTGGTCGTGCTCGGCTCGGAGTCCACCGACGCCCGCACCGGCGTCATCGGCGCCGCGCTCGCCGAGTACCTCGGCCTGCCCCAGCTCACGCTGGCCGGCAAGGTCGACATCGACGGCGGCGCCATCAAGATCCAGCGTCAGACCGACTACGGCTACGACGTGGTCGAGGCTCGGCTCCCGGCGGTCGTCTCCGTCGTCGAGAAGATCAATGAGCCCCGGTACCCGTCCTTCAAGCTGATCATGCAGGCGAAGAAGAAGCCGGTCGACAAGAAGTCCGCGGCCGACGCGGGCATCGACACCGGCAAGGTCGGTCTGGCCAACGCCACCACCGAGACCGTCGACTTCGCCGCCGCGCCGCCGCGCGCCGCGGGCACGATCGTCAAGGACGAGGGCGACGGTGGCGTCAAGGCCGCCGACTTCCTCGCCGAGAAGAAGTTCGTGTAGGTAGACGAGAGACTCAGGGAAGGTTCAAGGATTATGGCTGAGGTCCTCGTCCTCGTCGACCACGTCGACGGACAGGTCAAGAAGGTCACCACCGAGCTGCTCACCGCCGCGCGCCGCATCGGCGAGCCCGCCGCGGTCTGGGTCGGCGACGGTGCGGAGTCGGGCAAGGCCACCCTGGCCGAGTTCGGCGCCGAGAAGGTGTACGTGGCTCCGGTCGAGGTGAACGACTACGTCGTCGCCCCCAAGGCCGAGCTGCTCGCCAAGCTCGCCCAGGACAAGGGCGCCGCCGCCATCCTCGTCTCGGCCACCGCCGAGAACAAGGAGATCGCCGGTCGTACCGCCGTGAAGCTGGGCTCCGGGGTGCTCACCGACGTCGTCGACGTCAACGCCGAGCTGGTCACCGAACACAGCATCTTCGGTGGCGCCACCGTCACCCACGCCCGCGTCAAGACCGGTGTTCCGGTCATCGCGGTCCGTCCGAACTCCGTTGTCCCGGAGGCCACCGCCGGTGCCGCCGCCGAGGAGGCCGTCTCGGTCGACATCTCCGAGGCAGCCAAGGGCGCCAAGGTCGTCGAGCGCGTCGTTCAGGCGAAGGGCGAGCGCCCCGAGCTGGAAGAGGCCGCCATCGTGGTCTCTGGCGGTCGTGGCGTGGGCTCCGACGACTTCACCGTCGTCGAGAACCTGGCCGACTCGCTGGGCGCGGCCGTGGGTGCTTCCCGCGCCGTCGTCGACTCCGGCTGGTACCCGAACCAGTTCCAGGTCGGCCAGACCGGTAGGACGGTCAGCCCGAACCTGTACGTGGCTCTGGGCATCTCCGGCGCGATCCAGCACCGCGCGGGCATGCAGACCTCGAAGAACATCGTCGCGGTCAACAAGGACCCCGAGGCTCCGATCTTCGAGCTCGCCGACTTCGGCGTCGTGGGTGACCTGCACACGGTCGCCCCGCAGCTCACCGAGGAGATCAACAAGCGCAAGTAGCACTACCGTGCGCTGAGCGATCAAGCCGACGCCCGACCGGGAACCCCCGGCCGGGCGTCGGCTTTTCCCGCTCACTCCGAGGACCGGGACCGGGGAGGGCTCAGCCGGGGGTCGGGTGGAAGGTGCGGGTGGAGCCCATGCCGGACAGGACCCCGTTGGGGGCGAACTCCAGGCGCAGGTCCACGTCGGCCGGCTCAGGGTGGGCGACCGGGCCGTCGGGGGCCACCACCGAACCGGTGGTGAGGAACAACCGGTCGCCGACCACGCCTTGACCCACCCCGCAAAGGTTCACCTCGGGGCCGTCGCGCCAGACCTCGGTGCCGTCCGCGCCGGTCAGCGCCACCGGTACCGGCTCGCCCCCGGGATCCTCCACGGCCAGGAACAACCCCTCGAACCCGCGCACCGCGCCGTGGGCGTCGTCACAGCCGCCGAGACCGAACCCCGGAGCGTGCCAGGCGCGTTCTCCACCGGAGTCGAAGGCCACCAATTCGCCGCCGAGGTCGACCACGGTCCCGTCGTCGACGTGCGCGAGGTCCTGGATCCCCCTCACGGCCACCTCGTGGAGCCGTTCACCGGTGTCGGCGTCGTGGCCACGGAACCCCTCTTCGGTCCACGTGCTCACCCGGCCCTCGGACAGCAGCGCGTGCTCCTCGACGTCACCGGGCAGGTCCGCGACCACGGAACCGTTCGAGGTGTCGAGCAGCGTCCAGGTCTCGTCGGCGCGGACCAGGACACGATCGCCGGCCCCGGCGTCCAGGACCGGGTCGGTGGGCCCGTTCTGACACCAGGACCGGTCACCGGAACGCGCGTCGAACCCGGCCAGAACACCCCCGGCCGCGACCAGCACGATCCCCTCGGCCTGGCCCGCGGTGGCCGTGCGCCCGTCGGTATCGACCCACCACAGCACCCGCCCGTCGTCGCCGGCGCGCACCACCGGGCCGTCGTCGGCCACCAGGGTGACGGTGTCGTCGAAGCCGCCGACCAGATGGGAGTCGTCCCCTACGGCCCAAGCGCCCGGTTCCAGAAAGGGGTGCCCCGAGCCGGGCGCGGGCTCGGCGTCGTGGTGACCGCCCCCGACGCCCTGGTGGTCGCTCAATCCCGCACAGGTGAGTCCGGTCCACTCCAGGTAGAGCGGGAGGGCCGAGGCGGCGACCACGATGAGTCCCAGTCCGGCGGCGGACCAGAGCAGGGGACGGGACCGGCGCGCGCGTTCGGGAGCCTTGGGCATGACGTCCTTGCCGTGCTGGGGGCGGGAACCTCGAATTTACCGTCCCCGTCCTCGTCCCCACGGCGGTGGCCTACCGCAGAGGTTCGGAACAGGGGGAGGGTTCCGGCCGAGGCGTCATCCTGGTGTCGTCGAGCCGACTCTCCTCGACCCCTGGGCACCAGGTTCCGAAGGCGGGCATGGCCGGCACCTCCGTCGAATGGGTAGGGCCGGCCCGAGATGACGGCAGGTGCTTTGTGGTGATCTGAGGCTGTTTGTCCGATATGAAATGTTCTGTGTGGTTTTCAGGGTAGGGCCCCGGGTAGACCCGGCGAACGACCGCGCGGAGGCGGTAGGGAAGGGGTAGGTGCGATGCGAACCACGGTGCGAGCGGGACGGCGCAAGGTGGAGGTCAAGAACGCCGACAAACCCCTCTTCGGGTCCGACGGGGCCACCAAGGCCGATCTGGCCGACTACTACGCCAGGATCGCCCCGCTCATGCTGCCGCAGACCAAGGGCCGACCCGTCGTGCTCCAACGTTTCCCTGAGGGAATCGACGGCTCCGGCTTCCTTGTCCAGCATCCCTCCCATCCCCGGTGGATCCGCACCGTGTGGACCTCCTCAGGTCGCATGATGGAGTGCCAGGACGCCGCCGCTCTGGTGTGGTGCGCCGATCAGGCCGCCATCACCCTGCACAACTGGTCCTCCCGCACTCCGCGCCTGGGCGTGCCCGACCGGATGGTCCTCGACCTCGACCCGGTGGGGGAGGGGCCCGACGCGTTCGATACGTGCAGGCAGGCCGCCTGGAGCGTCCGCGAGGTCCTGGCCGAACTCGGGCTGAGCGCCTACGTGATGACCACCGGATCCCGGGGACTGCACGTCCACTCGCCCTTGAGGCCGGAGCTGGACGACGCCGATGTGAGGAAGCTGGCCAAGGCGGTCGCGGACCGGGTGGCCGCCCGTGCCCCCGCCGAGTGGACCACCCGGGTGCGCAAGGCCGCCCGCCATGGCCGCATGTTCGTCGACTACCTGCGCAATGGGAAGGGCCAGTTGGCCGTGGCGCCCTACAGCGTGCGGGCCCGGCCGGGGGCGCCCGTCGCCACCCCGATCACCTGGGAGCAACTGGACGACCTCAGGTCCTCCCAGGACTTCACCATCGACATGGACCGTGACGAGTGCCCGTTCGCGGGGATGCGCAGGCACGCCAGGTCCCCGCGCAAGGCGCTGGGTCTGTTGGACGAACGAGAGGGCGGAGTCGTGCCCCGTCCCCGCGCGGAGGGCGGTTAGGAGCCGGTGGAGGTGTGCTTGTGGTGGGTTATCCACAAGCCCGAGACCTTGACCTGGTGGAAGAAACCGATCTCGTGATCCCATTGATCTTGGGGGAGCCGTTGGTTTCGCCGGTTTCGTGCCGCCTGGGGGTGGGCGGGGTGGGGCGCCTCAGGTTTCTGGCTCTTGGTGTTGGTGGGGCGTTACTCGGGCGCCCCACCAACACCACACAACGCCCAACAATCCCAAGATTCCCGATCCGAGGCGCCCCCTCCCACCCCCACTTACCCCGCTCCATCTGCCCCGCCGCCCCCACCTACCCCGCCCCACCCTCGAACAGCAGTTCAAACCCGGTGAAAGGTGAGTGTGGCACCGAGGGGCCTCCCCGAATCTTGGCTCCGTTCCGGTTTCCGTCCGGGGCCCGGGGTGCACGTGTGATCGTGGGGGATGGTGGGGAAGAACCCCGGATCCGACGAGACGCCGATGGTGGGAGCGCCCATGGAGGGTTATGGGGCCCAGATCGGCCTCGTGCTGGTCTTGGTCGTGTTGAACGCCGTGTTCGCGGGCAGCGAGATCGCCCTGGTGACCCTCCGAGAGGGACAGATCCGGCGCCTGGAGACCTGGGGCCCCGGCGGTCGCACCGTCGCCAAACTCGCCCGGGATCCGAACCGGTTCCTCGCGACCATCCAGATCGGCATCACGCTCGCGGGTTTCCTCGCCTCCGCGACCGCCGCCGTCGCGTTGGCCCAGCCGCTGGTGGAACCGTTGGGCTTCCTCGGCCGTTACGCCGGCCCCGTCTCGATCGTGCTGGTCACCGTGGTGCTGAGCTTCATCACCCTGGTCCTTGGGGAACTGGCTCCCAAACGCATCGCCATGCAGCGGGCGGAGGGGTGGGCGTTGATGGTCTCCCGCCCGCTGGACCTGCTGGCCACGCTGACCAGGCCGGTGGTGTGGCTGCTGGGGGTCTCCACGGACCTGGTGGTACGCCTGTTCGGCGGGGACCCGCAGGCCGAACGCGAGGAGGTCACCGAGGAGGAACTGCGCGAGATGATCACCTCGCGCGGGGACATCACCCCGGAACAACGGCAGATCCTGGACGGTGCCTTCGCGATTCGGGAGCGCCGCCTGCGCGAGGTCCTGGTGCCCCGCCGGGACGTGGACTTCGTGGTGGCGGGCACCGGCGCGGGCGAGGCCCTCGCCCTGCTGGTCGAGTGGGGCCACTCACGAGCGCCGGTGGTCCGATCCGGAGACATGGACGACGTGATCGGGGTGGTGCACTGGTCGGACCTGATCGGGCGGGACGACGACGTCGCCGACCTGGCGCGGGAGATCACCCAGCTACCGGACACGCTCTCCTTGTCGGTGACGCTGCGCCGGATGACGGAGGGCCGCCAACAACTCGCGATGGTGATCGGGGAGACCGGCGCGGTCGGTGGCATCGTTTCCCTGGAGGACCTGCTGGAGGAGTTGGTCGGTGACATCACCGACGAGACCGACCCGGACCCGCCGGAGGTCGACAGGTTGGCCGGGGGCGTGCTCCGGTTGCCCGGTACCTATCCCGTGCACGAACTGCTGGACCTGGGCGTGGACCTCACCGACCGTCCCGAGGGCGCCTACGTCACCATGGCGGGGATGGTGTTGGTCCGGCTCGGCCACATCCCGGACGGGCCGGGGGACCGGGTGGACCTGGGCGGGTGGACCGCCACGGTCACCGACGCGGACGGCCGCAGGATCGACGAGATCCAACTGAGTCCGAACCCGGCCGGGCGCGCGCCGACCGAATGACCGGGACTCACCGCTTGCGCAGCACGATCAGCAGGTTCCAGGTGATGATCTCGCGCAGCAGCGGCACGTGCACGATCGGCTTCATCCAGGTGGGCAGGTACCGCGGCCGGATGTCCACCACGTCCACGTCGTCGCGTCCGCGCACCCAGCGCAGTGTCTCCTTGGCGTACGCGGCGTACATGCTGTGCCCGAAGTCGTTCTTGGGTCGCCGACCGTTCTTGCGCGTGAACCGCTCGGCCGCGTAGGAACCGCCCAGGTAGTGCCAGGGTGAGGTCTCGTGCCCGCCCCACGGCGACAGCCATAGCGTGTACGACAGGTACACGAGTCCGCCCGGTCGGGTCACCCGCACCATCTCGTCCGCCATGCGGATCCGGTCCGGCACGTGCTCCAGCACGTTGGACGAGAAACACACGTCCACGCTCCCCGAACGCAACGGCAGGTCCAAGGCGCTGCCCTGGACGGCGTTCGCGTCCGCGTCCCGCCCGTGCAGCGTCATCTCGTGGGCGTCGGAGTCCACACACAGACACCGGGCGCCCTCGGCTCGTAGCGCGTCGGCGAAGTAACCGGGACCGCCGCCCACGTCCACCACCAGCCGGCCGTCCAGCGGCGTGTAGGAACGCAGCTGGTCGACGGTGTCGTGGGCGAGCTTGCCGTAGAAGAACTCCGGGTCCGTCTGCTCCTTGCGGAAGGCCGCGAACAGTCCCACGGATCGGCCGAGGGTCGCGCGGAACGGGATGGTCCCGTCCGGTCGCGTTCCGGTACCGCTGTCGCTGTCGGTCGAGGTCACACCCGGCCCCCCACCCGGACGTAGTGCCGCAGGTGCCGCCAGTGGTCGCCGCCCCAGTACTCGTCGGAGGCGACGATCTCGGAGCCGGGCAGTAGTTCGGCGAGGCGTTCGGTGCTCAGGGTGTGCATGCGCATCGGTGCCGGGTAACGCAGGATCACCCTCTGAGCCAGGGCCACCAGCGGCCACGGCACGTACTTGAACACCAGCCCCTTGAAGGTCCGCCGCTCGCTGTCCGGCACGCCCAGCACCAGGGCGCCGCCGGGGCGCACCACGCGGGCGAACTCGCGCACGTACCCCTCGGCGAGGTCGGTGGGCAGGTGTTGCAGGACCAGGTCGGTGTAGACGACGTCGAAGGAGTCGTCCTCGAACCGGGACAGGTCGGGGCGTTCGTTGAGCACGAACTCGATCCGGCCCTCGGCCCGGTCCAGGCGACGGGCCTCCTCCAGCATCGGGGCCGAGATGTCCACGCCGATCACCCGCTCGAAGTGGGCGGCCAGGGCGTTGGACAGACGCCCGGCGCCGCAGCCGAAGTCGAGTACGCGGCCGCGGGCCTCGGCGAGCCCGAGCTCGTCCAGGCGGTGCACGGCCGGGTCGATGTCGGAACGGCCGGAGGCGAGGAACTCGTCGTCGTCCCACCCGCCGTCACGTTTGTCCGGGTCCACGCAGACCGCCCACAGCGGCTCGGTGGATCCCAGTCGGGTCCAGTCTCGGCGGACCTGTTCGAGCCCCACCGGCATCACCCCCACGGTGCTGGAGACCGCCCCGGAACAGGGCTGAATGAAGCCTGTTCCTGTTCTGGATGCCTGGGTCTGCGAGACCTGCGGCAACGGTCAGGAATAAAAGTGGAACGTGTTGTATTCTGGCACCCATTTTCCGGGTTGGCCAACCTACGGCGGGGAGAGTACCTATGCCGCCTGTTTCCCCCGATGAGGGCGGGACCACAAGAGTACGCAGACAGGTCGAGGAGGCCGAGGAGCAGGGTCCTACCTTCGGGGAGATCACACGGGAGGCGTTCGCCGCGCTGGGCCGGGTGCGAAGCGACCGGGTCTTCCAGCTCGGAATGCTCATCGTCGCCGTGGCGACGATACTGAAGGTCTACGTGCTCGGTGAGTCGTACTTCGTGGAGGACGACTTCCTGTTCTTCGCGGCGGCCAACTCCAGCGACCTCACCCCCGAGTTCCTGCTGGAGTTGCACAAGGGCCACTTCATGCCGGGGGCCATGTTCCTGATCTACCTGCAGAACGCCTTCGGTGCCTACCACTGGGTGTCGGCGGCGGGCACCATGCTGCTCCTGCAGGTCGCCGCGATCCTGGTCTTCTTCCGGCTGCTGTGGGAGCTGTTCGGTCGCCGTTGGGCCCTGCTGGTGCCCCTCACCGTGTACGCCCTGGCCCCGCTCACCATCCCGGTGCTGGGCTGGTGGGCGGCGGCGCTCAACGCGGTGCCGTTTCAGCTTTCGGTCGCCCTGGCGCTGCTGTTCACCGTCCGCTACCTGCGCACCGGCGTGACCCGGTACGTGTGGTGGGTCGTGGCCGCGGTCGTGTTCGGGATGTTGTTCTCGGTCAAGGCCATGCTGCTGCCACCGCTGCTCCTGGCGTTCGCGGTGGCCTTCCTGTACCCGGGTGGGCCGATCCGGGCGGTCCGGTACGCGTTCTGGATGGACCGCAGGTTCTGGACGGGCATGGTCGGCCTCACCCTGGGCTACCTGGTGCTCTACCTGGTCCGGCAGAACGCCGGCACCGGGGAGGAGGGCGCTTCTGTGCCGGTGTGGGACACCGCCGCCGAGCTGATGCGTCGCATGCTCACCGAGGTGTTCCCGGTGGGTGTCCTGGGTGGTCCGTTCGAGTGGAGCCCGATCACCCCCACCGGAGGTCTGCTCGACCCGATCGGCTTCGTGCTCATCGGCGCGTGGGTCGTGCTCGCCCTCATCGTCGTGGCGAGCCTGCGTGTGCGTCGGGGCGCCTGGCGGGCGTGGGCGCTGCTGCTGGGCTACCTGGTGTTCGCCGACGCGATCCCGACCGTCATCGCCCGCGGTGACGTCTACGGCGAGGTCGGTTCGGACCCCCGATACGTGGCCGACGCCGCGCTGATCTTCGCGCTGGTCCTCGCGCTCGCCTTCCTCGTCACGAAGGAGGAGCGGGCCAGGGAGTACACGGGCAACACGGGGGAGGAGCGCGACCCGCGCCGCCGGCTCCGCCTGGTACATCCCGGACGCGTCACCGGGACGCTCGCCCTGGTCGTCACGCTGATCTACGCGGGCTCGGCCGGCTACTCCACCTACACCTACGCCGGGACGCTGAGCGGGGACCGGTTGCGGTCCTACATGGACAACGCGCGCACGTCCCTGGCCGAGGTGCCCGAGGACGCCGGGATCTACAGCAGGCCGGTGCCCGACGACATCGTCCTGGAATGGAACGGTCCGCGCCGGCTCAGTTCGTACGTGCTGACACCGTTGGCCGACCGCGAACTCGCCGAGCGGATGTACGAACCCGAACCCGCGCCCACCGCCCACGTGTTCGACGACGAGGGGAACCTGGTGGTGGCGGGTCCGCCGTCGCAGGTGAACTCGTTCGTCCCCGCCGAGGACGAGGACTGCATGGACAACTGGGATGGCCTGATGTCCTGGTCGGTGTGGGAGTTCGGCGGGATCGAGCAGGTGGCCACGATCGGCTACACCTCCCAGGAGGAGGCCAACCTGGTCGTGGTGGTGGGCGACGAGGAGGTGCAGACCGAACTTCCGGCGGCGCCCGAGGGCGGGTTCTGGTACGTGCCGGTGAGCGAGCGCGGCGACACGTTCACCCTGTACACCGACCCGGACAAGACCTGCGTGACCTGGTCCTCCCTGGGCCCGTTGGCCCCCGCGAGTGACCTGGAGGAAGCGGAGGATGAGGAGGCGGAGGACGACGAGGGCTGAACCCTCAGCGTGGGGGCGGGCCCGCCGGTACCGGGCGCCGTCCCCTCCGCCCCTCCGAGAGGAAGCGTCGAGACCACTTCCGGGAGGGCTCCTCCACGAAGTGGAAGGTGAGCTTGGCGAGCAACGTGGTGAAGATCAGGACCGGAATGATGTCCAGCCAGAACGACCCGGCGAAGATCTCCTGCCCGGTGAAGTCGCGCCACAGGTACAGCACCACGAACTGCCACAGGAACACCCCGTAGCTGATCGGTGCGAAGAACACCATCACCCGGTGTCGCATGACGGCGTCCAGCCACGCGCCGTCCCGCCACGCCTGGGCGGTGCGCAGGGCCGGCGGTGGCCCCTCCTTCGGTCGGGGCGCCAGAGCCGCGGGGGCGACCATGAACAGCGCGAAGCCGATGTTGGTGAGGTTCTCGACCGCGGAGATCCACAGGTTGCCCGGCTCGAAGAAGCGGCCGCCCGCGGCGGGGGTCGCCTCCAACAGGAAGAACGCGGCCGCCACCAGCCAGCACAGGCCGGGGGAGGCGGCGATGGTGCGGCAGAGCCTGCGAACCGGACCGTCCGCGCCGGGTTCGCGCCAGGCCCACTCCGACAGGACGGCCAACCCCATGCCCACCGCGAACATGCCCATGCAGCGCGGCAGCCAGGAGTGCATGTGCTCGCTGGGTTCGGGAAAGTACTGCGGGATCAACGCGAGGAACGACAGCGCCGTCATCGTGGCCAGGCCGATGAGCAGCCGTTTCCCGCGCGCGTTCACCGTCGCGCCGCCGCGCGCCCACAGGTGCAGCACCGCGGCGAACAGCGGAAGCGTGAGGTAGAAGGACACCTCGACCGAAAGGCTCCACATCTGTCCGAGTCCGTAGGGTCCCGGTCCCGCCCAGTGGGGGCTGGTGTTGAACGGGAAGGACAGCGTCAGGACCTCGATCCAGTGCACCACCGAATCGCGGTGCTCCCCGGCCCACAGCACCAGCGCGGTGGTCGCCACCACCCAGTAGGCGGGGAAGACGCGCATCACGCGTCGCCACAGGTAGGAGGGCACGTTCGGGCCACGGGTGCCGTCCAGGGCGGCGCGGGCCCACGGGCGGTACAGCAGCACTCCGGACAGGGCGAAGAACAGGGGGACGGCGAGCGCCGTCGCGCTGAGCACCCCGCCGAGGATCCCGGGCGCGAGAGCGTCCCCGGTCTCGGTCGACACGTGCACGATGAGGACCATCAGGCAGGCGAGGGCGCGGATCCCGTCGAGGGCGTGGTGGCGCCCGCTCACCTGGGGGAGCGTGCGCTCGGGGTCGGCCGCGTCGGTCCGGGGGCTGCCGGAGGTGGGGTCCTCGGGCGCGGTGGGCGTGGGCGCCATGGGGCCTTCCTGGGCGGGAGGGAGCCAGAACACGTTTCACTAGAACGTGTTATAAAAATTCAGACACGCCCAGGTGACGTCGTTCACTACTGGGCAGTACTCTACCCGGAACTGAACCTAGTTCCAGATCCGGACTCTCATCCGCCCAGGAGGGCACACATGCGCCGTACCGTTGCGGTCGTTCTCATCGCGCTGGGGGTCTTCTGTCTCGCTTTGGCACCCATGATGCGCATGTGGATGGCCACTTCCCTGATGAAGACTCCACTGGACTACTACAACGCCACCGTCCTCAATGGCGAGGCCACCTACTTCAACATCGAAGACGTCGAGCAGGTGGAGAACGCCCAGGTCGAGGCGCACTCCACCCTGCGTGCCGACGTGGCCTCCAGCACCGACGACGTGGTGGTGTGGGACCAGTTCACCTGGATCAAGGACTCCGACACGGACTTCGGGATCAGCTCCAGTAGCCGGCGCACCGGGCACGACCGTGTCACGGGTGAAGCGGTCGACTGCTGCGACGCCATGGTGAACGAAGAGCGCGTCACCCAGAGCGGCCAGGCCTGGAAGTTCCCGTTCAACACCGAACAGCGGGACTACGACTTCTTCGAGACGACCGTCGAGGAAGTCGTCCCCATGGAGTTCCAGGGCGTCGAGGACGTCGACGGGGTCGAGGCCTACAAGTTCGTCCAGACCGTCGACCCGACCGTCATCGGTGAGCGGGAGATCCCGCGTGAGGTCGCCGGTCTCGACGGTGAGGGCGACGTCGTCGGTGACGTGACCTTCTCCATCACCCGCACCTACTGGATCGAACCGGTCAGTGGTTCGCCGATCAACGTCAGCGAGGACCACCACCAGGTCGTCGTCGTGGACGGGGAAGAGGTGCTGACCATGATGAGCGGTGAACTCGTCTACGACGACGCCACCCGCGCCGCCGCCATCGAGAACACCGACCAGGCCCGTGCGGTCCTGCCGCTGCTGAACACCACGCTGCCGATCGTCTCGCTCGTGGCCGGCGTCGGCTTCATCGGCATCGCCGTCGTCCTGCTCGTCACCGGACGCCGCGCCGCCCAGTAGACCCCACCGCCCCCCATCCCCCCGGCCACTGCCCCGAGCCGGACCATCCCACCGGACCGCCCGCCACCCCCGTGGGCGGTCCGGTTCCCGCATCCACGTACCATCGCCGGACCCAGAGGGGGAACGCGTGACCACGGCCCCCGAGACCGAGAACCGACCCGGGCGGAGTGACGTCGTGGGACTGCCCTCGGCCCTGCTGCGGGCCTGTCGCCCGCGACAGTGGCTCAAGAACCTGTTGGTCTTCGCCGCCCCGGCCGCCGCCGGCGCGCTCACCGATCCTCGTTCCCTGCTGTTGTGCGCGGCGACCTTCGCCCTGTTCTGTGTGGCCGCCGGCGGCACCTACCTGCTCAACGACGTCCGTGACGTGGACGGTGACCGGCGGCATCCGCGCAAGCGTCACCGCCCGATCGCCTCCGGAGCCCTCCCGGTGCCCGTGGCCGTCGTGGCCGGGGTCCTGTTCGTGACCGTGGCGCCCCTGGCCTCCCTCGCGCTGGGGAGCCCGGGGCTGAGCGTGGTCCTCGGCGTGTACGTGGTCCTCACCCTGACCTACACCTGGTTTCTGAAGGACATGGTCATCGTCGACCTGGTGGCGGTGGCGGGCTGTCACGTGCTGCGCGCCATGGCCGGCGGTTACGTGGTCGGGGTGCCGCTGACCTCGTGGTTCGTGATCGTGGTGTCGCTGGCCGCCCTGCTCGTGGTGGTCGGCAAACGAGAGGCGGAACTGCGGGGTCTCGCGGAGGCCCCCGAGGAGACCCGCCCCACCCGGGCCGCCCTGCTCGGCTACACGCCCGGCTACCTGGCCCAGATGCGCACGATCGCCTCCGGCGCCATGATCGTCACCTACTGTCTCTGGGCCCTGGAACAGTCCGCGGGACCGCAGTCCCCGTTCCACGCGGCCAGTATCGTTCCGTTCATCATGTTCGTGCTCCGCTACAACCTGCTCGTGGACCGGGGCGCGGGCGAGGAACCCGAGGAGATCGCGTTGCGGGACCGCCCCCTGCAGCTCGTCCTCGTGGCCCTCGTCCTCCTGGTCGGACTGGGGATCTACCTGTGAGTCGACCGACCCTCCTCACCGGGTGGGGCCGCACCGCCCCCACCGCCGCCACCGTGGTGCGCCCGCGCACCGCCGAACAGGCCGCGGAGGCGTTGGCCCAGGCCGGGCCGCGCGGCGCACTGGCCCGTGGACTGGGCCGTTCCTACGGCGACGCCGCGCAGGCCGCCGGAGGACTCGTCCTGGACTGCACCGAACTCACCGGACCGCCCCGGCTCGATCCCGACCTCGGCGAGGTCACCGCGCCGGCCGGTACGAGTCTGCGCCGACTCATGGCGCACCTGCTGCGGCGCGGGTACTTCCCACCCGTCACCCCCGGGACCGGACACGTGACCCTGGGCGGGGCGATCGCCGCCGACGTCCACGGTAAGAACCATCACGTCGACTCCTCCATCGGCGCCCACGTGCGTTCCCTGACCCTCCTCACGCCCCGAGGCGAGGCCCTGGAGATCGGTCCCGACCACGGTGACACCGAACTGTTCTGGGCCACCGTCGGCGGGATGGGCCTGACCGGGGTCATCACCTCCGTGCGTCTGGGGGTGATCCCCGTGGAGACCGCGCACATGCGGGTGGACACCGACCGGACCGGCGACCTCGACTCCACGCTGGACCTGATGGAGCGCACCGACCAGGACTACCGGTACACGGTGTGCTGGGTGGACCTGCTCGCCCGGGGGGCCGCCACCGGTCGCGGGGTGCTGACCCGGGCCCACCACGCCCGCGTCACCGACCTGCCCGCGCCGCTGCGCCGCGAACCCCTCCGGTACCGCCCGAGTGCTCCACTGAGCGCACCGCCGTGGGCGCCGCCGCGCCTGCTCAACCGGGCGACCGTCGGCGCCTTCAACACCGCCTACCACCACGCTGCGCCCGAGCGCAGGCGGGGGCAGGCCCGACCGCTGGGCGGGTTCTTCCACCCGCTGGACAAGGTGCGGGGCTGGAACCGCATGTACGGTCCGCACGGGTTCGTGCAGTACCAGTTCGTGGTGCCCTTCGGGGAGGAGGGCACCCTGCGCCACGTCGTGGAGGGGTTGTCGAAGGCCGGCGCGCCCTCGTTCCTGGCGGTCCTCAAACGCATGGGCGCGCCCACCCCGGGGCCGCTCTCGTTCCCCCGACCCGGGTGGACGCTCGCCCTGGACCTGCCCGCCGAGTTCCCCGGTCTGGCCGGGCTGCTGCGAGGTTTCGACGAACGGGTGCTCGCCGCCGGCGGACGTCTGTACCTGGCCAAGGACAGCCGGGCGGACGCCGAGGCCGTGCACGCCATGTACCCCGACCTGCCCGCCTGGCGGAAGGTGCGCGAACGGGTCGACCCCGACGGGGTCCTCGTCTCCGACCTGGCCCGCCGGCTGCGGCTCCTCTGAACCACCCACCCGGACCGGAAGGAAACCCCATGCGCGACTCGCTGGGAAAGGTGCGCACCGTGCTGTTGCTCGGCGGGCGCAGCGAGATCGGCCTCGCCGTGGTCGAACGACTGGTGCGCGAGGGCGCCCGCGAGGTGGTCCTGGCCGCCCGTGGCGGGGTCGCCGAACCGCCGAGCGTCCTGAAGGCGTTGGGCGCCACCGTCCATTCCTTGGAGTTCGAGGCCGAGGCGACCGACACCCACGCCGACACGGTGGCCGCCGCCGTGGAGCTGGTCGGCGACCTGGACGTGGTGGTGGACGCGTTCGGTGTGTTGGGGGAGCAGGCCGAGTACGACGGGGACCCGCACGCCGCCGCCCGTTCGGCGGCGGTGAACTTCACCGGACACGTGTCGGTCGACCTGGCCGTCGCCGCCAGGCTGCGCGAACAGGGCCACGGCACGCTCGTGGTGCTGTCGTCCGTGGCGGGGGTCCGGGTGCGCCGCGCCAACTTCGTCTACGGGTCCGCGAAGGCCGGCCTGGACGGGTTCGCGCAAGGGCTGGCGGACTCTCTGCACGGCAGCGGCGCACGCGTTCTGGTGGTGCGCCCGGGGTACGTGGCCACCCGCATGTCCGCGCACGTGGACCCGGCGCCCTTCCCCGCCACGCCGGGCCAGGTCGCCGATGCCGTGGCCAAGGGGTTGCGGGGCAGGGCGACCACCGTGTGGGCGCCGAGCGTTCTGCGGCCGGTGTTCACGGGAATGCGGCTGATGCCGCGGCCGATCTGGCGCAGATTGGGGCGCTGAAGGTCAGGGGCGGGCCTTGGGAAGGAACATCGCCGGGATCAGCGCCAGCGCCGTCAGCCCGGTCATCCACCAGAAGGTGGCCTGGAACGCCAAGGTGGGGACGGTGCCGCCGGCGAGCAGCGATGACAGCAACAGGGCGAGCGCGGCCGTGCCCACCGCGGCGCCGATCCGCTGGGTCACGTTCAGGGCGCTGCTGGCACGGGGCACCTGGTCGGAGGGCAACCCGCGGTAGGCGGTGGCCAACATCGGGACCATCGCGGTACCCAGACCCAGACCGCGTACGAACATCGCCGAGGCGAGCAGCGCCTGCGAGGTGTCCGGTCCCGCCACGGCGAACGGCGCGGTGGCCACGGCGCCCACCAGCAACCCGCCCACGACCAGGTAGCGGGGGCCGCTGCGGTCGGCGATCGGGCCGACGAACAGGTTGACCAGAGCCACCCCGGCCGCCATCGGGGCCATCAACAGCCCCGCCGTCAACGCCGTGGTCCCCTGCACCTGCTGGAAGAACAACGGCAGTAGGAACATGCCCGCCCAGATGCACAGCCCGAACACGAACATGAGCATCGCGCCCAACCGGAACAGCACGTCACCGAAGAGCCGCAGGTCGATCACGGGGGCGGGGCCGCCGGAGCGACGACGCAGGGAGTGCACCGCGAAACCCGCGATGAGGAGCAGCCCCACGGCGACGAACACCGGCGCGAACCGGACGTCGCCCAGCACCGACAACCCGTAGAGCATGGTCGCGATCCCGGGGGAGAGCAACGCCAACCCCAGCACGTCCAGCCGCTCACTCGACCGCGGATCACCGCGCTCCACACCGCGCACGCCCAGGATCATGGCGAGCACCACCAGGGGGATCGACACCAGGAAGATCCAGCGCCACCCCAGCGAGTCCAGGACCAGACCGCCCAGGACCGGGCCCATGGCGGGCGCGATCTGGATCGGCACGCTCAGTAGCCCGATGGCCCGCCCCAGGCGCTGCGGTCCGGCGGCCTGCACCAGCACCGTCATGACCAGGGGCAGGACCATGCCGCTGCCCAACCCGGTGATCACGCGGAACGCGATGAGGCTCTCGATCGACCAGGCCGTCGCGCACAGCAACGACCCCAGACCGAACAGGCCCAGCGCCATCATCCAGGTGGCGCGTTGTCCGAACCGGTCCACGGCCCAACCGGTCACCGGGATGACGGAGGCGGTGGAGAGCAGGTAGGCACTGGCCACCCATTGGGCGGTGGACACGGGGGCGTCCAGGGCGTGGGACAGGTGGTCGACCGCCACGTTGACGATGGTGGTGTCGAGTAGCGCGGCCATCGCCCCGACGAGGAGGACCCCGGCGAGTTTCCACAACGCGGGGTCGAGTCGGGTGGGAGCGGGCATGGGGGCGGGAGCCAGGGAGGGGTCCGGCGTGGTCTGGGAGGTATCGTGCTCGGCCATCACAAGGAAACTACACGGTGCAGTTTCCCGAGGAGACGGTCGGGGACCACCGAAGGTGCGCCAGACTGGTGGGGGTAGACGGATCGGTGCGGCCACGGTGGAGGTGGGCGATGACGGACCCCTGTGATGAGGCGCGCGCACGCCGTTCCGAGGTCAAACGCGAGGCGATCGTGGAGGCGGCGCTGCGTGTGTTCCTCCATGAGGGCTACACCCGAGCCTCGGTGGACGCCATCGCCGCCGACGCCGGGGTCTCCAAACGCACCATCTACAACCACTTCGCCGACAAACGGGAACTGTTCGTCACGATCGTGGAGCGCAGCAGCGCCGCGTTGGCGGCCGACCACGCCCGCATCGCCGAACGCCACCTCGCCGACGCCGAGGACGCCCGGACCGCGCTGATCGCCTTCGGGGACGAGTGGCTCTCCCCGAACGGACGCCGACCCGACCACGGCGCCCTGGTCCGGTTGCTCATCTCCGAGGCCGCGCACTTCCCGGACGCCGCCAGGGTGTGGACGGCGCGCGGCCCCGGCCTTTCGCTGCGGACCCTGGCCACGTACCTGAGGGGCATGGCCGACCGCGGCCTGTTGGCACTCGAACCCGATGAGGAGGACGAGGCGGCGGGCCACTACATGGCCCTGGTGCGCAGTCCCGTCAACAACCGGGCGTTCTTCGGGGCGCTGCCGCTGCCGGAGGAAGAGGTGCGCGCGGTGGTCCGGTCGGGAGTGGACGCCTTCCTGCGCATCCACGCGGCGGCGGTCGCTCAGGCCTCGGTGAACCCATCGGTCCGATCGAGGAGTTCACCGAGGCCGGGGACCGCGTAGGTCCGGTGCGAGGCGATGCCCGGCCCAGGGCCCGGCTCATGTCTCAGGGGTCCTCCGGGGAGGGGTGTCAACGCCGTTCGGGGGCGATGGCCTGGCCGGGAGCGGGGACCTTCGCTCCGGTGGCGGCGACCTCCTGGGTGAGCATGTCGTGGGGGACCGGGCAACCCTTGGGGAAGGTGCCGATGCGGGAGGGGTCGTAGCCGTCGGGGTACATGCGGATGTTGGGGCTCATCCGGGCCCAACGCGGTTCCTCGCGCGGCTTCATCCGCCGCACCACCTTGGCCCGGCCCTTCATCGCCAGGTCACTGGCCTTGCGCCAGAAGGCGGACGGTTCCGGGTAGTCGAACGCCTTGATCAGGCCGTCCTCCAACAGGGCCTTGGTGAAGGGACGGACCAGCGGGCGCTGCCAGGACGGGTAGAAGTTCACCATCAGTTCGAGGGTGGCGTCGGAGACCGCGCGGCCGCCCTCGGTGTAGGCGAAGTGCTCCGCCTCCATGGAGTCCATGAGCCGGCGGAACTCTTCGTAGGTCTCCGGGATGTCCTTGATCGCCATGTGCTTGCCGAGCTTGCGGTAGTAGTTGGTGCTCGCGGCGATCTCGTGGTCGGTGAGGCGGCGCCATCCGTAACCGTAGTCGTTGAGCCAGCGGACCGGCATGACGACGAAGGTGCTCAGGACGTAGAGGTAGTCCTCGTTGCTGATCTCGTAGGAGCGGTGCATCTGGTTCATCCGACGCAGCGCGTCACGGCCGCGGCCGGGGCCGAAACCGTGCTCCATGATGTCGTTCAGGATCAGCGCGGTGTCGTCGTAGCGGTGCTGGGTGCGTTCGGTGAACTCATGGGTGTCACCGAGCAGTTGTCCGACGCTGGGCATGGCGTAGGTGCGGTACAGCGCCAGGCCCAGAGCCTGTTCGATGTCCCAGGGGAACTCCCGCGTTCCCAGGAGGCGGACGATCTCCTCGCAGTCCGCTTCGGCGTCCAGTTTCTGGATCTTGTCGTGCAGGTCGAAACGTCTCATGGGAACTCCCACCTTCGTCCTGGCCCGCCCGAGACGGATCCAGGGTCGTCGGGTACACGAAACGTCACTCCGTTTCGTCGCCCCGACTTTACCCGGAAGGCCCGCGTGTACAGGGGAAGTGGGGGGTGTCCACCGCCTAACGATCCGGGGCCGTCAGGCGCTGACGCTCTCGGCGACGCGGTTGACCAGGGTCAGCAGCACATCCTTGGCGGACTTCCGGTCGCGGGCGTCGCACAGGACGACCGGGATCTCCGGGTTCAGGCTCAACGCCTCGCGGACCTCTTCCGGTTCGTACAGGTGGGCTCCCTCGAAGCAGTTCACCGCGACCACGAAAGGCACGCCGCGACGCTCGAAGAAGTCCACCGCGGCGAAGCACGTCTCCAGGCGACGGGTGTCGGCGATGACGATGGCGCCGAGGGCGCCCTCCGACAGCTCCTCCCACATGAACCAGAAACGCTCCTGGCCGGGTGTGCCGAACAGGTACAGCACCAGGCTCTCGTTGATGGTGATGCGGCCGAAGTCCAGCGCCACCGTGGTGGTCGACTTGGACTCCACCCCGGACAGGTCGTCGACCCCGTAGCTGGCCTCGGTCATCACCTCCTCGGTGCTGAGCGGGGCGATCTCGCTGACCGCACCGACCAAGGTGGTCTTTCCGGCGCCGAAGCCACCGGCGACCAGGATCTTCAGGGCCGAGGGAACCGGGGCCTCGGTGCCAGGGTCAGAGTCTGTGGATGCCATCGAGTACCGCCTGGAGTACGTCCCGGCTCACCGGGCTCTTTGCTTTGTAGGGGGCTCTGGCCAGGGCGAGGCCCCGGTTGAGCAGGTCGCTGATCAGCACCTTGACCACGGCGACCGGGATGTCCAGGTGAGCGGAGACCTCGGCCACCGACTGCGGCCTTCGGCACAGCTCCAGGATGCGCAGCTGTTCCGGTTCGAGGGCCAGTTCGTCGACCTCGGCCCGCTTGGCCGCGATCACCACGCTGATCATGTCCAACTGGACGGTGTCCGCGTGGTCGCGGCCCTGCGCGATCACGTAGGGGCGTACGAGCGGGCCGGCCTCCTCGGGGGCGGAATCCTCGCCGTAGTCGCCCACCACGTCACGCTGGGGTGGGACGGGACGTATACCGCCCGGGAACTCGTCATGCGCTTGCATACCGACCCCTATCGGTTGGCTTCGGGAGTAGCGCCCTCGTGGCGAGGCGCGGCGTCCATGTAACGGCCCACCTGCTCGACCAGGACGTTCATCTCGTAGGCGATGAGTCCCACGTCGGCGCTCTCCTCGGCCAGGACGGCGAGGCAGGCGCCACGTCCCGCACCGGTGACGAACAGGTAGGCCTGCTCCATTTCGACGACCGTCTGGAGTACCTCGCCGCCGCCGAAGTGGCGGCCGGTGCCCCGGGCCAGACTCTGGAACGCGGAGGCCACGGCGGACAGGTGCTCGGCGTCCTCCTTGACCAGGTCACGGGAACGGCCGATGAGCAGGCCGTCGGCCGAGAGGACGATCGCGTGCCGGGAACCGACCGCGCGGTCCAGCAGCTCGTCGAGCAGCCAGTCGATGTCCTTCTTGCCGGCGGTCCCGCCTGCGCTTTCGATACTGGTCACGGTTACGAGTCCTTGTCGGTGTCGTTGGTGTTCTGCCGGCCCTCACGTCGTCCACGGTCCGTCCCCCTCTGGAACGCGGACATGTTCTTGCGCAGACGTTCCAGCCGTTCCGAGCTGTCGAGCGCGTGCGGGGTCACGTCCCGTGAGCCGGAGGCGGGTCCGCCCGAGCCCTCGGAGGAGGGGTCGTCGGCCAACTGGGGTGCGAGGTTCTCCTGTGGGCGTCGTTTGGGCAGCGCCGGTCGGCCACCGCCGGACGGCACCGTCTCCGGGGCCGAAGGAGCAGACGGGGTCGATGGCGCCTTGGCCTCGGTCGAGGTGTCGGGCACGGCGCTGATCCGGGAGCCGCGGGTGGGCAGCGGAGGACGCTCGTCCCCGGGCCCGGCCAGGACGTCCTCACCCGTGCTCGGTTCGACCGGAGTGGCGACCGAGGTCAGCAACGGCTTGTCGGTGTCTCCCTCACCGTCGGTCCGACCTGACTCCAGGGCGGCCTCGGGGGTGCGATCGACGATCTCGCGCACCTCCCAGATGTCCTCCTTGGAGTCCTGGGAGGAGGTCAGCGGGGTGCGGTCACCGGAGATGATCTCCTGCGGCAGCAGGACGATGGCCTGCACACCGCCATAGGGCGAGGGACGCAGGTGCACACGGATGCCGTGGCGGTGGGCCAGGTGCGAGACCACGAACAGACCCAGACGCATCTTCTCGTTGAGCCGCATGACGTCGAACTCGGGCGGCTCGGCCAACAGGGAGTTGGCCGACTCCAGCTCGCTCTCGGTCATGCCCAGGCCGCGGTCCTCGATCTCGACCGTCACGCCGTTGGGCACGTCATCGCTGCTCAGCCGGACGTTCGTGTGCGGGGGCGAGAACATGGCGGCGTTGTCGACCAGCTCGGCGACGAGGTGGATGACGTCGGCGACGGCGGGGCCGTTGAGGTCGACCCGGGCGATGCGCTCGCGCTTGACCCGGGTGTAGTCACCGGATTCGGAGATCGCGCCGCGCAGGACGTCGATCAGTGGCATCGGGCGGTGCCAGGTGCGACCGGGGGCCTCACCGCCGAGGATCAGCAGGTTCTCGGCGTTACGACGCGAACGGGTCGCCAGGTGGTCCAGCTTGAACAGCTGGGAGAGCTGCTCCGGGTCCTCCTGCTCGCGCTCCATCTTGTCCAGCAGGCGCAGCTGGCGGTGGACCAGGGTCTGGCTGCGGTGCGCGATGTTGAGGAAGACGCGGTTGATGCCGTGACGCAGTTCGGTCTGCTGCACGGCCTCATCGACAGCGGCGCGCTGGGCGGTGTTGAAGGCCTTGGCGACGTCACCGATCTCGTCGTCCTCGACACGCAGCTCGGGGAGTTCGGTGGTGGTGTCGACCCGATCGCCGCGGTGCAGGCGCCCCATGATGGAGGGGAGACGCTCCTCGGCCAGCGACTGCGACTCGTCTCGCAGCGTCAGCAGGCGTTCGGTGAGGTTGCGGGAGGAACGCCGTGCCAGGTAGAAGGCGGCACCGGCCACGGCGGCCACACTGAGGCTGCCGCCGACCGCGAGCATCACGGCTCGGTTGGCGTCCCTGCGGATCACGGTGGCCGTGTAGTCGGCCTCGTCGGCGCCCAGGGCGGTGAGTTCGGTCAGGACGTGCCCGTAGGCCTGGTCCCACGCGGCCTCGTCCACCGGCATGGACAGGTCGTCGACGGTCTCCGGGGCGAGGGTGACCGGGTCGGTGGTGGTCTCGGTCTCGACCTCACGACCGGAGATCTCGGCCCGCATCTGTTGCAGGGCCGCGTACTCGGGACTTTCCAGGACGGCCTCGTAGCGCTCCTGCTGGCCGGGACCCCCCAGGTAGGGGGCGTTGGCGTGCAGAAACGCCTCGTAGGAGCCCATCATGGCGGTGAACTCGCGTTGGTCCTCGACGCTGAGTTCGTCGGTGGCGAAGCCTCGGGCGATCTGGGCGTCGGCCTGGGCGAGGATGTCCACGGTGCGGAACATGTACACCGCGCTGAAGCCGGGGTTGACCGCGTCGCCGTCGTTACCGGTGCGGCCCTGGCTGTCGAAGCTGTCGGAGCCGTGTTGGATGAGCTCGTTGTAGTAGTCCAGGACGTCGTCGCGGCCCGCGTCACCGGAGTCGATGGCCTCGCGCGTCTGGTCGATGTCCTGGTACATGCCGTACAGCATCTCGATGTGCATGCCGCCGTCACCGGGGGCCAGGTCGGCGAAGCCCATGAGGTCCTCGACGATCACACCGAGGGACTCGTCGGTGCTCTGCCGGGCCTCGGCCATCCTCTGGGAGAGGTCGGCGTCGTCGGGGTTCTCCAGATAGGCGATCGTGGCCGAGCGTTCGGTCATGGCGTCCACGAGGCCGACCGCGGCAGGGGTGAGCAGATCCTCGGTGCCCTTGGCCCGGATGATCTGGTAGGCCGCGTCACCACTGAGAACGATGGTGAGGGCCAGCCACAGCACGAGCAGGGCGGTCGTGGGGATCATGACCATGGCGCGGATACGGGCGGTGATCGTACGCCCACGTTTTCTCGGTACTGCCTGCACGATGCTCCTGTCGCTCCGCGTCATGGGGTGAGTCATTCGGGCTCGGGGGCGTGTCCGCCTCGTCGCTCTTCGCGACCGGCGTGTGCACACCGCCTCCCGCCCAGACGCCGTGCCCCTCCTGGGGTGTGGGTGACACGGTCTTGCCGCAGAGTAACCACATATGGGGGTTTTCGGCTTTGGGGATCGTATCTCGGCTGGGAAACGCCGGATTATCCGGGGGTGGAGGCAGTCTGCCATGAACCGGTGAAATGTTCATACAAGTGCTGGTCTGCCACCTACTGGTGAGTATGGTGCTGATGTTGCGCACGACTATAGGACAAAGGTCACATGCGGCCATAGGGGTACGACAACAGTTATTCACCGGTACATACGACCGTCGTACCAATGGGTATGGGGTTCCAAAAACTCGGTACCGCGCCCACCTCGCCCTCGTCCGTACTAGCGTTGCGGCCCGGAGGCGCGGGAACGGGGAGAGGGACACCATGGGGCAGGCGTTCGGCGGGGGACAGGCCGCCATCGACGTGGCGGTGGTCGGCCTGCCACTGCTGATGGTGATCGGGTCCGCCCTCTACCTACGCGGACAACACCGGCGCTACGGTCGCCTGGTCGGCTGGCCCGGACAGCTCACACTGGCCGCGCTGCTCAGCGGAATCGGTCTGGCCGCCTACGCGGTCTGGCCCCTGCCGACCTCCATCGACGGGTTGTGCCCGGTAGTGCCTCGACCGGCACCCGCCCTGGACGTGGGCTCGGCCCTGCTCGCCCTCGGGGTGTTCCTCCCGGTCGGAATCCTGGCCCGCGCCCGCTTCCGTCGAGGTCTCCTGGTCACCATCGCCCTGGGAACGGCACTGGCGTTGGCGGTGACCGCGATCCGGGCGACCGGAGTGTTGGGCCTCTACCCCTGTTCCTACGCCGACGACGCGAGCGCGCTCACGGGGATCGCCGTGGCCGGGGTCCTCCTCGGGTGGCTCCTGGCCCGCCTGGTGCCGGCGCTGTGGCCGTGGGGTCCGCATCGCTCCTGGCCGGGCGCGGTGCCCGACCGCGGCCTCCCCGACCTCACCCGCCGGGTTCTCGGCGTCCTGCTGGACCTGGGGTCGTGGTGGTACGGATCGGCCCTCGTCGTCGCGCTGGCGCACGCCTATGGAGTGGTCGAACCCGGAGCCGAGAACGAGGTGCGCGCCGCCATGCTCCTCGGCCTGGCGGTGGTGTTCTCGCTCTTCCTGCCCCTGCTGCGTCGCGATCGGTCCACCCCGGGGTGCTCCGCCGTCCGTCTCGCGCTGACCGAACCCACGGCGGCCCGCCCGGCCGCCCGGCACCGCGTCCTGGCGCGCACACTCCTGTTGCACGCGCCCATCGTGGCGCTCATCGCCCTCGGCCTGGGGTGGTGGTCACTGATCGTGGTCGCCCTGCACGCCTGCACCGCGCTGGTGCGCTCCGACGGCACGGGACTGGTCGACCTGGTCTGCGGGACCCGGGTCCGTACCCGCGCCACCCTGGACGGCGGGCTGCCCGGACGTCTGGTGCGCTACTCGGCGCCCGACACCGAACACCCCGGCCCACCGGAGCGGCGGCCCACCCCCGTATGAGCCTCAGGGGGTCTCGTTCCAGTTCAGATAACCGAGGAACATCCCGGCCAGTACCAGGATCAGACCCAGGGTGCCGAACAGCGCCCGCACGTAGTGGCTCAACCAGGGGGCGGAGACGATCCGGGCCCGCTCGGGGCTGTCCGGGTCGTAGGAGACGGTGACGATCTCCCCCGCGCGGGAGGCGGTCCACCCCGTGTTCTCGTGCTCGGCGTGGACCTCCTTGCCGTCCTCGGTCTGGAACTGCACGATCATCCGGGACGCGACCGAGGTCTCGTGGTAGCCGATGACCCGGGCCTTGGCCCGCACGCCGTGTCTGATCAGGCGTAGCTCCATTCGGGTGTCCCGGGCGACGACCAACAGGATGATCGCTCCGGCCAGAGCCGGCAACAGGGGATAGAGGTCGGCCATGTCGGGGGAGTCCTTCCGGGTTCGCGCGGGGTGGGGGTGACGCTCAGCGCGTCGGGGTGGGGGAGCCGATCAATCCGTCGGCCACGTGCGCAAGGGTGGTGTGGATCTCCTCCACGGGACGTTCGGGTTGGAGCGTCCGCCAGTCGAGTGCCACGGTCACCACCATGCCGAACAGGGCGGATCCCGCAAGTGAAGTGTCCAGGTCCGGCCGGGTCAGACCACGTTCGACCATCGCGTCGAGCTGTTCGGTGATGACCCCGATCGCCTGGGTGCGGATCTGTCGGACGGTGGTGTACCAGGAGCGGTTGGTGCGCCAGGTCTCCGCCATGAGCAGCCGGGCCAGCGCCTCGTGGGCGCCGATGAACACCACACCGGCCCGCAGCACTTCGGTCAGCGCCTGGCGGGGCTCGACCTCGGGACCTGGGACGGCCTGCCGCAGGGTGTCGGCCAGCCGGGTCACGCCCCATTCCAGCAGGGCGGCGTACAACTCGTCCTTGCCCCCGAAGTTGTAGTAGACGGTGCCCTTGGCGACTCCCGCCCGTTCGGCGATCTCGTCCACCGTGGTGGCGCCGTATCCCTGTTCGGACACCAGGGTCACGGCGGCCTCGAAGAGCTTGCGTCGGGTCGCCTCGCGGCGGCCTCCCACACGTCGGGCCGGGCCCGGGGTCTGCACGTTCATCGCCTCCATTGTGCCCGCCGGTCAAATCCTCAAGGCCGGATGGAGCGTGGACATCGTCCATGAGCGCTTGCGGGCCACGGCGAGCCACGTCAACAACAGGGGTATCACCAACCACAGGGACATCACCCCGAAGGCCTGTGCGACCAACGCCATGTCACCGCCACCGATCAGGTGCCGCATCGCGGTCACACCCCAGTACAACGGTAGGTAGGGCCCGATGGCCTGGAAGAAGCCCGGGCTGGTCTCGATCGGATAGGTGCCACCGGCGGAGGTCAACTGGAGCACCAGCAGCCCCAGCGCCACCACACGACCGGCCGCCTTGAGCCGAACGGTCAGGAACTGCACGGTGGCGGCGAACGCGGACGCGGTGAGCAACAGGAACGCCAGCATCAGCGGCCAGTTCACCGATTCCAGGCCCAACCCCAGGTGCAGGACGGCCATCATGACCGCCACCTGCGCCCAGCCGAGCACCATGGGCGCCACCCGACCGGCCCACGCCACCCGCCAGGACGGCGCGGACGAGGCCAGGGCGCGGTCGGACAGGGCCGGCAACACCATGAACACGACCATCGCGCCCACCCACAGGGACAGGGGTACGAAGAACGGGGCGAATCCGGTGCCGTAGTCGGGCACTTCGTTGTCGACCTCGCTGTCCAGCCGGACGGGGTCGCTCATCATCTCGGCGGCGGTGGTCCGCCCGTCGTCGGAGTAGGTGGGCATCTCCTCCACCCCATCGGCCAGGCCGGAGGCGAGCTCGTCGGAGCCCGACGACAGTTCCCCGAGCCCGTCGTGCAGGTCGCCCGCGCCGTCGCCGATGGTGCCCAGACCGGTGTTGAGCTCACCCGCGCCCTCGGACGCGGTGGACAGCCCGTCGCGGAGCTTCCCGGCGCCTTCGGCCAGGTCGGCCAATCCCTCGTCCAGTTCGTCGATCTGATCGCGGGCGTCCTCGGCCTGGCCCACGATGTCGGGCAGGTCGTCGGCGATCTCGGTGGCGCGCTCGCTCAGCGCGGCGGCGTCGTCGGCGGTCGCGTCGATCTGCGCGCGGTTGTCGTCGACGAACCCGGCCACGTCCAGGGCGGTGTCCATGGCGTCCTGGAGGTCGGTCAGCAGCACGTGCAGTTCGGGCTGTTCCCGTTCCAGCTCGGGGTTCTCCTCCAGGTAGGCGGTGAGGCGGCCGTCGACCTCCTCCATGCCGGAGACGTCGATCTCCTCGGGTAGTTCGTCGAGGGCGTCGTTCACCCCGGCGGCCACGTCGGCGATCAGCTCGGCGCGCTCCTGGATGTCGGGGATGTCCTCCTCGACCCGGGGGAGGACGTCGTCGGCCAATGTGTCCAGCTCGTCGACCTTGGCGGAGACCTGCTCGGAGGCGTCGCCGGCGCCGCTCGCCAGCGTCTTGGAACCCTCGTACAGGTCGCCGATCCCCTCGTCGAGGGAGCCCGCTCCGGTGTGCGCGTCGTCGATGCCGTCGGAGAGTTCACCGGAACCGCTCTCGGCGTCGCCCGCGCCCTCGGAGAGCCGGTCGGCCCCGTCGGCGGCCTCCTCGGTCTTGTCGTGGATCTCGTTGAAGCCGAGGAAGATCTGGTCGAGGTAGTCGCTGATCGCGGAGGAGGCGGCGGCCTGGCGGATCTCGTTGAAGGCGCTGCCGGCCAGCTGGCGGACGATGTAGCTGTTGGAGTCGTTGTAGTTCGCGACGAGCAGGGCGGTGGTGGGGTCCTCCCGCTCGCGCGAGGGCGAGGTGAGGGACTCGCTGAAGTGGTCGGGGACGGTGAGGGTGACGTAGTAGTCGCCACCGGCGAGGCCTCGGGCGGCGTCGTCGGCGTCGACGAGGCGCCAGTCGAGGTCACCGCGTTCCAGGAGGGTGTCGGAGAGTTCCTCGCCGGCGTTGATCCGCTCACCGTCCACCTCGGCCCCCTCGTCCTCGACGACGAGGGCGACGGGCAGGTGTTCCATGCGGTCGAAGGGGTCCCAGAAGGACCACAGGTACATCCCCGAGTAGAGCAGGGGGATGAGCGTCAGGGCGGCCAGCGCGGCGGTGGGAAGGGGCGACCGCAGGAAGGACCGCATGGTGAGCAGCCCGAGGCGGGGGACGGCCAGCGGGCGCGGGCGCGGGGTCCGGTCAGTCCTGGACACGGTGGGCGCCTCCCTCGCGGCGGTCGCGCTGCCGGATGGGGATCGGTCCTTGGGTGTCGTGATCGGCCACCGTGGCCAGTTCCCGGGCGTCGGCGCAGGTGGCGATGACGGTGAGTCCTTCGTCGGACAGGTCCTTGAGGGTGCGCCACATGGCGGCCTGGTTCTGGGGGCTCAGCCCGCCGTCGACGTCGTCCACCGCCAGTAGGCGGGGCTCGTGCACCAGTCCCAGGGCCATGCCCAGGCGTCGGCGTTCGGGCATCGGTAGTTCCTTGATGAGGGTGCTCCGGTCCAGGTCGGACAGGCCGACCGCCGCCATGGCCTCGTCGGCGACGGTGCTCGCGGCGGGGCGTAGTCGCAGCAGGCGGGCCTCGGAGAGGTGTTCGCGTACACGCAGGCGTTCGTCGAGCACGTTGACGTCGTCCATGAGGCCGAGGGCACTGATGCGGCGGACCTTGCGCGCCTGTTCGGGCAGCGGGTGGCCGTCGACGTGCAGTTCGCCCCCGGTGGGGCGCATACGCCCGGTGAGGGTGAGGAGCAGGGAGCTGCGGCCTCCGCCGGAGTCCGCCTGGAAGACGGTGAGCGTTCCCGGCCGGGCGGTGAGGTCGACCCCCGTGTAGACGGGGCCCTCACGGGTGGTGAGCGTGACGTCCTCGGCGTGCACGCGTGCTCCGGTGGCCCGACGCATTCCTGGTGTCCTCCTATTTTTGAACTGACCAGTCAGTACAAATTCGGGTTCCACCGTACTGTGTCGAACCCGCGCCGCGATCGCCCGGGACTGTGGTCTCCCGCACAGGTTCACTCGTTTTCCCGTATCTATTGCAATAGATACGTAATTGCGTAATCCTGTGGACAGGGCGGACGAGACAAGGAGGGGCCATGAACGAAGTGAGGCTGCGCAAGACGGGTGCCGTGCTGACACGGATCTTCTTCGTGCTGACGGCCGTGGTGTTCGTGCTGGTCATCGCGTCGAACCTGGGCGCGCCCATCCCCGGCTACGCGGGCTTCCTGGTCGCCGTGCCGGCGCTCGCCCTCTACCTCGCCGCGATGGCGTGCGGGGCGCTCGCCGGACGACGGACCTCGCGCCGCATCGACCTGCCCCCCATCGAGGTCGCGCCACCGGTGGAGGGCGAGTGGACCGGACTCAACGGACCCTCCGACAAGGTGCCCAGCCACGGCACCCACGGCCTCGGGCAGACCTTCGCGATCGACATCCTCATCGACTCCGGTCGCCCGATCGTCGACGGTTGGCGGCCGGTCATGCGCCCGGCCGCCGACTTCCCGTCCTTCGGGGCGCCCCTGTTCGCCGTCGCCGACGCCACGGTCGTGCACACCTCGGACGGACAGCGCGACCACCTCAGCCGCAACTCCTATCCGGGGTTGCTCTACCTCTTCCTGGAAGGTTTCGTCCGAGCCCTGGGCGGACCAGGTCGCATCCTCGGCAACCACGTGATCCTCGACCTGGGCGACGGTGTGTACGCCGCCTACGCCCACATTCGGCAGGGTTCCGTCGCCGTGCGGGAGGGCGACCACGTCGTCGCGGGCCACAAGATCGGCGAGTGCGGGAACTCCGGCAACTCCTCCGAACCGCACCTGCACTTCCAACTGATGGACCACGCCGACCCGGACCGGGCCGGCGGTCTCCCCTTCACCTGGGCCGGGGTGGGGGTCCCTGCGAACGGAGAGCCGTTCACCGTGGAACGCGCCGCGCACTGATCCACCTCGGGCCGTGTACGGGGGCATGGCCCGAGGTGTACGGCCTAGACTGCGCCTGGCAGACAGGCGGAAGATGGTGGGGGACCGATGACGGAGATCGCCGAACGGGCGGCCAAGGCACTGGACGACCCGGAGAACTGGCCGATGGACCCCAAGGAGGCGGTGGCCCGCCAACGGTCGCTCGCCGACCGCGTGCGCTCCGAACCACTCGACGCCGACGCGGTGGAACTGGTCTGTGGCCTGGACGTCAGCTACGGGGTGGGCGACACCGAACTCGCCGCCGCCGCGGTGGTCCTCGACGCACGCACCCTGGAGGTCGTCGACACCTCCCTGGTCGCCGACACCCCTTCCTTCCCCTACATCTCCGGGTTGTTCGCCTTCCGTGAGCTGCCGCCGGTCCTCAAGGCCATCGAGGGGTTGAACGTCACCCCCGACGTCTTCGTCAGCGACGGCTTCGGCCTGGCCCACCCCCGCCGCTTCGGGATCGCCAGCCACCTCGGCGTCCTCCTCGACGCCCGCGTGGTCGGCTCCGCCAAGACGGTGCTCTACGGACGGAACTCCCTGCCCGGCGAGGAACGTGGTTCCTGGACCCCCATGGTGGCCGGACGCTCCGAACTCGTCGAGGACACCGAGACCCTCGCCGAACAAGGCGGCGAGGTGATCGGCCGCACCCTGCGCACCCGGAGCCGCACCAAGCCGGTGTACGTGTCCGTGGGCCACCGGGTGGACCTGGCCGGAGCCGCCGACCTCATCCTGCGGATGTCACCCAAGTACCGCATCCCCGAACCCATCCGGCACGCCGACCGCATGTGCGGGGCGTACCGGAAGGAGTACAAGGCCAAGGGCGGGACGACGGGCGCCTGAACACGAGAAGCGGGGGAGGGGCCCGAAGCCCCTCCCCCCTTCGTCGTCCGCCGTGGCCGGGGTCTACCAGCCGTTCTCCACGGGGCGCCCCTCGTTGTAGCCGGCGGCGCTCTGCACGCCCACCACGGCACGCTCGTGGAACTCGGCCGGCGAGGTGGCGCCCGCGTACGTCATGGAGCTGCGCACACCCGCGATGATCTGGTCGACGAGGTCCTCCACACCCGGACGCTCGGAGTCCAGGTACATCCGACCCGTCGAGATGCCCTCCTCGAACAGGGCCTTGCGGGCCCGCTCGAACGGCGAGTCCTCGGCGGTGCGCAGCTTCACCGCGCGGGCCGAGGCCATCCCGAAGCTCTCCTTGTACTGGCGGCCCTGCGCGTCGCGCAGGACGTCGCCCGGAGACTCATAGGTGCCCGCGAACCACGAGCCCACCATGACGTTGGAGGCGCCGGCGGCCAGGGCGAGCGCGACGTCGCGCGGGTGGCGCACACCGCCGTCGGCCCACACGTGTCCGCCCATGTCACGGGCGGCGGCCGCGCACTCCAGCACGGCGGAGAACTGCGGCCTGCCCACCGCGGTCATCATCCGGGTGGTGCACATCGCACCCGGGCCCACGCCGACCTTCACGATGTCGGCGCCGGCCTCGATGAGGTCGCGGGTGCCCTGTGCGGTGACGATGTTGCCCGCCACGATCGGCACGTTCGGAGAGAGCGCGCGGACCTTCTCGATCGCGGCGATCATCTTCTCCTGGTGGCCGTGCGCGGTGTCGATCACCAGCGTGTCCGCGCCCGCCGCCAGCAACTCGGCGGCCTTGCCCGCCACGTCGCCGTTGATGCCCACGGCGGCGGCCACGCGGAGCCGGTTCTCCGAGTCCACGGCCGGCGTGTACAGCGTGGAGCGCAGCGCGCCGGTGCGGGTGAGCACACCCACCAGGGCGCCCTGTTCGTCCACGACCGGGGCCAACCGGTGGCGGAAGTCGTGCAGTATGCCGAACGCCTCACGGGGCTCGGTGCCCGCGGGGATGGTCAGCAACTCGTCGGACATCACGTCGCGCAGCTGTGCGAAGCGGTCCACGCCCGCGCAGTCGGCCTCGGTGACCACACCGAGCGGACGCCGGTCGTCGTCGACGACGATCACCGCGTTGTGCGCCCGCTTGGGCAGCAGGTTGAGGGCCTCGCCGACGGTGCTCGTCGGGTTGAGGGTGATGGCGGTGTCGTAGACCAGGTTCCGCTGCTTGGTCCAAGAGATGACATCGGACACCACCTCGATGGGGATGTCCTGTGGGATGACGGCGATCCCGCCGCGTCGGGCGATGGTCTCCGCCATGCGCCGACCGGCCACCGCGGTCATGTTCGACACGACCAACGGGATGGTGGTCCCCGTACCGTCCGGCGACGAAAGGTCCACGCTGAGACGGGAACCCACGGCGCTGCGGCCCGGGACCATGAACACGTCGCTGTACGTCAGGTCCTGATCGGGAACCTGGTCGTTGAGAAAACGCAATGCCTCTACCTCGGTCGAGACCGAAGGGGGTGGACCACTCCGCCGTTAGGCGCCGGCGGCACCCTGTTGATCCCCCTCTTACGACTCAAGTATGCCGTGACCGACTACCTTGGAGGTACCTCCGTCTGTAATGATGACTCGATTCCCACCTCGACTCGGTGCCTGACCCATGCCCGGAGCCGGTGACACGACGCCGCCGCCGGTGGGCGCAGGGGACACCAGATCCCTTCAGGAGAAATCCAGCATGTCGCGTTTCACTCTCGCGCAAGTCAAGGAAGAGACCTACAAGGCCAAGGATGCCTGGTGGACCGTCTTCCTGGTCGACCCGTTGGCCGGCCGGCTGGTGGTGTGGACGGCGAACCGCACGAACATCACCCCCAACCAGCTCACACTGGGCGCCGGGGTACTGGGGTTGTTCTCCGCCCTGTGCTTCCTCGCTCCGATCTGGGCCGGTGACACCGGGTGGATCTGGCTGGTGGCCGGCGCCCTGCTGTTCCACCTGAGCTTCGTGCTGGACTGCATGGACGGCAAGATCGCCCGGTTGAAGGGCAACGGTTCGATCTTCGGGGCGTGGGTCGACTTCGTCTTCGACCGCATCCGCTTCTTCGGTTGCGTGATGACGCTGCTCATCGGGCAGTGGTTGATCACCGACGACCCCGCCTACCTGATCGTCGCGCCCGTGGTGGTCTTCTTCGACCTGCTGCGCTACCTCAACGGTTCCCAGGTCGCCAAGACCCGCAAGTCCATGAGGCAGGCCCTGGCGATCGCCTCCGGTGACGCCGACCGGGTGCACGACTACGCGACCTCCTCCCAGGCCGCCGATCCCGAGGACGACGAGTCCGCCGAGTCCGAGAGCAAGGCGACCTCCGCGTCGTCCAAGGGCCTGTACCCGCGGGCCCGCGGCCTGCTGATGCGGCACCGCGTGCGTCCGCACCTGTTCAGCGGCATCGAGTTCGAGATGTTCCTGTGCGTGGTCGCCCCGATCACCGTGATCGTGGCGTTCTTCACTCCGCTGAACAGCCTCATCATCCCGGTGGCGGTCTTCTCCGTCCTGGCTCTGGCCCTCTTCGAGGTGGTCCTGGTACTGCGGCTGTGGAAGGAGACGCGCCGCTTCGAGGTGCGTCGTCGCGAACTCACCGCGGCTCCTTCGGCCGGAACCGAGGACTGAGCCCGGGACCTTCCGGCATGAAAGAAGGGGCGGTGCGCACCGCCCCTTCTTTCGTATCTTTTAGACCGAGGTCTTGGGGGCCGGGTTCTTCTCCTCGGGTCCGGGTTCAGGTGCCGCGCGGGCGGCGTCGGCCTTCGCTCCGGCGAGCCCCTTGTCGTCCTGACGGAGCAGCCAGGTGAGTTGGGGTTCGACCGCCCACCCCATGGCCTTGCGTACCCAAGGGGTGCACAACAGCAGGGTGATCCCGGCGCCGAGCGCGACGGTGGTGGCCAGGCCCACGGCTCCGGACATCACGTCGTGCCAGGGGGACGCCTTGAGCACGAGCAGGATCACGGAGTGACCCAGGTACACGAACAGGGTGTAGGCGCCCAGCGACGTGAACCAGGTGCGCCGCTTGGGGGTGAGCGCGAGCATCGCGAACGTCATGGCCAGTGCGATGGCCATGAAGATCATCCGGATGAGGATGCTCGGCATGAGGGGATCGATGTCGCGGTCGGTGAGGCTGTCCCGCCAGAACAGCCAGTCCCGGCTGAAGCGGTCGGAGACCGGCACGGCGAGGACGGCCGTCACCAACATGACCACCACGGAGCAGATTCGTACCCAGAGCCGGTCCAGATGGGCGAAGTGCTCACGGCGCAGGCTGAGTCCCAGCACGAAGAAGGGCAGCAGGCTGAGCACACGACCCACGGACAGGGTGGTGCCCAGGTCCGTCGTCGTGGCGAAGAGCGAGATGGCCAGGGAGATGGCCACGGGCCAACGCAACCGCTGCCACACCGGAACGGTCAGCCGCCACACGAAGAGCGCCACCAGGAACCAGAGGGTCCAGGTGGGCTTGAGGATCGACAGGGTGTCGGGAAGACCACCGCGCTCGACCGCGTAGAACGTCTGGTGCAGGGTCCAGAAGATGAGATAGGGCACCGCCAACGACAGGAACAGCTTCTCCACTCGCTTCGACGACGCGTCGAAGGACCGCGAGAGGTAGCCGCTGATCATGATGAACGCGGGCATGTGGAAGAAGTAGATCCAGTAGTAGAGGGCACTGGAGGGCCTGTAGTCGCTGAGCGGTTCGATCGCGTGGCCGATGACGACCAGGGCGATCAGGATGAACTTGGCGTTGTCCAGACGGGCGTCACGACCGGGCGCGTTCTCCGGTGGACGGGCGTTCGGTGAACCAGAGCTCGCGCCGCGCCGGTCCCCCTTCGCTCGCGGGGTCGTCGGACTGGTCAAGGATGAGGCCACTAGGGACTCCGTCGTACGGGGATGTGGGGTTTGTTCTTCGTCGCCCCGGACTCGTCGGTCGGGGGGAGGGCACCGACCTGCCAGGTGTTGCGGGAGACCGGCCGGTCCGGTGCCGCGTGGCGCGCGTCGGGGGCACCGAAGGAGTGTCGGCGAACATGATCCGTTACCTTACTGAGACATGCACATGTCCGCCAGTGGTTCGCACGAATCCGGCAAAAGTTCACAGAGCCGGTCGCATCCCCCGAAAGCGGTGTGGGGCGGGCCCCGACGGGCCCGCGCGGAGGCGGACCGGAGATGGCTTACCGTGTGCAGACCCTAACCCATGGCACTTACCGGTGCACCCAAGGTGCCCATCATCGGACCTATGGACGGGACGCGCCGGTGTGAATCCGCGACCCTCCCAAAGATAAGGTGCAGGAAGGCGGCTGTTCCCCTTGCAGCCTCTGCCAGGACGAGAACGAAGAAGGCGGTGGAAACCGTGCCGCACGCGGTGGACCCCAACCGTGCCGCTCAGCACGGAAGCGTGGTCATGAGACTCCTCGACGAGATCTTCCCGCTCGTGGAGGGGGTCTACGTCGATCTGCACAAGAACCCGGAGCTCTCACACTCCGAACAGCGCACCGCCAGTGTCGTCGCGGAATGGCTGACCCGAACCGGCTACGAGGTCCACAAGGGCGTCGGCGGAACCGGTGTGGTCGGCATCCTGCGCAACGGCCCCGGGCCAACGGTGATGCTGCGGGCCGACATGGACGCGCTTCCCCTGGAGGAGAAGACCGGGCTGCCCTACGCCAGTACGGCCAAGGCTGTGGACGACGAGGGCGTCGAGGTGCCCGTCATGCACGCCTGCGGCCACGACGCGCACACCGCCTGCCTGGTCGGTGTCGCGGACCTGCTGTCGGAGACCCGCCAGGAGTGGGCCGGCACCCTCATGATCGTGGCCCAGCCGGGTGAGGAGACCCTCGACGGCGCCCAGGGCATGATCGACGACGGTCTGTACGACCGGTTCGGGCGCCCCGACGTCATCCTCGGCCAGCACCTCGGCCCGCAGCCCGCAGGACTCATCTCCCACCGCGCCGGCATCATCCTCGGCGCCGCCAACGCCTACCGGGTGCGCGTTTTCGGCGAGGGCGGACACGCCTCCCAACCGCACACCACCGTCGATCCGGTGCTCATCGCGGCCAACATCGTCAGCCGCCTCCAGGGCGTGGTCTCCCGAGAGATCAGCCCCAGCGAGATGGCGGTCCTCACCGTCGGCAGGATCCAGGCCGGCACCAAGGCCAACATCATCCCCGACGAGGCGTACCTGGAGATCAGCACCCGGGCGCTGAACGAGAACGTCACCGAGCAGCTGGAACAGGCGATCGAGCGGATCGTGCGCGCCGAGGCCGCGGCCTCCGGCGCCGGCCGCGAACCCCGGGTCGAGCGCTTCCAGGGCAGTGGGGTCACCCACAACGACCCGACGAGCACCTCCGACGTCGCCTCCGCGCACCTCGCCTACTTCGGCGAGGAGTACGTCATCCACCTGCCGGATCCCTCCCCGGCCACCGAGGACTTCTGCCGCTTCGGTCTGCCCGAGGACCCGCAGCCCATCCCGTACGTGTTCTGGTTCGTGGGCGCCACCCCGCACGACGTGTGGGAGGCGGCCCCCGGTGACACGCCCTACGAGAAGATGGGCAACGTCCCGAGCAACCACTCGCCGTTCTTCTCGCCGGCCCGCGAACCCACGCTGCGTGCCGGGCTCGCCGCGATGACCGTGGCCGCCCTGTCCTACCTGGGCAGCGACAACCAGAACCCGTCGACGCCGAGCCTGCCGCCGACCGAGGTTCCGGCCGGACCGGCCTTCGCCGGACCCGCTCCCACCGAGGCGGCGGACCCGCGCGCCCACACCGGCGGCGGCGAGAGCATGGCCTCCTCCGGGGGCTACGCCGCCCCGGACCCTGTGGCGGACGGATACATGGCTGTGCCCTCGGGGCCGCAGGACGCCTATGCGGGTTTCCCGCCGCCCTCCGAGAGCGGGTCGGACCCGCTCACCGGACCGCCCCCCACGGGATCGCCGTTCGGTGAGAGCAACGACGCCTACGACAGCGCGTTCCTCGCCTCGTCCTGGCCGGCGCCCGACGAGCCCGCCGTGGAGTCCACCGCCGACGCCGACATGGGCGCGGTCATGGGCGAACAGGATCGGGAGCCGCGCGACGAGTGGCACGGTGGCAGGGGAGAGGAGTCGACCCTGTCCGCGGACATGGCCGCCCTCATGGACGAGGAGGGGGCGCCTCCGCCGCCCTCCGGTCCCCCGGCCGGTCCGGCCTACGGCGGTCCGCCTCCGGCGGGCGGAGCACACGACGCACCCCCGCCCCCCGGGGTCGACGACGATCGGCCCGGCTCCCAGTACCGGTACTGACCGCGCGTGGGGGCCATCCCGTGGCGATGGGGTGACCCCCGTGTGCGCCGGTCCCTGCGACATCACCGGGAAACACCCATTCTGATGGGATGTGTCCTGGTCACGCTGTTCACCATCGCGGGCGCGGTCAGCCGTGCCCTGTCCGGTGACCCCAACGAGCCGTTGCTGCTGCTGAGCATCCCCGCGCTGGTGTACTTCGTGCGGGGCCAGCTCTACGCCCGCCAGCGGGTCAACGGGGTGCGCATCACCGAGGAACAGTTCCCCGAGGCGTACCGGATGGTGACCGAGGCCGCCGAACGCTTCGGCATGCACCAGGTGCCCGACGCCTACGTGGTGCTCGGCAACGGCGTCGTCAACGCGTTCGCGTCCGGCCACGGGTTCCGCCGCTACGTCGCCGTCAACAGCGACCTGTTCGAGGTGGGCGCCCGTGACCCGGACGCGCTGCGCTTCGTGATCGGTCACGAGGTGGGCCACATCGCCGCCGGACACACGTCGTTCTGGCGGCAGTTCGGGGTTTCGGTCGCCAACATCATCCCCGGGGTGGGCAGCACCCTGGGACGCGCCCAGGAGTACACCGCCGACAACCACGCCTACGAGTACTGCCCCGAAGGGGTCCAAGGGCTGCGGATCCTGGCCGCGGGCAAGTACCTGTACCGGGACGTGGACTTCGACGACATCGCCGCACGCGCGCACACCGACACCGGGTTCTTCGTCATGCTGGTCAACCTGCTCTCCAGCCACCCGGTCAACACGTTCCGCTTCGACGCCCTGGCCGACCGCACCCGACCCGGCCGCGTCCTTTGACACGCCCTAACGACGGCGTATGTGATCGGGCAGACGTTCGTGGCGGAGGTAGTCGCGGGTGAACTCGCCGGTGCCGTGCGAGACCGACCGCAGTTCCACCGCGTAGCGCACGATCTCCAACTCCGGGACCTGCGCCCGGACGCTCACCCGGCCGCCGTCGACCGCCTCGGTGCCCACCACCCGGCCACGCCGGGCCGACAGGTCGCTGAGCACCGCTCCCAGATGGGCCTCGTCCACCTCCACGGTCACGCTGTCCACCGGTTCCAGCACCGTGCGGTCACAGGTCGAGGCGGCGTCGCGAAGGGCCAGACGCCCAGCCTTCTGGAAGGCCATGTCGGAGGAGTCCACCGAGTGGGCCTTGCCGTCGTACAACGTGACCCGCAGGTCCACCAGCGGGTGGCCGTCATCCACCCCCTCGGCCATCTGTGCGCGCACGCCCTTCTCCACTGATGGGATGAACTGGCGCGGCACCACACCGCCCACGATCCGGTCGACGAACTCCAACCCCGCACCGGACTCCAGCGGCTCCACCCGGATCCGGCAGACCCCGAACTCACCGTGGCCACCGCTCTGCTTCACGTTGCGGCCGGTGCCCTGGGCGGGCATGGAGAACGTCTCCCGGAGCGGGACGCGGATGTCGTCGGTGCGGACCCGCACGCCGTCCCGGTGTTCCAACCGATCGAGGGCCGCGTCGAGGTGCGCTTCCCCCAGGCTCCACAGGACCATCTGGTGGGTCTCGGGGTCGACCTCCACCCGCAGCGAGGGGTCCTCGGCCACCAGTCGGGACACCGCCCGGGAGAGCTTGTCCTCGTCCGAAGAGGAGGCGGCGGTGAGCGCCACCGGCATCATCGGATCCGGGAACGCCCACGGGGACACCCGCAGCGGGAGTTCCGGCGAGGAGAGGGTGTCGCCGGTGCGCGCGGCCGGTAACTTGGCGACCGTGCCCAGGTCACCGGCGATCACCGCGTCGACGGGGCGGGCCTCGCGGCCCAACGGAACCGACAATGCGCCGATCCGCGCGTCGTCGCCGGTGCGGTCGAGCTCGTCAGAGCGGCCCAGGCTCGAACCCATTCCGTGGCCGTGCAGGTGCACTGCGGAATCCGGGGTCAGGGTGCCGGAGAACACCCGGACCAGGCTCATCCGGCCCACGTACGGGTCGCCGGTGGTGCTCAGGACCTCCGCCACCAGAGGGCCGTCCGGGTCGCAGGACAACCCCTCCACGGGGCGCCCGTCCGGCCGGACCACCGTCGGAAAGGGACGCCGGAGTGGATCGGGGCAGGACAGCGGAAGTTCGCGCAGCAGCTCCCGGACCCCCACGCCACGGGTGGGACTGAGCGCCAGCACCGGATGGAACCCGCCCGCCGCCACCGCCTGCTTCAGGTCCGCGATGAGCAGGTCCGGGTCGAGGGTTCCCCCTTCCATGTAGCGCTCCATGAGCGCCTCGTCCTCGCTCTCGGTGATGACCTCCTCGACGAGGGTCTCGCGGAGCGGCCCCGCGGCCTCGACCAACCGGTCCGGCGCGAGACGCGAGATGGGGGCGGACCCGGGCCCGCCCCCATCGGAGTAGTCGTAGTAACGCTCGGAGACCAGTCCCCACAGGCCCACGAGCGAGCGTCGGTCACCATCGCCCTCGAACGCGGGGACGTAGGCGGCGTGCACCCCCGAACCGAAGGACTCTCGACACTGGGCGACCACGCCCTCGAAGTCGGCGCGCGGGTGGTCGATCTTGGTGACGGCCACCGCTCGCGGCATGCCCACGGCGGCGCACTCGCGCCACAACAGTCGGGTGCGGCCGTCCACCCCGTCCAGGGCGGAGATCACGAACAGGGCGGCGTCGGCGCCGCGCAGGCCGGCGCGCATCGCCCCGATGAAGTCGGCGTATCCGGGGGTGTCCAGCAGGTTCACCTTGACCCCGTCCACCATCACCGGGCTCACCGTGAGGTGCACGGACCGGTGGCGGCGGATCTCGACGTCGTCGTGATCGCTGACGGTCGTGCCCTCTTCCACGCTGCCGGGGCGTCGAATCTCCCCGGCGGTGAGGAGGAGCGCCTCGACCAGGCTCGTCTTGCCGGCCCCGGTCGGGCCGACGAGGGCGACGTTGCGGATGTTCTGGGGCCGGTCGGCCCTCGGTGCTGCTACGGCTCGATCTACCATCCCTGCTACCCAGCCCTTCGGGGTCCGGGTGGTGGTCTCCAGAGCCACCACCGAAAGTGTGACCTGTGACACTCTCTACGGTCGCGGTTCACCGGCCTGATCACAAGGGGAGGACCGATGATCATCCACGGATGGAGACTTCGGGGCGCTATGACCCGAGATGGTCTTCTAGGCTATGCCCCGTGCCTTGGTCGGAGATCCTTCCCCAGTTCAGTCTCACCGGGACCCTGTTGACGGTCCTGCTCCTGTTCTTCGCTGCGGTCGGTGAGCCGCTTCTCGGGAGACGCGCGTTCTCGTGGCTGTCCCGCCGCGAGGGCGACGGCCGCGCCCTGGAACTGCTGTACGCCGTCACGATGGGCGTCCACATCCTGTGGGGCGTGCTCGTGCTCGCGGTGGTGCTCACCTCGCCGGAGCTGCACCCGGTGGACCTCGGGCTTCGCTTCCCCGACGCGTGGGGTCCGATCGTGGGTGGTGCCCTCGGTGGCCTGGTGGCGTTGCTCGCCTTCTGGCTACTGGTCAACGGCATGCCCACCAAGGAGCGGTTCCCGGCCCTTGGGAAGCTGCCGGCGCTCGGCAAGAGGAACAGGAAGAAGGGGAGCGGCGACGACGCCTCGGAGGAGTCGCGCGGGCGCAGGGGCCACCGTGGTCACCGCGGCCGCCGGGCGCCCGCCAAGCCCATGACGTTGCCCGACCCGGGTCGTCGCCAGTACCTGCTGCTGCCGCGCACCACCAAGGAACGCGCCCTGGCCGCGGGCATGGCCGTCACCGGTGGTGTGTTCGCCGAACTGCTCTACCGCGGACTGTTCATCGTCCTGGTGGCGAGCATGGACGTACCGCTGTGGATCGCCGCGGTCCTGTCGGTGGTGCTGTTCTCCCTGGCCCACCTCTACCAGGGCTGGTGGGGGCTGGTCAGTGCCGGTTTCTCCGGCACGCTCTTCACCATCCTGTACCTGGGCACGGGCAGTCTGGTCGTGCCGATCCTCGTACACGTCGCCCTCAACCTGCGCTCGATCGTCTTCCCACCGGCCTCGGAGTTGGCCAAGGCCGACGAGTACGCCGCCTACGAGGACGACTACTACGACGACGAGTGCGAGGAGGGGTACACCGGCGAGTTCGAGGCGGTCGAGGGCGCGGCGGAACCCCAGGAGGCCACCGGGGTGACGCCGGGACAGGGTCCGCCCGCGGGTACCCCGCCGTTCGGGAACCCCGGGCCTCTCGGAGCGCCCGCTCCGCAGGGTCCGCCTCCCGGTGTTCCAGGCAACCCCTATGGCGCGCCGTCCCATCAGGAGCCTTGGCCCGGGAGGCCCGGACCCCCGCAGCCGCCTCTGCCGCCCCAACAGCCACAACAGCCCCAACCGCCCTACCGGCAGGGCCCGCCACCGAGCACTCCCTACGGCGCCCCTCCACCCCCGCCCGGGCACGTCCCCGGCGACTTCCTCTCCGACGACCCGACCCCCTATCCGGGGGCCGGTCGTGACCAGGACGGACGCCGACTCCACCCGGACGAGTGGATCGATCGGCGCTATCGGCCCGGGGACGACACACCGGGGTCGGGACCGACCGGCCGGTGATGATCGGGCACGATGGAACGGTGTCCGACACCACCGACCATCACACCGCACGTTCGCGGGAGCACCGTTACCGACTCACCACCTCCGACGGGGTGGGAATCGACGCCGTGCTGCTGCGCGGCATCGAACCCCGCACCACCGCCGTCGTCCTGGCCAACGGCTTCACCGGCAGCCATCAGAGCCCGCCCACCCGGGGCATCGCCGAGGGACTGATGTCCGTCGGCGACGTCATGACCTTCGACTTCCGAGGGCATCACGGCTCCGGGGGACACAGCACCGTCGGCAACGCCGAGATCCACGACCTGGAGGCCGTCGTGGGTCGACTGCGCGAGCTCGGCTACCACCGGATCGCCACCGTCGGGTTCTCCATGGGCGCGGCCGTGGCCATCCGCCACGCCGCCATCTACGGCGGAAGCACCGCGGTGGTCTCGGTCAGCGGCCCCAGTCGCTGGTACTACCGGGGCACCCGGGCCATGCGCCTGCTTCACCTGGCCATCGAGAAAACGCTGGGCAGGGCCATCCTCCGACGCTTCCGCAAGGTCAGGGTCACCGACCGGCACTGGAACCCCATCCCGGCCGAACCGCGAGAGATCGCCGGCCAGGTCGCGCCCGCGCCCCTGCTGGTGGTGCACGGCGACTCCGACGCCTACTTCCCCGTCACCCACGCCACGGCCATCTACGACGCGGCGCGCCACCCCAAGGACCTGTGGATCATCCCCGGCATGGGGCACGCCGAACGGGCGGTCGATCCCGACCTCGTGTCCCGTCTGCGCGAATGGCTCGACGAACGGCTCCACGAACGGAGCGACGGAGCGAACCGGGACGAAGAGGGTGTTTAGACAGTACGTGTCGACCCCGGTACAAAGGGGGGATGATCCGATCCGGTTCTCCCTCTGGGAGCGTCACCTCCTCCGCTGACATCCCTGGGCTGAGGGGCCGCGGATTCACGCTCCTCATCCTGGCCACGGCGGTGGGCCTGTGCGGCTTCGCGGCGGTGCTACCGCTGGTACCCCTGTGGGCCTCCCGTGGTGGCGCCGGCGAGTTCGGCGCCGGGGCCACCACGGCCGTCTTCATGCTCACCACGGTCCTGACCCAGTTGGGCATGCCCTGGCTGCTGGATCGGGCCGCCGGTTACCAGTGGGCGTTCCCGGTCGGCGCGCTCATCATGGGCCTGCCAACGCCGTTGTTCGCCCTCACCACCGACCTCGGCCCGCTCATCGCCGTGTCGGCGGTTCGGGGTGTCGGGTTCGGCATGGTGAGCGTGGCCGGCACCGCGTTGGCCGCCCGCCTGGTGCCCCCGGCCCAGGTCGGCAGGGCCACCGGCTACTACGGTCTGGCCGTGGGACTGCCACAGGTCGTCATCCTGCCCGGTGGGGTGGCGCTCGCCCTGCAGTTCGGCTTCGACACCGCGTTCTGGCTCACCGGGATCTGCGGAGTGGTGGCCGCCGCGCTGTCCTCGGGGATCCTGTTCGCCGACGGCGGCCGCAACCGGGCCGTGCTCCGCTACGCGGGGGAGGCCCCCCAGGACGCGCGGCCGGCACCCCGTGGCCTGCCCCTGTTCGCCGCCCTGGCCGCGCCGCTGGTCCTGATGCTGGTGCTGTCCTCGGCGGCCAGTGGGATCGTCACCTTCCTCGCCATCCCCTTGGAGGAGTCGGCCTGGCTGGTCAGCGCCCTGCTGGCCGGGTACGCGCTGTTGTTGGTGACCGGGCGTTGGACCGCCGGGGTGCTGTTCGACCGGCACGGCCGCACGATCCTGCTGCTGCCCGGAGCGATCGTCGCGGTGCTGGGCATGGGGCTGCTCGCGGCGGGTCTGTGGAGCAACGGCGACGCGGCCCCCGGCGTGATGACGGCCGCGCTGGTGCTGTCGGGCGCCGCCCTGTTCGGTCTGGGCTTCGGCGCGGTACAGAACGAGACCGTCACCGTGATGCTGGAGCGGGCCGGTCCCACCGGACACGGCCGGGCCAGCGCGGTGTGGAACATCGGATACGACGCCGGCACCGGCGCGGGCTCCGTCGGGTTGGGTCTGGTGATCCAGCTGCTCGGCTACGGGCCGGCGTTCGCGGTGGTCACCGTCGCCCTCGCCGCCGTCGTCCCCTTGGCCCTTCGCCGATCCCGCTGACCGGCATGGGGCGTGCGAACGATCCGTTGACTTCCTCCCCACGGCTGAAGCCGGGGGTCTGCGCCGCTAAGAAATGATCAGTATGAGCTGATGTGCACGTGGTCGTAGTGGTTCTGGGTCAGGTCGCCGCGGTCGTTCATGAACGTCCACTGGCGTGAGGTCGACTGCCAGATCTGCTGTTCCCAGATGATGTACTTGATGCCCAGTCGGTCGGCGTTGGCGATGCCGTAGTCGGCGATCTGGGTTCCCAGCTGACGGTTGGCCTCGGAGGGGGAGGCGCCGTTGGCGCTCATCATGAAGTCGCAGGCCCGGCCATCACCGTGGTCGTCGGCGCTGGGGCGGAAACAGCCCACGGGGAAGGGCGCGCCGAACTCCATGATGATCTCGTCGCGGATGGCCGCCATCCGGGGCTGGGTCTGGTCCCAACCGCCGCCGCGGGCGCTGTCGGGGATGGTGCCGTCGCCGGGGGTCTCGGGAACCTGCTCCGCCTCGTACTCGGCGATGCGCTCGGTGACCTCCTCGCGCTCCTCCTCAAGGGTGTCGATGAGGTCGGAGGCCTCCGCCAGCTCGCCCTGGAGCTCCTCGGTGACCGTGGCCTGGTCGTCGCGCAGGTCGATGAGGTCGGTGATCTCCTCGGCCTGGCTCTCGCCCAGGTAGCTGACGGTCGCGGCGTCGGCGAACATCTCCTCCGGCTCGCTGGAGAACACGATCTGCAGAGTCGGGTCGAAGCCGTCGCTCTTGTACTGGGCGGCGGCGATGGCGGACACCCCGGTCCGCGAGCCTTCCAGGCGCCCTTCGAGTTCTTCGAGGGTCTCCTCGGCCTCGTCCACCCGGTCCTTGATCTCGGTGAACTGGAGCAGTTCGCCGTCGTAGGACTCCTCCAGCTCTTCGGCGCGCTCGGTCAGTTCGTCGATGTCCACGTCGTCGGGGTCGGCGTGGGCCACCCCGGACAGGCTCAGGAGGGTCGCGGCGCCGACGGTGGCGGCGGCCAGTGGCAGGGCGCGTCGTGAGGCGTTGCGAGGAGTGGAAGTCATGTGGGCTCCGGCGATGGTCTGAGGGCGTCGGCCATGCCCGAGGACGGTCCGTCTTCCGTCACGGGAGGGGCAGAGGTGCCTCAGCCGACCATACGAGATCGTGGTGTTATGTGCACTGTGAGTTGACTCGTGAGGATGAGGAGGAGAGAGCGGGGTCTGTCCGAAGATACCCGGGGAGTACGACCACAACGGCACGTACCGGCCGGTAGGGGAGCGGCCCCGGGGCCGGAGTGGCCCCGAGGCGGGTCAAGCGAGGGTCAGGAATTGCCGCCGAAGGCGCTGGGCAGGCGCACCGCGGTGGTCGGCGCGGGCTTCTCCGCGGGCAGGAACCAATCCGAATGACGGATGTCGCGCAGCGCCCGCTTGCGGTCCTCGGGGGAGAGCCGGTCGATGTAGAGCATGCCGTCCAAGTGGTCGGTCTCGTGCTGTAGGCACTGGGCCATGAGCCCGGTGCCCTCCACGGTGATCGGCTCGTTGCGCAGGTCCACGCCCTTGACCACGGCCCTCTGGGCGCGCTCGGTGCGGTACCAGAGGCGGGGGATGGACAGGCAGCCCTCGTCGCAGTCCTGGAGTTCCTCGGACAGTTCCACGATCTCGGGGTTGATCACGTACCCGATGCGATCCTCGACGGCGTAGCTGAACACCCGCGAGCCCACGCCGATCTGGGTGGCGGCCACCCCGGCCCGTCCGGGAGCGTCGACGGTGTCGAGCAGGTCCCGCACCAGCTTCTCCGTGCGCTGGTCGAAGGTGGTGACGGGGGTGGTCTTGGTGACGAGGACTGGATCGCCGAATCGGACGATGGGGCGCATGGTCATACGACCCAGAATAGTCGTGGGGCATGACCGAGGGGTACCGAGGGAGAGGACCACGGCGTGGAAGGTGCCTCAAGGGGCGCCCTGGCTCAGGTGACCAGACCGGGGCGCAAGGACTCGTCCAGGACCATCTCGATGTAGTCCAGGGCGGCGCGACGACGGGCCAGCGCGCTCTCGTACAGGGAGGGCGACCGGGCGCCGCGACGCACCCGTAGGCACTCGTTGACGATGCGCTGCCAGCGCTCGGGGAAGGCGTGCAGTGCGTAGGCGCCCGCGCCGGACTTGGAGGTGATCTCGCCGGTCTTGAGGGTGAAGTGCAGGCGGCTCACGCTGAGCACGCTCCAGGACGGGGCGAGGGAGCCGAGGACGGCCAATCCGCGGGGGGTGACCAGGCGCCCGGCCTTCTCCCGCCAGCGGCGCCACTGCTCGTCCAACGACCCCAGGGACCAGGTGCGCAGGCTCTCGGGTTCGTCCCAAACGTCCAGTTCGGCCGGGTGGGGTCCGCGGACGGTGACGCCGCGCTCGGCCAGGACGTGCCAGGTCACCGGGTTGACGTCGGCGCTCGCGCGGGTGCGGAAACGACCGTTGATGACGGAGGGGACGGGGCCGCACTCGGAGGGGTCGCGTCCCAGCTCGCCCCAGGTGACGTGGATTCCGTTGAACTGCGGAGCGGACACCTGGTGTCTGGTCCGGTGGTGGATGCGGCGCAGCGCGTCGAGTTCCTCCCCCACCGGGTGGCGTTCGGTGACGATGACGAAGTCGACGTCGCTGGTGTGCGGGCGGAAATCGCCGAGAGCGACCGAGCCGGTCAGGTACAGGCCCTGGACGAGACCGGGGGCCTCTTGGTCGGCATTGGCGAGAAAGGCCTGGGTCAGCGTCTGCACCCGAGGGTGGACGGCCATGCTCACTCCAGTCTGGACGGCTCTGCGGACGCGAGGCGTTACGGATGTGGGGGATGCGACGGTACACCTGTCGGCGGCGCCGGCTCGCGGCGACGGAGGTGGACCGGGGGCGATCGAGGCCCTGGGGAGTCACCCCGTCGAGTTCAAGTGTGGCCGGCGTCGGGGCGGGTTGGCAAGTGATGACACCGGACTCGCACCCTGTCTCCCCACGTCAAGTGGTGTGCGGGTATGGGGGTGTGGGGGAGTTCGCACCCTTGACACGGCTCTTTCACGCGTGGTAGTCGAAGTTGGCTCGTCTCGGGCGGGCGCGTGGCGGTTCTCGGGGGGGTACGGGGTGCCGGCGGCGTGCGCACCGAGCGTGATCGCAGGTCCCCGGGCCGATGGAATTTCCCCGAGCATTCCCTGGCACGTGCAAATGTGCCGTGCATTTGCATTTGCGCGGACATGTGGTGATTTCTCTGGAGAAGTCCCCACTGAAGTTGTGTTCGCCGTCGCCCGTGGGTGAGGGGGTGTGGTGTTCGACAACTTCCGGCGATTGGCGGATCGACGGGTTTTTCCCGGAACAAAGGTGTTGCCGCAGATCATCCCTGTTGTCAGGGGTTCGGATGGGTGATCCGTGGGTCGCCCGGGTGGAGAGGGGGCGACCGGCGTCACTTTCCCGGAAGTGGACAGGGCGTCGGTTTTAGAGGATTGTTATGGTTCACCAATGAATCCCCTGGTGATAACCATAGCAGCCATTGCTCACTGTTCTTCGCGGCGTAACACCGGAGAACCTCCCTGAAACCACACCTCATTACGTTCGGTGGGCAACGGCGGTTCATGAAGCGATTCCAAGGAGCCATGGATGGTCCCCACGATGGTCCTCGTAGCCGATGATTCGAGTGACGCGCAGCGCCGGGAGGCCCTGCGCGGGCTGGCCGAAGCGGTCGCCGAAAGAGGTGAGGTGCCCGTCACGGCGGCCTTCGGAAGTCCCGCCGAGGTCGACGAGAGGATCCGCTCCGTGAGCGGACCCAAGGTGGTGGTCCCCGCCTTCGTCGCCGGTGGGGACGTCGCCAGCTCCCACATGTTCTCCCGGCTCGACCTCACCCGGCTGGAGGACTCCTGCCGGACCACGCCACTCGGTGCGGTCCCTTCGATCGTCGCCGACCTGGCCGGCCGCCTCGCCGAGTCCGGTCGGCGAGCCGAGGACGGTGTGGTCCTGGCCGCGGACGGCACCACCGGTGCCGAGGAACGCCAGGTGGTCATGGACGTGGCCCGGATGTTGAGCAGGCGCCTCGATTCCCCGGTCCAGGTCGGTTACCTGCGCACCTGGGCGCCGTCGGTCCACGACGCCGTCGACCGACTGCGTCGTGACGGGCGCGACCGCGTCGCCGTCGCCGCCTGGCACCTGGTGGAGGGACCGGACTTCGACCTGCTCCGCGAGCTCGACGTCACCGCCCTCACCGCGCCGCTGTGGCCGTCCGACCTGGTCGTGGACACCCTGCTGGCCCAGCACCGGGCCGCCAAGGGCCGCCTCACCTGACGTGCACGGACGAACACCCTCGATGACGAAAAGAATACGAAGCGTCGAGATTTCCGTTACCCGGACCGTCGAGATGGGTATATGCCTCAGGGGCGGGAACTCCCCGTGCCCGCGGCATGCTCCCCGCCGCCGTGTCGACACCCACGCGGTGCGGCGACGGTCCGGGCGGCTCCCTTCCTGAAGCAGGGCGGACGCGGCGGCTCGGCGCTCGGACCTCGACAAGTGTCGAGGGGGCCGAATCTAAGGTGGATCCATGAACGACGTCACAGCGCGGTTCGTCGACGAACGGCAACGCCGTCGGCTGATACGGCGCTTCGGCGGCCACGTCGTCGACTGGCTGGCCGGGCTGCCCTCGGTCGTCGAGAGACTGGCGGCGGAGTGGCGACTCACGGTGGAGGGACCGGCTCCGCACGGCCGTACCTCCGTCGTCCTCTACGTTCGTCGCGCCGACGACACCGAGGGCGTCCTGAAGCTCTCCCCGGACAGCGGTCTGGCCGTGGCCGAGGCGGGTCTGCTGCGCATGTGGGGTGCTTCTCGGAGGGTGCCCGACGTGTGGGCGCTCGACGCCGGTCACGGTGCCATCCTGATGGAACGTGTGGAGGGCGACACGGTCGCCGCCGGCGGCGTGGTCCCGCCCATGGAGACCATCGGTGGTCTCATCGCGCGGCTGCACGGCGTGGAGGTGAGCCCGGACCAGCGCGCGGAGCTGCGCCCGCTCACCGCGCGCGTGCAGTTCCTCTTCGACCGGTGGAGCCGAGAGCGCCTGCAGGGACCGGCGGCCGAGATCGTGCCCGCCGCCCTGATGCACCGAGCCAGTGCCCAGGGCCGTGACCTCGCCAACGGTGACGTCGACGTCGTCCCCCTCCACGGTGACCTGCACCCGGGCAACGTCATCGACGGCGGCCCACGGGGACTGGTGGTCCTGGACCCGCACGCCTGCCTGGGCGACGGTGCCGTGGACGCCGTCGACTGGACCCTGTGGAAGGCCACCGACATGGCCGAGGTGGAGCGCCGCGTGAGCGTGCTCTCCCAGACCATGGAGGTGGACGGCGACCGGTTGCTGGAGTGGGCGCGCGCGTTCGCTCCGTGCATGGCGGTCGCCAAGGCCAACCGCGGTCAGGTCGGAACACCCGAGTTCGAGCTGCTCATGAACCTGTGCCACGTGCCCGCCTGACACCCCCGCCGCACCGGACTCGGGGACGCGCGTCCAGGGGGCGGTCAGGTGTCGCGTTCGAGGCGGTAGCCGCGGCCGGCCTCGGTGATCAGGTGGCGAGGGCGGGAGGGGTCCGGTTCGAGCTTGCGACGCAGCTGGGCCAGGTACACCCGCAGGTAGTTGGTCTCGTTCTGGTAGGCGGGTCCCCACACGTCGTGCAGTAGATGGCGCTGGCTCACCAGGCGGCCGACGTTGCGGGCCAGGATCTCCAGGATGTGCCATTCCGTGGGGGTCAAGCGCACCTCTGCGCCGTCGCGCAGCACCCGCTTGGCGCCCAGGTCCACCTCGAAGGCCTCGGTCCGCACGATCGGGGCCTCCTCCACCTGAACGGCACGGCGTTCGGCGGCGCGCATTCGGGCCAGCAGCTCGTCCATCCCGAACGGCTTGGTCACGTAGTCGTCCGCGCCCAGGTCCAGGCAGCGCACCTTCTCACCGGCCGAATGCCGGGCCGACAGCACGATGATCGGCACCTGTGTCCACCCGCGCAGCCGTTGGATGACCTCCACACCCTCCATGTCCGGTAGTCCCAGGTCCAGCAACACCACCGTGGGCAGGTGGTCCTCCACCAGGCGAAGCGCGCTCGCCCCGTCCTTGGCGGTGTCCACGTCATAACCTCGGGCTCGCAGGTTGATCCGCATCGCGCGGATGATCTGCACGTCGTCGTCAACGACCAGGACCCGCATCGGCCCGCCTCTCGTCTTCCTCGTCAACCGGTGTCACCGCACGCAACGTGATCACCATCGTCAATCCGCCGCCCGGCGTGTCCTCGGGGGCCAGGGTGCCGTGCATCGCCTCAACGAAACCACGGGCGACCGCCAACCCCAGACCCACGCCCGTGCCCTGGGGCGCGTCGCCCAACCGCTGGAACGCCTCGAACATCCGCTGCTTGGCCTCGTCCGACACCCCCGGGCCCCGGTCCACCACCCGCAACTGCACGTACCCCTCGTGCGCGCTGGCCGAGACCAGCACCGGGGAGCCGGGGGCCGGGTTGTAGCGCACCGCGTTGGTCACCACGTTGGCCATCGCCCGCTCCAACAGCCCCGCGTCCACCCGCACCCGAGGCAGTTCGTGGGGCACGTCGACCACCACCGAATCGCCCGGAATCCCCAGCAGGGTCGCCGACAGGACGTCGTCCAGGTTCTCCGGCCGCAGGCGCGGAATCACACTCTCGGTCTGCACCCGGCTCATGTCCAGCAGGTTCCCGATGAGCCGGTTCAGCCGGTCCGCCGACTCCTCCACGGTTTCGAGCAGCTCGGACCGATCCTCGTCGGACAACTCGATGTCGGTGGCGCGCAGGCTGGACACACTCGCCTTGATCGAGGTCAACGGGGTGCGCAGGTCGTGCGAGACCGCCGCGAGCAGCGCGGTGCGCATCCGGTTCCCGGCCGCCTGGGCGCGGGCCTCCGCCGCGTCCCAGGCCAGGCGCTGCTGTTCCAGGGCGATGCCCACGTGGGTGGCGAACGCGCCGAGCACCCCGCGGTCGGCGGCGGGCAGGACCCGGCCCCGCAACGCCAGAACGATGCTGTCGGACACCGGAACCAACGCGTCCGAGTCCTCCGGTGAGTCACACGCCGGGGCGCCCACGCTGTGCACCGGATGCCAACGGTCGTCGTCCAACCGTTCCAGGAGGGTCGCCGAACGTTGTCCGAAGGTCTCCCGGATCCGCCGCAGCAGCGCCTGTAGGGGCTCGTTCCCGGCCAGTACGCTCGCGGCCAGCACCGCGACGGCGTCTGCCTCGGCGCGGGCGCGCACCGCCTGCGCCGAGCGGCGGGCGGCCATCTCCACCATCACCGCCACCAGGGACCCGACCAGGAGCAGCGCGGTCATCGCCAGGAAGTTGTCGACCGACACCGAGGGTCTGTCGTGCAACGGTGACAACAGCACGGTGAGCAGCACCGCGCTCCACAACGCGGAGGCGATCGCGGGAGGCAGACCGCCCACCGCGGCGGTCACCACCGTGATGAGCAGCAGGAACAGCGGGTCGGAGGCGGGGCCGACCTCCGAGAAGAACGGCAGCGCCAGGATGAGGGTGACCAGCGGCGGAGCCATCAACGAAAGCGTCCATCCCCACACGCGGCGGTGTTCGTTCAGCCCCCGACCCGGAGCGGGCAGCAGCCACCGGCCGCCGCCCACCTCCTCGTGTGTGACGATGTGCACGTCGATGTCGCCGGACTCGCGGGCCACTATCGCGCCCACACCCGGACCGAACACGTACTGCCAGGCGCGCCTGCGGGAGGAACCCAGGACGATCTGGGTGGCGTGCGCGCCCCGGGCGAACTCCAACAGCGCCGACGGCACGTCCGTCCCCACCACCTGGTGGTAGGTGCCGCCCAGTTCCGCGAGCAGTCGACGTTGGCGCAGGAGTTCTCCGGTGGGTCGTTCTCCCAGGCCGCTGGGCGGGATCACGTGCACCGCGATCAGATCGCTGGGTTGCGGACGACCGCCGCGGGACCGGTCGGCGACCCGTGCCGCCCGTCGGATCAGCGTCTCTCCCTCGGGTCCGCCGGTCAGTGCCACGACGACCCGTTCCCGGGCCTCCCAGGTGTCCCGGATCTTGTGCTCGCCCCGGTACCGGGAGAGTCCTTCCTCCACCCGGTCCGCGGTCCACAGCAGCGCCAGTTCCCGCAGCGCCGCCAGGTTGCCCTCGCGATAGAAGTCGGCGAGGGCGGCGTCCACTCGTTCGGCGGGGTGCAGGTCGCCGCGGGCCATACGTCGGCGCAGTTCCTGCGGGGTGACGTCGACCAGTTCGATCTCCTCCGCCGAACGCACCACCCGGTCGGGCACGGTGTGCTCGGGGCGCACCCCGGTGATCTGGTGGACGACGTCGTACAGCGACTCCAGGTGGTGGATGCCGACGGTGGAGAGAACGTCGATTCCGGCGACGAGCAGCTCCTCCACGTCCTGCCAGCGGGTCGGGTTGGGCGCCCCCGGTGGGTTGGGCCTGGCCAGGTCGTCGACGACGACGAGTTCGGGGGCGCGGGTGATGACGGCGGCGGTGTCCATGGCCCCCGAGGTGTGCTCGGGAACGGTTTCGAGCCCACGCAGCAGGGCCGCCGTGTCGACTCTGCGGTGGGTGTGCACCGCGCCGATCACGATGTCGGTGCCGCGTTCGGCCCGGCGACGGGCTTCGGTCAGGGCGTGGTGGGTGGTGCCCACCCCGGGTGCCGAACCCAGGTGGATGCGGAGTCGTCCTTTCACGCCACCCATTGTCGACGGGTTCGGGGGCGCGGGGTGCGGGAACGGCCATGATCCGCGTGCGGGGAACCCGCGGCGGGTGGCTCGTCCTGGAGGGCGAGCGCGCCTGCTCGGTCGGGACATCGGCCTGTTCCGGCCAATGACGGTGATCACCGTCGGTATGGGGCCGGCTGTCTCCCGTGTCGGATAAGACTGGAGTTCCCCCGGAACATTCCGGATCACGACAGCCGACACGAGGACGACGAGGTTCCCCCATGGGTCAGCCCCCGCCCCAACCCGGTCCGCAGGGACCATTCCCCGGACAACCCGGACAACCCGGACAGCCGCCGCAGGGTCCGCCGCCCGGATACGGGCAGTATCCGCCACAGGGCCCGCCGCCCGGGTACGGGCAGCAGCCCCCACAAGGTCCGCCCTCCGGGCACGGGCAGTACCCGCCGCAGGGTCCGCCGCCCGGGTACGGGCCGCAGGGTCCCGGCGGCCCGGAGCAGCCCAAGAAGAAGACCGGTCTGATCGTCGGCGGCGCCATCGGCGCGGTCGTACTGATCGCGGCGATCGGCGGGATCGCGGCGTGGGCGGCCTCCGGTGGTGAGTACGTCTCCATGCCCGACGACTGCGCACTCGTGTTCGAGGGCAACTCGCTGGAGGACTCCGACTTCGGTCCGATGCCCTCCTTCGACGGTGGCTTCGACCCGGAGGGCGGCTCGTCCGACGGTTCCTACGGTGAGATGTCGTGTGAGGGCGAGTCCGGTGACCTGATGGTCTCCTTCCACGTCGAGCTCTTCGACATGGAGCACCCCGACACCGAGGAACAGCTCCAGGAGATCCTGGAGGAGGAGTTCGACCCGGCGGAGGAGTTCGGAGCGGATGCCACCGAACCGGGTGTGGTCAGCGACCTCGACCTGGACTACGGCCCCGAGGGGCAGGTTCTGTGGGACGAGAGCAGCATCGGTGAACGCGGCATGACCGTGGTCTCGATCATGGACGGTGGCGAGTTCGGTGAGGGCGGCGGCTTCGGCGCGAGCGTGTTCCTGTCGGGCAACGCGGCCGGCGCGGTCGTGATCGGCACGAACAGTGGCGGTGTCGACATCGAGACCGTGTACGCCACCATCGAGAGCAGCGCGTCCGACCTGCAAAGCCGTATTTCGAGGGTCGCCGAGAAGTGACCCCCTCCGTTCGGCGGGTCCGAGGGTCTTCGAACTCCGGGCCCACCGAACGAGTATCCCGACCGACCACCGAGACAGACGGAACCCACGAGTGAACACGCCCCTTCCGGAATCCGGCCGCTCACCCGAGCGGAGCCGCCGCCTTCCGTTCGCCCTGGCCGGCGTCGGCGCGGCGGTGGCACTGGCCCTGGGCGGGCTGTACGTGTGGTCGAACGACACCCGGGACGAGGGCGTTTCCCTGCCCGGGGACTGCGCCGACCTGCTCCCGGTGGATCTGGCCGAACGTCTGCCCGGGGCGGGGGAGATCGAGTTGGGCGGCCAGATCCGGGACACGGTGGAGGAAGAGGACGTGCTCAAGGTCGCCCACTGCGAGGCGGCCGACGACGTCGACGGTGACACCGCGCACTTCAGCCTCCAGGTGGTGCTGTACGACCCCGCCGAGGAGGAGAGCGTGCGCCGCATGCGGGAGTCCGTCGCCCAAGGACGACTGGCCCGTGAGGACGACGACTTCGAGTCGGAGTACGGTGACCCGCCGATGCGCGCGGTGGAGTGGCGTTCTCTGTCGGTGGGCGACGGGGGATACGCCACGGCGTCCGGACCGGTGGACGAGGAAGGGACCGACGAGCTGTGGTCCTCCCTGGAGTACTCGTTCGACAACGCGCGGGTGAGCCTCTTCCACCGCACGGATGGTCCGGTGGATCCCGTGGAGGACCTGGACGCCTTGGAGGACCTGGCCGTCGAGGTCACCGAACGGCTGGGCGGGTAGGGCCCCGCGAGGGGCCCCACCCGCTCCGGGCTCACCGGTCCCGCGGGAGCGGGGTCAGGCGTCGGGGATGAGCTTGCCGGGGTTGAGCACGCCCTCCGGGTCCAGCGCGGACTTCACCGCGCGGAGCACGTCGGCGCCGAGCGGGCCCAACTCGTCCGTCATCCAGGGCCGGTGGTCGGTGCCCACCGCGTGGTGGTGGGTGATGGTGCCGCCGTTGGCGACGATCGCGTCCGAAGCCGCTCGCTTGGCCTCGGCCCAGCGCGCCGACGGGTCCTCGCCCGCACCCGTGGCCACCGTGAAGTACAGGGACGCCCCGGTCGGGTAGGTGTGCGAGACGTGGCACAGCACCACCACGCCGCTCACGTCGTCGTCCAGCGCGCCCGTCAGGGCGTCCACCACGGCCCGGTAGAGCGTCTCCAGGTCACTCCAGGTCGCCGCGGTCTCCAGGGTCTCGGCGAGGATGCCCGCGGACAGCAGGGAGTCGCGCAGGTACGGAGTGGTGAACCGGGTCTCGCGCCAGTGTGCCACCGGGGCCGACCCCAACGGGGTGCCACCGGCCGCCACCATGACCTCGCGCACGGCGGCCGCGCGCGCCGTCACGTCGGAGTCGGTGCCCTCGAAGCCCAACACCGCCTGGCAGCCGGGCGTGGCCTCACGACCGGCCAACGCGGCGTTCACGAACGTCTCGGTCTCGTCGGACAACCGCGCCATGGTGGGGCGCACGTCCGATTGGGCGAGCGTGCGCAGCGCCGCCACGCCGGTCGTGTAATCGGGGAAGGACCAGGCCTCGTCCAGGACGCGTTCGGGTCGGGGCCGCACGCGCACGGCGACCTCCGTGATCACGCCCAGGGTGCCCTCCGAACCCACCATGAGCCGACGCAGGTCGGGGCCGGCGGCGGAGGCGGGCGGCCCTCCCAACTCCAGGGTGCCGCGCGGTGTGGCCACCCGCATGCCCACGACCATGTCCTCGAACCGGCCGTAACCGGAGGAGGCCTGGCCGCTGGAGCGGGTCGCGGCGTACCCGCCGATGGTGGCGTACTCGTAGCTCTGCGGCATGTGTCCCAGGGTCAGGCCGTGTTCGGCCAGCATCGCCTCGGCGTGCGGGGTGCGCACACCGGCGCTCAGCACGGCGGTCAGGGAGGTGGTGTCCAGGGACACCAACCGGTCGAGCCGTCGCAGGTCCAGGGAGACGACCGTCCGGAAGTCACCGCGGATCGGGGTGAGGCCGCCGACCACGCTGGTGCCACCGCCGAAGGGGACCACCGCCACGCGCTCGGCCGAGCACAGCGCCAGGAGCCGTTCCACCTGTTCGTGGTCGGCGGGTGACAGCACCGCGTCGGGCGCGAGGTCGGTCCGACCGGAACGGCGGGCGAGCAGGTCGGGCGTGCTCTTGCCGCCGCTGCGACGCAGCCGGGTGGGCCCGTCGGTTCGCACGTGTTCGGCGCCGACGACCTCTGCGAACGCGTCACGGAGACGTTCGTCCAGGCGGGTCGGGGGCAGGACGACGTCCTCCTCCGGGACCGGGGGCATGTCCTCGGTGCGGGTGCGCAGGACCTGTGTGATGAGGTCGCGCGTTCCGGGGTCCAATCGGGTGGCCCGCCCGGGGTCGCCCCAGGCGAACCAGCTCATCTCCGGTGCGGTGTCGGTGCTCCCGGTGGCGTCGGTCGTTCCGGCGGGGGAGTCTTGCGCATCGTGGGTCATGCTCTACAGTTTTACACATGGCGTCAAAACGTAACGTAGAGGACGAGATCCTGGACGCGGCCCGCGCCTGCGTGGAGTCGTTCGGTGTACGACGCACCACCCTGACCGACGTGGCCCGCCGCGCCGGGGTCAGCCGGCCCACCGTGTACCGCCGCTGGCCCGACGTCACCGCGCTCGTCGCGGACCTGCTCACCCGCGAACTCCGCCACATCCTCATCGCCGAGGAGATGGCGGCCGGGAGCGACGTCGCCGAGGAGAGCGTCCGCTCGGGCCTGGTGCGACACGCCACCGGGGCCGCCCGGGCGATGCTCGCCCACCCCCTCGTCGGCCGGATCATCGACACCGAACCGGAACTCCTGGCCACCTACACCTTCCACCGGCTCGGTAGTAGCCACAAGGCCGCCCTCGAACTGGTCGAACCCGCCATCGCGGACGGCCAGGCCGATGGCTCCATCCGGGACGGCGACCCCGCGGTCCTGGCCCACCTGGTCATGGTGACCGTGCAGAACACCGTCACCTCCCATCGCCTGTTCGCCGAGGTCCTCGACACCGACGGGCTGGTCGCCGAACTGTCCGTCCTGCTGGACGGCTACCTGCGACCCCGAGAACGGAAGGAAGGCCCATGAGCCGGTCCACATCCCTGAACGCGACCCGCCGCACCACCGACCTCGCCGAGCTGGAGGCCCGTCCCGACGTGGACCTACTGGTGGTCGGTGGCGGCGTCACCGGAGCCGGAGTGGCCCTGGACGCCGCTTCCCGGGGGCTGTCCACGGTCCTCGTCGAACGCGAGGACCTCGCCTTCGGCACCAGCAGGTGGAGTTCCAAACTCGTCCACGGCGGTCTGCGCTACCTCGCCAAGGGGCAGGTCGGCATCGCCTACGAGAGCGCCCGCGAACGCGACGTCCTCATGCGCGTCACCGCGCCCCACCTGGTCCGTTCCCTGCCGATGGTGATCCCCGTGCACTGGGACACCGGCCTGGCCCGGACCTTCGCCGTCCGCGCCGGGATGGGCGGCGGAGACCTGCTGCGCATGCTCTCCGGCACCCCCTCCTCGGTCCTGCCCGGCCCCCGGATGCTCAACGCCCGCCAGACCCGACGCCTGCTCCCCGCGGTCGACCCCGACGGTCTGCTCGGCGGGATCGTCTCCTTCGACGGTCAACTCGTCGACGACGCCCGGTTGGTCATCGCGATCGCGCGCACCGCCGCCGGTGAGGGCGCTCGTGTCATCACCCGCTGCTCCGCCGAGAGCATCACCGCCGACGGCGTCCTCCTGCGCGACGAGACCGACGGGCGGCTCGTCCCGGTGCGTCCGCGTGCGGTCGTCAACGCCACCGGTGTGCACGCCGACGACCTCGACCCGCGGATCCGACTGAGCCCCAGCCGCGGTACCCACCTGGTCCTGGACGGCGCGGTGATGGGCGGCCCCCGTGCCGCGTTGACCGTGCCGTTGCCCGGCAGCGTCAGCCGGTTCGTGTTCGCGTTGCCCCAGACCGACGGTCGGATCTACGCCGGGCTCACCGACGAACCCCTTGAGGGTCCCGCCCTTCGGGTGCCCGAGGTGCCCGATTCGGACGTGGACTTCCTCCTGGCCCAGTTCAACCGGGCCTTGTCCACCAAGCTGACCCGGGACGACGTCATCGGCTCGTTCGCCGGGCTGCGCCCGCTGCTGCACGGGGACGGCTCCACCGCGGAACTGTCCCGTGAGCACCTGGTGTCGGTGGCGCCCAATGGTTCCGTCACCGTGGTCGGCGGCAAACTCACCACCTACCGGGCGATGGCGGAGGAGGCCGTGGACGCGGCCGTCGCCGAACACCGACTCCAGGCGGGCCCCTGCCGCACCCGGGAACTGCCGCTGGTGGGCGCGGCCTCCCACGAGGAGCTCGACGACCTCGACGCCCCGCGCCACCTGGTCTCCCGGTACGGGACCGAGGCACCGGCCGTGATGGCCGAGGCGAAGGACGACCCCGAACTGCTGGTTCCGGTGGCCTGCGGGGTCACCCCGGCCGAACTGCGGTTCGGGGTGCGCCACGAGGGGGCCATGGACGAGGCCGACCTGTTGGAGCGGCGCACCCGCATCGCACTGGTGGACACCGACCGCGACCGCGCCGAGGCCGCGGCCAAGGAGGCCCTGGTCTCGGTGGGGTAGGGGAGGTGGGGGAGCGGGAGAGAACCGGCCGAAGTCGTGGCGATGGCCCGATGGGGCCGAGGAATTCGGGGACTCACCACACCGGGGGCCTCTGGTCCGCCACGATGTGATCGCGTATGGTCATACCGGTTCGAGCCCCCTCCCCCCTCGAAGCCTCCGCGGCCACCCCCGCTATGGTGCGCACGCCCGTTGAGCCGTCCCGCCCTAGGAGTCATTCATGCCCACGCTCGTCGCCGTGCCGACCCTCACCAGCACCGAGGAAGACGTCTTCGCGGGGGTCCCGGACGAGTACCGGCACTACTTCAACGGTCGGGTGCCCGTACCGTTCACCAAACGCCACTGGGAGTTCGCCGGTGAGCCGGTGAGCGTGCCCCTGGTCAGGGCCTTCCTGGAGACCTGCGCCGCCGGTCGGGACTCCGACTACCGGTACGTGCTCACCCTGTTGGGCGCGGAGCTGGCCACCAACGCGATCCGGCACAGCCGGTCCGGTGAACCGGACGAGACCTTCGTGATCCGGGTGGATCGCGGCCCGAACGGGATGACCGTGACCTGTCGCGACAACGGGATGCCCACCAGCGCGGTGGAGGGCCGGGGCGGGCTGCTGATCGCAGCCTCGCCGGAGGACCGGCTCACCGCGGAGGACGGCCGTGGGCTGGCCCTGATCGACAGCTTCGCCACCACTTGGGGCGACAACGGCCACCCGAGCATTCGCAAGGTGTGGTTCCACCTGGCCTACGACCTCACCGGAAGCTCCTGGCCCGCGGCCTGATCCCGCGTAAGGGCCGCCCCTGAAGGCCTCGCCGCCGAGCTCACGTGACCCTTGCCAGGCGGGGTGACCCATGCCACTATCTCTACCTGCGGGTAGCTTGTGGCGTGCGTCACTGAACGGTACGCCCCCGTGTCCCCGCGTCCCTACAGCTCGGCCGCGTCGCCGGCCCATCCCCCAAGGGGTCCCCCATGGACTCGGCCCTCACCACGGTCGGCCTGCCGGTCGCCCTCGGCGTCATCATGCTCGGCCTCGGCCTCAGCCTGACCGTCCGGGACTTCACCCGACTCCTCACCATGCCCTGGACGATCCTCCTCGTCCTCGGTTGCCAGATCCTCCTGCTGCCGCTCTTCTGCTTCGGTCTCGTGCTGGTCTTCGTCGAGTACTTCGACCTGGCACCGCTGTTGGCGGTGGGCATGATGATGATGGCGGCCTCCCCGGGCGGCACCACCGCGAGCCTGTACAGCTACCTGTTCAAGGGCAACGTCGCGCTCAACATCTCGCTGACCGCGATCAACTCGGTCACCGCCATCGTGACCCTCCCGCTCATCACCGGGTTCTCACTCGGCTACTTCACCGAGGGCGGGTCCATCGGTCTTCAGGCCGGAAAGATGATCCAGGTGTTCGCGGTCATCCTCGTCCCGGTCGCGATCGGCATGTTCGTCCGGGCCAGGATGACCGCCTTCGCCGAACGCATGGAGCGGCCGGTCAAGCTGGGTTCCAGCATCGTGCTGGTCGCGGTGATCATCGGCGCGATCGCCGCCGAGTGGGCGAACCTGCCGCAGTACATCGTCTCGGTCGGCCTCATGGTGCTCGTCTTCAACGTGGTGAGCCTGACCATCGGGTACTGGGCGCCCCGCCTCGTCGGTACCGGGCGTCCCGAGGCCATCGCCTCCTGCATGGAGATCGGTCTGCACAACACCACGCTGTCGATGACCATCGCCATCACCGTCCTGAACAGCACCGAGATCGCCATCCCGTCCGCGGTCTACGGGGTGCTGATGTTCTTCACCGCCGCCGTCGCCGGTGCCCTGCTCACCCGTCGCGACGCCCGGGAGGAGAGGGCCGAGGCCACCGCGAGCGGGGACTGATCACCCGGGGCGCCACCACCAGGCCCAGCGGCAACAGGATCAGAGCCGCCAGACCGGCGGCCGCGGAGACCAGGAGGTATCCGCACACCCGAAGCGGCCCCCGCCACACGTCCCTCATGCTCGGCTCCTCGTCGGTCGACTTCGCCGTTGACACCGACAGTCTGGCGGGAGACCGATCGATCGGTCACCACAGCCCGCTACCCGATCCGAAGGGTGGCGGCGGCCACCGGGCCGTGGGCCGATCAGTCGTCGTCGGAGGTCAGGGCGTCCACGGCGACGGCGACGCTGATCACCAGCGCGGGGTCCCCCGCGACGTCACGGCGGTGGGTGTTGACGTCGATCGCGTAGGTGTCCCGCACGCGGAACCACTTGCGGGAGACCACCGCGACGGTGCCCTCCTTGTCGCTGATGGAGTACTCCTTGTCCAGGAAGCTCCCCACGACCTCCCAGTCCGGAGCACCCTCGACCTCGACGTTGAGCTTGTCGCGGATGGGGTTGAACAGGCGCTTGCGGACGGTCGCCACGGTCTTGCCGTCGTGTTCGACCCGCATCTGGTCCCGGACCTTGAAGAGCTTCTTGCGGATCACCATGAGCTCGTTGCCCTGGGGGTCCTTGAGCTCGAAGGTGGTGCGGATCTTCAGGGCCTTGCCGTCGACCCAGAACACCTTGTTGCCCTGTTCGTCGGTCACCCAGAAATCATCGCCGATGTCGAAAACGCGTTCGCGTACCAGAAACTTCATGCGATGACGTTATTGCACCATGCCCCCGCCGACCAGACGCGTCCCCAACCAGCGGTGTTGCAGCAGCCCGATCCAGATGGTCAACGCTCCGGAGACCACGAAGCCCAACGCCGCCAGGACCTGCCACTCCGGGGGTAGGTACCGGGCCAGGAGCCACAGACGCAGGGAATCGTTCGCGCCCACCAGGTTCATCCCCAACGGGATCAGTCCCTGGGGGACCAGAGCGACCATGCCGACGGTGACCAGGACCACGCGCACCAACGAGAGAGCGATGTGGACCAGCCATCCGCGAACGGCGTTCGAGGCGGTGGCGTCCCGATCGTTCCCACCCGCGATCCGGGCGGACGATCCACGTTCGGCGAGCCCGTTCATCTCAGGGGTGACACCGAGTCCGAGAGGGTCGCCCGCGGCGACCTCCCGTTCTCGCGTCTTCTCATGGTCGTTCCGCTCCATCACCACTCCACTCGTCTCGATTGGAGAGATCCTGGCATTCCGAGTGATACGGAGTAAAGCGGATTCCCACGTGAGGACGATTCGGCGCCGCTTGTCACCGGTGATCTGTAATGTCACTAGCGTGTTCGGAATCGGACGACCGGAACCGTGAGGAACCACGTGCACACCTCCTGGCATACCCAGCCCATGGCCGCCTTCGACATCGAGAGCACCGGCCTGGACGTCGAGAACGAACGGATCGTCACCGCCGCCCTGTGGCGGATCGACCCCGCGCGCGGCACCAAGGAGGTCACCGCCTGGCTGGCCGACCCGGGGATCGAGATCCCCGCGGAGGCCGCCGAGATCCACGGCATCACCACCGAACGGGCTCGGGCCGAGGGCCGCCCGACCGTCGAGGTGGTCACCGAGATCGCCGCCGCCATAGAGGCCGTCGTGGCCGAGGGCCTACCCCTGGTGGTCTACAACGCGCCCTACGACCTCACCCTGCTCGACCGCGAGATCGCCCGGCACCGGCCACCCCTGGCCGCGCCGCCGCTGGTGGTGGACCCACTGGTACTGGACAAGCGGGTCGACACCTTCCGGCGGGGTTCGCGCAAACTCGTCGACGTGTGCGCCCACTACCAGGTGCCCCTCGCCCAGGAGGAGGCCCACGGGGCCGCCGCCGACGCCCTGGCCGCGGCCCGTCTGGCCTGGCAGATCGCCGCCAGGTACCCGGAGATCGCGGAGCTGTCCATCGACGACCTGCATTCCTCCCAGATCAAGTGGAAGGCCGAGCAGTCCGCGAGCTTCCAGGAGTACCTGCGCCGCCGCAACCCCGACGCCGTGGTCGACGGCACCTGGCCCCTCACCCCCGCCCCCTGACCGAGCCCGGCCGCACGCCCTAAGGCCGTTCGCGGTAGTCGGTCGGGGTCAGGCCCGTCTCACCGGAGACGTGGGTCTCGGCGCCGGGGACCCGGTCGGTGTTGTGCGCGGCCACGGCCCGCCAACCATCGAACCCGCGTTGGACGACGAAGGTGAAGACCCCGGACCGGCGGCCCGCGGGTCCACCGTCCAGGCTCGTCTGACCGGTGATCGACCAACGGCAGTGCACCACCGCGGCGTCGTCGCCCAACTCGCGCACCCGAACACCGGACACACGAAGGGCGGAGCCGGGGAAGATCACCCGCAGACCGTAGTCGTGGGCGCGGTGGATGCTCTCGCGGTCGCGCCACCACAGGCCGACCACGTTGACGAAGTCCGCGTCCGGAACGAACAGGTTCGCGATGCCCTCCGCGTCCCCTCGGTTCCACGCCCGGGCGAAACCCGTCGGAACGTCCTCCGGGCGCTCAAGGCCGACCGTCATCTCACTCCCTTCGCGCTTTGGAGCGGCGACGTCCCCGAAGCGCGGAAACGAAAAAGGGAACACCGTCGCGGTGTTCCCTCTCGAACTGTGCCCCCTGCAGGATTCGAACCTGCGCAACCGGCTCCGGAGGCCGGTGCTCTATCCCCTGAGCTAAGGGGGCGCTGTTGCGAGGTCAACTCTAGCAGGGGTTGAGGGAGGTTCGTCCAATCGTTTCGGGGGGTCGTCCGAATGCTCCGATCCGGTGGTGTCGTCGCGCTCGGCGGAGGTAGTGTCACGATCGTGAACGCCCTTCCCGTACGGGTTCTCGTCGTCGAGGACGACGAAGTGATCCGTGAACTCATCCGCCTCAACCTCGAACTGGAGGGGTTCGAGGTGTTCACCGCCATGGACGGACAGGACTGCCTGGACCAGGTCGGTCACGTCCGACCCGCCGTCATCACCATGGACGTGATGATGCCCCGCCTCGACGGCTGGAGCACCGTCGAACGCCTACGAGCCGACGGCTACGACCGGCGCATCGTCATGGTGACCGCCCGCGCCCAGGCGGACGACCGCAGGCGGGGCGAACGGATCGGCGTCGACGACTACATCACCAAGCCCTTCGACCCCGACGAGCTCGTCGACCTCATCCGTGCCCTGCACGGTGACGGCGACGACGGCATGGGGGGACTCGCGTGACCCCACGCGCCCTGGAGGCCGTGGTGCGCCGTGCCGCGCTGCGCGCCTTCGATCTGGACGACACCGACATCCCGTTCGTGTGGCCGCGCGCGGACCAGGCCGCGGGTTCGGCCGACGCTTCCGTGGCCCTGGCCCCGCGGCTGGTGAGCCGGGTGCGCGACCGGCTCCCCGAGGGGCGCGACGACACCCACCGCCTCACGGTTTCCGCTCGTATCGTCGAGCAGGTCGAATCCCTGTCCGACGGCGATGACCCCGAGGCCGGATTCGCCGAGGTCCTCGGCGACAAACGCGGCTTCGTCAACATCACCTTCACCTGCCGCCAGCGCCAGAGCCTGCTGCGTGCGGCGGCCGACGGCCCGCGCTTCCTCACCGGACGCCCCTGGACCGGGGCGGGGGAGTGGCCCCGCACCGACCTGCACGAGGCCGGCCCCGTGGCGCAGGCGCGACGCTTCGCCCGTGCCGACGCCCGCGCCCGCATCGCCATGGCCGTGGGCGACGAGGACCCTCCCCCCGAACCGAGCGGCGAGGTGTCCTGGCGCGACCACTACCTGGACACCGATCGCACCGACCTGTACACACCCGCCGGCCGCACCCTGGGACGCATCGGCGAGGACAGCGCCCGGGTGGCGTTCTGCCGCTCGGTGCCCGACAGACCCAGGGAGAACGAGTCCACGGGTAGGGACCTACCGGTGCTGCCCTCGGCCGAGCACCCCGGGGCCTGGGCCCGCCTCACCGACGCCAACCCGGCCTTCCGACTGCGCTACGCCCACGCGCACGCGCTGACCAGCCTGAGATGGGCCCGCGACACCGGGCTCGCGGCGGCCGAATGCCGCCATGGCGCCAACGCCAAGGTGCGCGCGCTGCTCTTCGACGGCCCCGGTGTCCTGGACACCGCCGCGCGCCGAGAGGAACCCCATATCCTGGTCAGATACCTGGAAGCGTTGAGCAGTGCCTACGATGAGTGGCGGACGGGTTCCACCGTCGGTGCCGGCGGGGACGAACCCACGCGGGCCGCCCTGGACCCGGCCCTGCCCGCGGCCGTCGCCGGTGTGCTCCGCACCGGACTCTTCCTGCTCGGGGTGTCGGCGCCCACAAGGCTGTAGACACTTCGTCCGCCGCGGGTCCCAGGGGGAGATCCCAACCCCTGTGTTCCGATCTTCTTGATGGACAATGGGCAGGGTCCCCCCTGAACAGCAATACGAAGGTCCAGCCGAAAGACCCGCCATGAGCCGCTACGCCCACCCCGCAGGATCCCGCCACGCGGAGATCCTGCCGGAGGACAACCCACCGCTGCCGCCCGAGGACCTCAACTCCCTCGACGAACGCGTGTGGCCCGCCACCTCGCGCCGTCTGGACGGAGAACTGACCATCGGTGGCATCGGCGTGCGCGCCCTCGCCGCCGAGTACGGGACGCCGCTCTTCGTCATGGACGAGGAGGACTTCCGCTCCCGCGCCCGCGACTACTCCACCGCCTTCACCGACGCCGACGTGTACTACGCCGGCAAGGCCCTGCTGACCAAGGCCGTCGCCCGTTGGGTGATCGAGGAAGGGCTCAAGATCGACGTGTGCTCCGGCGGTGAGTTGGCCGTGGCCCTGGCCGCCGGCGTTCCCACCGACCGCGTCGCCATGCACGGCAACAACAAGTCGGTGGCCGAGTTGCGCCGTGCCGTCGAGGTCGGAGTCGGCCGCGTCATCGTCGACTCCCTCGACGAGATCGACCGTCTGGCGACCGTCGCCGCCGAGATCGGCGCCCGCCCCAAGGTCCTGATCCGCGTCACCACCGGCGTGGAGGCGCACACCCACGAGTTCGTGGCCACCGCCCACGACGACCAGAAGTTCGGGTTCGCGCTCAGCACCGGCGCCGCCGCCGAGGCGGTCCGTCGGGTCCTGGCCGCCGACCACCTGGAACTGGTCGGGCTGCACTCGCACATCGGTTCGCAGATCTTCGACACCTCCGGGTTCGAGGTCGCGGCCCGCCGCGTCACCCGGTTCCTCACCCGGATCCATGAGGAACTCGACGTCACCCTCGCCGAACTCGACCTCGGTGGCGGACTGGGCATCGCCTACACCTCCGACGACGACCCCCTCGACCCCAAGACCATCGCCGAGAGCCTCACCGCGATCGTGCGCCGCGAGTGCGCCGAGGCGGGCCTGCCCATGCCGCGTATCGCGGTCGAGCCCGGCCGTGCCATCGCGGGTCCCGCCGGGGTCACCCTCTACGAGGTCGGCACCGTCAAGGACGTGGAGGGCATCCGCACCTACGTGAGCGTCGACGGTGGGATGAGCGACAACATCCGCACCGCCCTGTACGGGTCGGAGTACACCGGCAGGCTGGTCTCTCGCGAGAGCGACGCCGAGGCCATGCTCTCCCGTCTGGTCGGCAAGCACTGCGAGAGCGGTGACATCATCGTGCACGACCTGTACCTGCCCGCCGACCTGCGGCCGGGCGACCTGGTGGCGGTCGCCGCCACCGGCGCCTACTGCTACTCCATGGCGAGTAACTACAACCACCTGCCCCGCCCCGCCATGGTGGCGGTTCGGGACGCGAACGCACGGGTCATCGTGCGAAGGGAGAGCGAGGAGGACCTCCTCCGCCTCGACGTAGGCTGAAACGTTCGTCACACGGGCGTCGACCGGCGTCCGGAGGGGTCGGACACGAGAGAAGTGGGAGTCACGCCCAAATGGCGATGAAGGTGGCGCTGCTCGGATGCGGCGTTGTGGGTTCGGAAGTCGTCCGCCTGGTCAACGAACAGTCCGAGGAACTGGCCGCGCGGATCGGCACGCCGATCGAGATCGGCGGGATCGCGGTACGCAGGCTCGACCGCGACCGTGGGGTCGACCCGGCGCTGCTGACCACCGACGCCACGGCGCTGGTCACCCGCCCGGACATCGACGTCGTGGTGGAGGTCATCGGCGGGATCGAGCCGGCCCGTTCGCTGATCCTCTCGGCGATCAAGTCCGGCAAGTCCGTGGTGACCGCGAACAAGGCGCTGCTGGCCGAGGATGGACAGACCCTGCACGCCGCGGCCCGCGAGGCCGGGGTCGACCTGTACTACGAGGCGTCCGTGGCCGGGGCCATCCCGCTGCTGCGCCCGCTGCGCGACTCCCTGGCCGGTGACAAGGTCAACCGGGTCCTGGGGATCGTCAACGGCACGACCAACTACGTGCTGGATCGCATGGACTCGGCCGGGTCGTCCTTCACCGAGGCCTTGGCGGAAGCACAGAGCCTGGGCTACGCCGAGGCCGACCCGACCGCCGACGTGGAGGGCTTCGACGCCGCGGCCAAGGCCGCGATCCTGGCCCGGCTGGCCTTCCACACCCAGCGCGTCACCGCCGCCGACGTGCACCGCGAAGGCATCACGGGAGTCTCCGCCGGCGACATCGCCAGTGCCCGGGACATGGGGTGCGTGGTCAAGCTCCTGGCGATCTGTCAGCGTTCCGAGGACGGCGAGTCCGTGGGCGTACGCGTCCACCCGGTCATGCTGCCGTTGGAGCACCCGCTGGCGAGCGTCAAGGAGGCCTACAACGCGGTCTTCGTGGAGGCCGAGTCGGCCGGCCGGCTGATGTTCTACGGCGCCGGGGCGGGGGGCACCCCCACCGCGGGCGCGGTCCTGGGCGACATCGTGGGCGTGACCCGTAACCGGATGGCCCGCACGTCCGTGGCCGAGGGAGGCCACGACACCGGCCTGCCGGTGCACGACATGGGCCGCACCATCACCAGCTACCACGTGGCGCTGGACGTGGCCGATCGTCCGGGCGTGCTCTCCCAGGTCGCCGAGGTCTTCGCCGACCACGGTGTCTCCATCAGGAACGTGCGTCAGGAGGGCAGCGGGGACGACGCTCAGCTCGTGCTGGTCAGCCACCCCGCACCCGATTCCGCGCTCAGCAGCACGGTCGAACGGCTCAGCACGCACCCGATGGTCCGCGAGGTGGCCAGCGTGATGCGCGTGGAGAACTTCCAGGACTGATCGAGGGCCGGGGGTCGCTCGGCGGAAAGCGACCCCCGGTGTCCGGATACTGAGATCACAGTGCCGCGACGCAAGACCTCGCAGGTCGGGTCGTACACTCGTCACCAGTGGGGACGCTCCGCCGCGGCGAGACCCCCACACCCGTCTTCCCTAGAGGGACGACTTTCCCGCGCGCCCGCCGAGGGCGCGCGTCAAGCGAACAGCAACCACCCGAAAGGGACACCGTCGTGAGCATGGCACGGGCCTGGCGAGGCCTCGTCGAGGAATACCGCGACCGCCTTCCCGTCAACGAGAACACCCCGGTCGTCACCCTCCAGGAGGGCAACACCCCGCTGTTGCCCGCCGCACGCGTGTCCGAGCTCACGGGCTGCGAGGTCTTCCTCAAGGTCGAGGGCCTCAACCCCACCGGCTCCTTCAAGGACCGCGGCATGACCATGGCGATCTCCAAGGCGGCCGAGGACGGCGCCAAGGCCGTCATCTGTGCCTCCACCGGTAACACCAGCGCCAGCGCCGCCGCCTACGCCATCCGCGCGGGCATGGCCTGCGCCGTCCTGGTGCCCCAGGGCAAGATCGCCATGGGCAAGCTCGCCCAGGCCCTCGTGCACGGTGCCCGCCTGCTCCAGGTCGACGGCAACTTCGACGACTGTCTGGAACTCGCCCGCAAGCTCAGCGTCGACTACCCGGTCGCCCTGGTGAACTCGGTCAACCCCTACCGTCTCCAAGGGCAGAAGACCGCCGCCTTCGAGATCGTCGACGCCCTCGGCGACGCCCCCGATGTTCACTGCATCCCCGTCGGCAACGCCGGCAACATCACCGCCTACTGGATGGGCTACACCGAGTACGCCAAGGACGGGATGTCCACCAGGTCCCCTCGCATGCTCGGCTTCCAGGCCAGCGGCTCCGCGCCCATCGTCGACGGGGCGCCCGTGACCAACCCCAACACCATCGCCACCGCCATCCGCATCGGCAACCCGGCCTCCTGGAAGCTCGCCGAACAGGCGCGCGACGAGTCCGGTGGCGCCATCGACAAGGTCACCGACCGGCAGATCATGGCCGCCTACAAGCTCCTCGCCTCCCAAGAGGGCGTCTTCGTCGAGCTCGCCTCGGCCGCGAGCGTCGCCGGCCTCCTACAGGCCGTCGAGGCCGGAGAGGTCCCCAAGGGCAGCCGCGTGGTGTGCACCGTCACCGGAAACGGCCTCAAGGACCCCGACTGGGCCCTGGCCGGTGCCTCCTCCGCCATCACCGTCCCCGTCGACGCCCAGGCCGCCGCCAAGGCCCTGGACCTGATCTGAGCTCCGTACCGACCTAGGTAGCCACCAGTGACCTCACCACGTCCGCGCCGGGTGTCCGTCGACGCCCCGGCCACCAGCGCCAACCTCGGGCCCGGGTTCGACAGCCTCGGGTTGGCCGTCCGGTTGTACAACCGCTTCGACGTCTCCTTGCGCGAGGACGACGAGCTCCACGTCTTCGCCGCGGGGCAGGGCTGCCGAGAGGTGCCGCTCGACCGGCGTCACCTCGTCATCAGGGCCATGGCCGAGGCCTTCGACCGGGTCGGGGAGAAACTTCCCGGCCTGGACCTGCGCTGTGAGAACGACATCCCGCACGCGCGCGGACTCGGTTCCTCGTCCTCGGCGATCGTCGGCGGGGTCGCGGCGGCGGCGGCACTGCTCGGCAGGGCCGGGCCAGACGGCGGCCCGGACCGCGACTGGATCTACCAGATCGCCGCGGACATGGAGGGTCACCCCGACAACGTGGCCCCCTGTGTCTTCGGCGGTTACACCGTGGCCTATCGCGACGACGACACCTGGGGCGTCGCCCGGCTCACCCCGGACGAACGGATCCTGCCGGTACTGTGCGTGCCGGGTTGGAAGCTGTCCACCGAACGCGCCCGCGGGCTGTTGCCGGAGACGGTTCCCCACGCCGACGCCGCCTTCAACGCCGGACGCGCCGCGTTGATGACCGCGGCCGTATGTGGCCAACCGGAATCCTTGTTCTCGGCCACCCGGGATCGGCTGCACGAGTCCTATCGCTCGCCCGCCATGCCGCGCACCCTCTCCCTCGTCGAAGACCTGCGAGAACACGAGAAACTCGCCGCGGTGGTCTCCGGTGCGGGGCCCACGGCGCTGGTGCTGTGCACGGTCGCCGAGGGACGCGCGGAGGTGAATTCGCCGGAAATCGCCCGACAGATTGATTCGATCGCTCGGTGGGCGGGTAATGATTGGGACATACGCCCCCTGCACGTTGAGCCGGCGGGGGTGCGGACCCCATCTCCCCATCCGTAGCATCTGTGTCGAGGAATAGCCGTGGCCTCAGGTGATGTTAGGCTTGGTGAAGCACCAGATGCCCCGTCACGGGGCGTGTGCTCATCCGCCACAGCGGCTTCCGCATCCCATACTCCGGCGGTCCGATCTCACGATCAGTCGGAAGCGGCGGCCAATGTGTCGAGTCAGCGGTCTCCCCGCGACTGTGCCCACGTCTTCGAAGTCCGCTCCTCCTCGGATGAGCGTGCCACGACGGTTGACGGGCATCACCTCCGAGCTATCCGCCCTGACGTCTGGCTGTACCCAGAGCCCGCCGCGATCGGGTAGGGGACCGACAACGCCGGTTTCCGACATCCACGTGGGGCACGCCCTACCCGGCCCCTGCCGGTTCGCACCATCGGGCCGGCCGATCAAGCACAACGCTGACGGCCGAAGCCCGCTCCTTGGGAAGGACCCTTAGTGAGCGACACCACCGAACTCCGAACGGACGCGGCGGTCGACAGCAAGAACGGCGCCGACGCCTCCACGGAGGCCGGCGAAGCCGCACCAACGGGCGCGTCGAGGTCGCGTGCGGCCTCGCGCGGCACCGGTCTCGCCGCCCAGAAGCTCCCCGAGCTCCAAAAGCTCGCGTCGAGCATGGGCATCACCGGTACGGGGCGCATGCGCAAAAGCGACGTGATCGCCGCGATCGAAGCCAAGCAGGGCGGTCCCGTGGCCCCGGCCAAATCGAAGTCGGCAAAGAAGTCCGACGCCGCCCCTGAGGCCGGTAAGGTCGAAGGAACCGACGACCGGACCGAACCCGCCTCGTCCACCCCGTCGGGTTCCGACGAGGTGGGGAACAAGGGTTCGGGTGTTCGGTCATCGGACCAGGCCGTGACCGAGTCCCAGGGTGGGAGGGGCGACAAGCCCTCCCGCAACCGCCGCTCGTCCCGCAAACGCGGTGACGAATCCGGTGACCAGCCCCGTTCGGTGGACGGCACCGACTCCTCAACCTCCGCGAGCAGCGTGACCAAGACATCCAGCACCCCCCAGAAGAACGGCCCCGACTCCGAGGACCGTGACAACAGGTCCGGGCAGGGTCGCGAACGCCAGCGCAACCGTCGCAACCGCAACCGTGGCGGTGACGACCAGAACACCAACAACACCGACCGTCAGCAGGGCGGCGGCGACGGCCAGAACCAGGGTCGCAGTAGCAGCGGTAACAGCAACAGCGGTAACAGCAACAGCAACAGCGGCAATGACGACGACTTCGGCGGCGGCCGCCGGCGCGGTCGGCGTCGGGACCGGCGGGACCGTCGGGGTCGTAGCAGCGGTCCGGAGACCGAGCCGGTCATCGGTGAGGACGACGTCCTGTTGCCGGTCGCGGGCATCCTGGACATCCTGGACAACTACGCCTTCGTTCGTACCACCGGCTACCTGCCCGGCCAGAGCGACGTGTACGTGTCCCTGGCCCAGGTCCGCAAGTACGGCCTGCGCAAGGGCGACCACATCATCGGTGCGGTCCGTCAGCCTCGCGACGGTGAGCGACGCGAGAAGTTCAACGCCCTGGTGCGCCTGGACTCGGTCAACAACATGTCCTCGGACCAGGCCAAGGGGCGCCAGGAGTTCTCCAAGCTCGTCCCGCTCTACCCGCAGGAGCGCCTGCGACTGGAGACCGAGCCGAACGTGCTGACCACGCGGATCATCGACCTGGTCGCCCCGATCGGTAAGGGCCAGCGCGGTCTGATCGTCTCTCCGCCCAAGGCCGGTAAGACGATGGTGATGCAGGCGATCGCCAACGCCATCACCGAGAACAACCCGGAGTGCTACCTCATGGTGATCCTCGTGGACGAACGTCCCGAGGAGGTCACCGACATGCAGCGCACGGTCAAGGGCGAGGTCATCCACTCGACCTTCGACCGTCCGGCCGAGGACCACACGGTCGTCGCGGACCTGGCGATCGAGCGCGCCAAGCGCCTCGTGGAGATGGGCATGGACGTGGTCGTCCTGCTCGACTCCATCACCCGCCTGGGCCGCGCCTACAACCTGGCCGCTCCCGCCAGCGGACGCATCATGTCCGGTGGTGTGGACTCCACCGCCCTGTACCCGCCGAAGAGGTTCTTCGGTGCGGCCCGCAACATCGAGGGCGGCGGTTCGCTGACCATCCTGGCCACCGCGTTGGTCGAGACGGGTTCGCGCGCCGACGAGGTGATCTTCGAGGAGTTCAAGGGCACCGGCAACATGGAGCTCAAGCTCAACCGGTCCCTGGCGGACAAGCGGATCTTCCCGGCCGTGGACGTGGACGCCTCCAGCACCCGTAAGGAGGAGATCCTGATGTCGCCGGAAGAGCTGAACGTCGTATGGAAGCTCCGCCGGGTGCTGCACGCCCTGGACACGCAACAGGCGATCGAGCTGCTCCTGGACAAGATGAAGGAGTCCAAGAGCAACGCCGAGTTCCTCATGCAGATCCAGAAGACCACGGTGGGGCCGGAGCGCTCGTAACCGAACGTCAGGCCCCCTTCCCGGGTTCGGGGAGGGGGCCTTTCGTGTGTCCGGGGCCGGTCGACCGAGTTCTTTTCGGGATACGGAACTCGAATATCACTACTGTGTTGCAGATCACAAAAGGGGGATGGTGGGAGCGCTCCGGCGGATCTAGTGTCGCGCCAGCCGAGTGCACACCCCGTATCAGGGAGCCGTCTGGAATGGACAACCTCGCCCTGCTCAGTCTCCTCGCGCTCACCCCGATCCTCGTGGTCGGAGTCCTGCTCGTCGGGTTCCGCCTCCCCGCCATGTACGCGATGCCCGCCGGGTACGTAGTCGTGGTCGGCATCGCGGTCCTGTTCTGGCAGACCGACTGGATGGCCATCGCGGCCTCCACCCTCCAAGGCCTGATCCTCGCCGCGGGCCTGCTCTACATCATCTTCGGCGCGTTGCTCCTGCTCTCCACCCTCACCAAGAGCGGCGCCGTGGCCACCATCCGGGCCACCTTCACCGACATCAGCCCCGACCGGCGTATCCAGGCGGTGATCATCGGCTGGCTGTTCGGCAGCTTCATAGAGGGCGCCTCCGGGTTCGGCACCCCTGCGGCCGTGGTCGCGCCCCTCATGCTCGCCCTCGGTTTCCCGGCCATGGCCGCCGTCATGGTGGGGCTGGTCATCCAGAGCACTCCGGTCAGCTTCGGCGCGGTCGGCACCCCGATCCTCGTCGGGGTCGCCGGTGGCCTGGACGGCTCGGAGCAGGTCGCCGAACGCGCCTCCGTCCTCGGCCTCACCCTGCCCGGGTTCGTCAGCGAAATCGGCCTTCAGACCGTGCTCCTGCACGCCGTGGCGGGAACCCTCATCCCCCTCTTCATCTGTTGCATGCTCTGCGGCTTCTACGGGGAGAACAGGCGTTTCTCCGACGGCTTCGGCGTTTGGAGGTTCGCCCTGTTCAGCGCCTTCGCCATGACGATCCCGTCGATCCTGTACAACTACTTCCTCGGGGTCGAGTTCACCAGCCTCCTGGGCGGCCTGACCGGTCTGGTCATCGTCGTCCTCGCCGCCCGTAAGGGCTTCCTGATGCCGAAGAGGATCTGGGACTTCCCGCCGCGGGAGGACTGGCTCGCCCGCTGGACCGGCCGGATCGAGTCCGGCAACGGGGAGGAGGTCGTCGGTCGTCGCATGGGGCTGCTCCAGGCCTGGGCTCCCTACCTGTTGGTCGCCGCCATCCTGGTGGGCAGCCGCACCATCGCCCCCGTCCAGGAATGGTTGTCCGGCATCACCATCGGTTCCGACGACATCCTCGGCACCTCCATCGCTCAGGCCGTCGAACCCCTCTACTCACCCGGGGCGACCTTCATCCTGGTCTGCCTCATCACCTACGGACTGCACCGCATGAAGGGCTCGGAGATCCTCGCCTCCTGGAAGATGGCGGGTTCCCATCTCGCGGGGGCGGCCGTCGCCCTGCTGTTCGCCGTGCCGCTGGTCCGTGTCTTCATCAACACCGGAGCGGACTTCGGGGGAACCACCCTGGACAGCATGCCGTTGACCCTGGCGACCGGCGCCGCGGAGCTCGGCGACACCGCCTGGCCTCTCTACGCCCCGTGGATCGGCGCACTCGGCGCCTTCGTCGCCGGCTCCAACACCGTCTCCAACCTGATGTTCTCCCTCTTCCAGTTCTCCACCGCCGAACAGATCGGGGTCCCACCGGAGACCGTCGTGGCCACCCAGGCCGTCGGTGGCGCGGCCGGGAACATGATCACGGTGCACAACATCGTGGCCGCCTCAGCGGTGGTCGGCCTGGTCGGTCGTGAGGGTGACCTCATCCGCCAGACGTTCATCCCGTTGACCTACTACGCGGTCCTGGCCGGATCGGTGAGCTACGTGTTCATCTACGGCCTCGGAGCGAACGCGGGCACGATCGTGCTGGCCCTGCTCCTGGCCGTGCTGGTCGGCCTGGTCCTGCTACTGCGACGGGCCGACGCGAACAAACCACCGTCCAGCGCGATGCGCGACGCCGAGTCCCGGAAGGGGGCTCGGGAATAGGTACTGGTCCCGGCATGGTTGTCGATCTGGCAAACTGGTAGTGAGGGTAGGTTCGTCCTCCTGTCACCGGGAGAGCACGCCACCCGATCACCTGGATCGCCGCGGCACCGGTTCGCGCATGGTTTCGACACGGCCCCACCTGTGAGGTGGGTGCCGTGGTCATGCGTCCGGCGGTCGCGCACTAGCAAGGAGAACACATGCAGGCCGACATCCACCCGGAGTACGTCGCCACCGAGGTGACCTGCACCTGTGGCGCCCACTTCGTCACCCGGAGCACCCTCACCGAGGGCAAGCTGCGCGCCGACGTGTGCTCCGAGTGCCACCCCTTCTACACCGGCAAGCAGAAGATCCTGGACACCGGTGGTCGGGTCGCCCGCTTCGAGAAGCGCTTCGGCAAGCGCAAGTAGCGCTGCCCTTCGGCCCGGTGGCACCGCTCCGTTCGCGGGGCGCGCCACCGGACCGGTCGCAGCCCCCTCATCCGGGGGAACAGCCAGGGCGGACGAGAAGACGGGAATGGGATAGTGAAGCTGGACGACCTACTCGGGGAGTACTACGAGCTGGAACAGCGGCTCGCCGACCCCGAGGTGCACGCGAACCCGGCCGAGGCGCGCAGGCTGGGCAAGCGCTACTCCCAGCTCACCCCGATCATCGAGGCCTACCGGCAGCTCAAGGCGGTCGAGAACGACATCGAGGCCGCCCGTGAGCTGGCCGCCGAGGACTCCTCCTTCGCCGAGGAGGCCGACCGGCTGACCGAGGAGGCCGAGCAGCTCACCGAGCGCCTGAGCTTCCTCCTCATCCCGCGCGACCCCGCCGACGACAAGAACCTCATCATGGAGGTCAAGGCCGGTGAGGGCGGCGACGAGTCCGCCCTGTTCGCCGGCGACCTGGTCCGCATGTACCTGCGCTACGCCGAACGGCAGGGCTTGAAGACCGAGGTCATCGACGCCACCCACTCGGACCTGGGCGGTTACAAGGACATCACCATCGCCTTCAAGAACAAGGGCAACCCCGAGCCCGGCTCGGGCGCGTGGCCCATGCTCAAGTTCGAGGGCGGTGTCCACCGGGTGCAGCGGGTGCCCGTCACCGAGTCCCAGGGGCGTATCCACACCTCCGCCGTCGGTGTCCTGGTCGTGCCCGAGGCCGAGGAGATCGAGATCGAGATCCACGAGAAGGATCTTCGCGTCGACGTCTACCGTTCCTCCGGCCCCGGCGGGCAGAGCGTCAACACCACCGACTCCGCGGTGCGCATCACCCACCTGCCGACCGGCATCGTCGCCTCCTGCCAGAACGAGAAGAGCCAGCTCCAGAACAAGGAGCAGGCCCTGCGTATCCTGCGCGCCCGCATCTACGCCGAGGCCCAGGCCAGCGCGGACGCCGAGGCCAGCGCCGAACGCAAGAGCCAGGTCCGTACCGTCGACCGCTCCGAGCGCGTGCGCACCTACAATTTCCCGGAGAACCGTATCTCCGACCACCGGGTCGGTTACAAGGCCTACAACCTCGACCAGGTCCTCGACGGGGAACTGGGCGGGGTCATCAAGGCCTTGGTGGACGCGGACACCAAGGAGAGGCTCGAAGCCGCCCAAACATCATGAACTTCCTACTCGACGAGGTCGCCCGCGCCACGCTCCGGCTGGCCGAGGCGGGCGTGGCCTCACCCCGCACCGACGCCGAGGAACTCGCGGCGTTCGTGCATGGTGTCCGTCGAGGGGAACTGCACTCGGTCGCCGACGCCGACTTCGACGCCCGTTACTGGGAGTGCGTCTCCCGCAGAGAGGCCCGCGAACCCCTCCAGCACATCACCGGACGCGCCTACTTCCGCTACCTCGAACTCCAGGTCGGGCCGGGTGTCTTCGTGCCCCGACCCGAGACCGAGATCATGGTGGACTGGGCGATCGAGACACTGCGGTCCATGGACGTGGCCGACCCACTGGTCGTGGACCTGGGCTCCGGTTCCGGGGCCATCGCCATCTCCATCGCCCAGGAGGTGCCGCGTTCACGGGTGCACACGGTCGAGATCGATCCCGAAGCGCTGCGCTGGACCCGCCGCAACGTGGAGTCCAGCGGGCACGCCGATCGGGTGACCGCCCACGAGGGTGACATGCGTACCGCCCTGCCCGAGCTCGATGGCGGGGTGGACCTGCTCATCAGCAACCCGCCCTACGTCCCGACCCGGGAGGCGCACGTCATCCCGCCGGAGGTACGCGACTACGACCCGGCCCCGGCGTTGTGGTCGGGCGAGGACGGTCTGGACATGATCCGCGACCTGGAGGCGGTCGGCCGTAGGCTGTTGCGTCCGGGCGGGGCCATGGCCATCGAACACCATGACGGTCAGGGCATCGACATTCCCCGGCTGTTCCCCGAGGACAAGGGCTGGCGTGACGTCCTCAACCGCAAGGACATGGCGAGGCGCGACCGCTTCGTGGTCATGCGCCGAGCCGACGAGGACGATTAGCCGCCCTTCGCCCTCACCCCCCAACCCCACCGTCGAACCGACATCTGTCCGGTCGACCCGTTCGAGATCGAGGTGAACCCAGGGTGAGCCGCATCTACGACTGCGCGGACGAGACCGCCCGCAAGGACGGCATCGCCGACGCCGCGTCCGCGGTACGCCGAGGCGACCTGGTGGTACTGCCCACCGACACCGTGTACGGCATCGGTACCGACGCCTTCAGTCCGAAGGCGGTCGCGCGCCTGCTGGAGACCAAGGGGCGCGGCAGGGACATGCCACCGCCCGTGCTGGTCGGTTCCATCCGGGCCGCCAGTGCCCTGATCGACGACCTGGGCAACCACGGCCGGGACCTCATGGAGGAGTTCTGGCCCGGTCCGCTCACCCTCGTGTGCACCGCCACCCCCAGCCTGTCCTGGGACCTGGGCGACACCAAGGGGACCGTGGCCGTGCGCATGCCGATGGACCCGGTGGCCCTGGAGCTGCTCAAGGAGACCGGCCCCATGGCGGTCAGCAGCGCCAACAAGTCGGGGGAGCGGGCCGCCGCCAACGCCGGTGAGGCCATCGAGCAGCTCGGCGACGAGGACGTGGCCGTCTACCTGGACGGTGGTGAGAGCGACAATCCGGTGGCCTCCACCATCGTCGACCTGACCTACGCGGTACCGCGTGTGCTGCGGTCGGGCGCCATCTCCATCGAGGAGCTGCGGGCCGTGTGCGGCACCGTCATCGGTGAGCTGCGCAAGGGTCGGGCCAAACCGAAGAAGGACGACGCCGCCGAGATCGACGCGGAGACCGCCGCCGCCGAGGCCCTCGACGACGCCGACAACGACGGCGAGACAGACGGTTCCGGCAAGACCGAGGACACCGCCGAGTCGTCGTCCACCGGCACCGAGTCCGACACGTCCGGTAGCGACAAGAACTAGAGGGGCCGGCCGTGCGGGAGTACGCGCTCACCTTCGTCATCGCCGTCGCGGTGACCTACCTGCTCGTGCCGTTGGTACGTCGGTTGGCGATCGCCTTCGGCGCGGCGCCCCCCGTGCGCGACCGTGACGTGCACACCGAACCCATTCCACGGTTGGGCGGACTCGCCATCTACGGCGGGTTCGCCGCGGCGCTGCTCATCTCGGCGCAGCTACCGCATCTGCAGAACGTGTTCGTGGCCAAGACCTGGATCGGCCTGCTGTTGGCCGGCGGGCTCATCACCGTCATCGGCGTCATCGACGACCGATGGGGGATGGACGCGCTGAGCAAGCTGGCGGGCCAGACCGCCGCCGCGGGCATCCTGGTCTGGCAGGGCGTGCAGTTGCTGTGGCTGCCACTGCCCGGCACCCAGTTGTCCCTGGGCCCGTGGCTCGGGGCGATGGTGTCGATCCTGCTCATCGTGGCGACCATCAACGCGATCAACTTCGCCGACGGCCTGGACGGCCTGGCAGCCGGTATCGTCGCGATCTCCTCGCTGGCGTTCTTCGCCTACTACTACGTGGTCGCGGTGGACCAGGGGTTCGAGCGCCAGTCCTACCCGGCGATGATCGCGATCATCCTGGCGGGCACCTGCCTGGGATTCCTCTGCCACAACTTCCACCCGGCCAGGGTGTTCATGGGCGACACCGGTTCGATGCTGTTGGGTCTGTTGCTCACCTCGATCACCATCACGGTGACGGGTCAGTTCGACGCGAACACCGCCAGGGAGGAGTTCAACTCCTCCGGCCTGGTCGTCTTCCTTCCCATCCTGTTGCCGCTGTTGGTGATCGCGCTGCCCCTCGCCGACATGGTGCTGGCGATCGTGCGGCGCACACTCGCGGGCAAGTCCCCCTTCGCCCCGGACAGGGGGCATCTGCACCACCGTCTACTGGACATGGGGCACACCCATACCCGCGCGGTGCTGTTGATGTACCTGTGGGCGGGCATCGTCGCGTTCGCCGCGGTGTCCCTGTCGATCTTCGACTCCGCGCTCATCGTCCTCTCGGTCACCGTGCTGGTGGCCACCTGTGCGGTCGGTCTCATCGCCCTGCCGCGTCTGCACCGTCGTGGGTTGTTGCCCGGGAGCCGGCGGAAGGCTTCTCGATCGCGAACAGATCACCATTCGTCAACCGATGGATAAAAGGCCGATCACGTTCGGGACGGAGGTCCTCTCGGGCGGTCCGAATGTGCCTGCTTGTGAAGGTCGAGCCGAGTGTGTTCAAGGTGACACAAGGTCCGAAGAGGCCCCGGTACGGGCCTTTCGCGCCGCGTTAAGGGTGCGTTAAGGGGTCCCTGGATTTCGTACCGAAAACCTTGTGATAGCTTTCACGAGCAGGTAACCACTTAACCCCACGGAGCTTCGTCATGCAGGGACACGACGCCCGGATCCTCCGCGGCGCCGCGCTTCCGAGCGCCGCGTGCGGAGCCCTGGCCATTGCGATCTCGGCCCTGCTCGCAGGTACCGCGGGAGCTCTCGGTTCGGCCCTGGCGGTGGCCATCGTCATCGCCTGTTTCGGTCTGGGGCAGTGGGCGGTCATCCTGGTCACCCGGCGCAACAAGGACCTGTTCCTTGCCGCGAACCTCATCGGCTTCGTGGTCAAGATGGCGCTGCTGGGCATCCTGCTGGTGACCCTCGGAGGAAGCCCTCTCATCGCCGACCTCAGCACCAACGCCTTCGTCTACAGCGCGCTGGTCGTGGTGCTGGCATGGCTTGGTGGGCAGACCTGGGCCACCTCCCAGGCGAAGATCCTCCACGTGGACCCCAGTGAGAGTTCGGAGAACTCGTGATGGGGTGCCCCGCCGCGTTCCGTTGGAGCGGGCGTTATAACCTGTTCCACGGCAGGCGGAAGGCCACCTTCCAGCCGCGCCCCACATGCTATATTCCGGAGCGAGATGAGCAGCGAGCCAACCGAGAAGAAGGGCCCCGAAGCGCTACCCGCGCCACGCGAGGCCGATGGTTGGGCGCTCTTCTCCACTCTGCTTTCGGGTGTTCTCGTGTGGAGCGCGATCGGCTGGGGTGCGGACAGGCTCCTGGATTTCCAGGCCCTCTTCCTGCCCATCGGGGCGGTTCTCGGTATGGCCGGCTCGATCTATCTGATCGTCGCCAAGACGCGTCACATCTGAGCACCCCGCAGTCCCGCGTCGCCCGTTCCGCGACGACGCTAGCAGTAACAACCATCAACGAGGCTTTCTTGCGTCACGACGAAAGGATTCGCCGTGAGTGCTGACGTGCGCATTCTCGCGGCCGAACCGGGTTGCCATCTCTTCGGTGACAACGGGTGCGGGTTCGAGGCCCCCACCATCGGGATGTTCTTCCCCGAACCGTGGTTCGCCAATATCCCCCTCAGCACGGGCATCGACCTGTACCTGGTTCTGTTGCTCGTCGCGGTCGGTGCCGTCCTGCTCCTGTGGTCGTGGTTCAGCAAGAAGCTGAGCCTCGTCCCCGGCCGCAGGCAGAGTGTCGGGGAGATGCTGGTCCTGTTCATCAGGGACAACATCACCCGGCCCACCATGGGTGCCAAGGGCGACAGTTTCATCCCGTTCATGACGGGCGTCTTCACCCTCATCCTGGCCATGAACTTCACCGGGTTGATCCCCGGCATGCTGCCGGTCAACAGCAACCTCGCCTTCACCGCGATGTTCGCACTGGTCATCTACGTGATGACCATCGTGATCGGTATCAAGAACCAGGGCGGCTGGGGTTACTTCCGTAACCAGATCTTCCCGCCCGGGATGCCGAAGTGGATCTACGTCCTGGTCACCCCGATCGAGATCCTCTCGGTCTTCCTCATCCGCCCGGTCACGCACGCCCTGCGTCTGTTCGCGACCATGTTCGCGGGCAGCCTGCTTCTGGCCGTGTTCGCCTACGGCGGCTGGTACATGCTGAACCTTTCGGCCGAGCCGGTCCTCGCCGCGGTCTCCGTGGTCTTCTCCGGCGCCGCGCTGCTCGGTTACGTCGCCTTCTTCCTCTTCGAGATCGCGATCATGCTGATCCAGGCCTTCGTGTTCACTCTGCTCGCGAGCCTGTACCTCAACCAGTCGCTCGAAGCGGCTCACTAAGACCCCCTCCGAGTTCCCCCGGTCCCCCGATCGGAACAGGGACGAGGAGTGCTTAAGACCCGTCCAAACCGGCGAACTGACCTATTGCGTACCGCAACGCCGGACGTCGAGTAAAGGGAAACACAATGGACATCGCTGCGATCACCGGCAACATCAACACCATCGGTTACGGCATCAGCGTCATCGGCGCCGGTATCGGTGTCGGTATCGTGTTCGGTCTCGGTATGCAGGCCATCGCCCGCCAGCCCGAGGCCCGCGGCCCGCTGCAGACCAACATCTACCTCGGCTTCGCGCTGGTCGAGGCCCTCGCCATCCTGGGCTTCGTTCTCGCCTTCGCCGCCCCCGGCGCCTAAGGCGTTTTGCCAACCGTTTTCTGATGGCAACTGACGCGAAGGAGGGCTGACCATGTTGGTGGAGTTGGCAGCCGAGTACAACATTCTGCGGATCGACTGGGTGAAGTTCACCTTCGGTGCGATCGCGCTCGCCGTGGTCTACTTCTTTGTGGCCCGCAAGGCGGTCCCCAAGGTCATGACGGTCCTCGACGAGCGTCACGACGCCATCGAGGGGGGCATCGAGCGGGCCAAGCGCGCCGAGGCCGAGGCCGAGGAGATCCGCCAGCAGTACCGCGAGAAGCTCGAAGAGTCGCACCGCGAGTACGCGCAGGAACTCGAGAAGGCCAAGGAGCAGCGCGCGGCGATCATCGCCGAGGCTCGCGAAGAGGCCCAGGTCGAGGCCCAGCGGATCATCGAGGCCGGCAAGGCCCAGATCGAAGCCGACCGGCAGCAGGCCATGGCCCAGCTCCGCGGTGAGATCGGTGCCCTGTCCACTGAGCTCGCGACCCGCATCGTCGGGGAGTCGCTCAGCGATGGCGCGGCGCAGACCCGCGTGGTGGACCGGTTCCTCGCGGACCTGGAGCAGCAGGACGAGAGCGCGAAGCAAGCCGGGGTGCGCTGATGCGTGGTATCAGCCGTAACTCCCTGGCTGAGGCGACCCGACGCCTGGACGAGAACGTCCTGGCGTCGGCGGACGCCGCCCAGCACGCGGTCTCCCTCGGTGGCGAGCTCTTCGAGGTCGTCGCCCTGCTCGGCAACGAGCACTCCCTGCGCCGCTGGCTCGCGGACCAGGCCAACCCGGTGGAGAAGAAGACCGGCCTGATCGGTCAGATCCTTGAGGGCAAGGTGTCGCCGTCCACGGTCATCGTGGTCAACGACGTCGTGTCCCAGCCGTGGGCCGGCCCCCGCGACATGGTGGACGCTCTGGAGCGCCTGGCGGTCTACGCGACCGTCGCCTCCGTGGAGGGCACCCGTCTGGACGAGCTTGAGGACGAGCTGTTCCGGTTCGAGCGGATCGTCGTCGCCGAGCCGGAGCTGCGTGCGGCCCTCACCCGTGAGGGCGTGGCCGCCTCGCACCTGCACACCCTGATCGAGAACCTGCTCTCGGGCAAGGTGAACTCCGCGACGCTGGCTCTGGTCGACGAAGCGGTCACCCGTCCTCGGGCACGTACCCTGGAACAGGCGCTCGACAACTTCGGGCAGCTGGTCGCCGAGCGCGCCCAGCGCTACATCGCGGTGGTGCGCAGCGCCGTCCCGCTGAGCGAGGCTCACCAGGACCGTCTCCGGACGCTTCTGCGGCGCAAGTACGGCCGTGAGATCCACCTGAACACCGAGGTCGCCCCCGAGATCGTGGGTGGACTTTCCATCCAGGTCGGCGACGAGGTCATCGACGGCACCATCGCCGGGCGCATCGCTGAGGTTCAGCGCCGTCTGGCCGGCTGACACACGCGAATATACGCAAGGCAAGCACGCACGGCGCCGGCCCGGCGCCATTTGAGAGCAAGGACAACGTAGAGATGGCGGAGCTGACGATCCGGCCGGATGAGATCCGGGACGCGCTACAGCGCTTCGTCCAGTCGTACGAGCCTGACACCACCCGCGCGGAAGAGGTCGGAACCGTCACCTACTCCGGTGACGGCATCGCCCGCGTCGGTGGCCTTCCCTCGGCGATGGCGAACGAGCTGCTGGAATTCGAGGACGGCACCCTGGGCATGGCCCAGAACCTTGAGATCGGTGAGATCGGTGTCGTCGTGCTGGGCGACTTCACCGGTATCGAAGAGGGGCAGAAGGTGCGTCGCACCGGCAAGCTCCTCTCGGTCCCGGTGGGTGACAACTTCCTCGGCCGCGTGGTGGACCCCCTGGGCGCCCCCATCGACGGCAAGGGCGAGATCGAGACGACCCAGACTCGCGAGCTTGAGCTTCAGGCCGCGACCGTGATGGAGCGCCAGCCGGTCGGCGAGCCGCTCCAGACCGGTATCAAGTCGATCGACACCATGACCCCGGTCGGCCGTGGCCAGCGCCAGCTGGTCATCGGTGACCGACAGACCGGTAAGACCGCGATCGGTATCGACGCGATCATCAACCAGAAGGCGAACTGGGAGACCGGCGACCCCTCGAAGCAGGTGCGCTGCATCTACGTCGCGGTCGGCCAGAAGGGCTCGACCATCGCCAGCGTGCGCGGCGCCCTCGAAGAGGCCGGCGCGATGGAGTACACCACCATCGTCGCCTCCCCGGCGTCCGACCCGGCCGGCTTCAAGTACCTCTCCCCGTACACCGGCTCGGCCCTGGGCCAGCACTGGATGTACGAGGGCAAGCACGTCCTCATCGTCTTCGACGACCTGACCAAGCAGGCCGAGGCCTACCGTGCGGTCTCCCTCCTGCTGCGCCGCCCGCCGGGCCGTGAGGCCTACCCGGGTGACGTCTTCTACCTCCACTCCCGGCTGCTGGAGCGTTGCGCGAAGCTCTCCGACGAGCTGGGCGCCGGTTCGATGACGGCCCTCCCGATCATCGAGACCAAGGCGGGCGACGTCTCGGCGTACATCCCCACCAACGTCATCTCGATCACCGACGGTCAGGTCTTCCTGAACTCGGACCTGTTCAACCAGGGCCAGCGTCCGGCGATCGACGTCGGTGTCTCCGTCTCCCGTGTCGGTGGCGCCGCGCAGACCAAGGCGACCAAGAAGGTCTCCGGTACCCTGCGTCTGAGCCTGGCCCAGTACCGCGAGCTGGAGGCGTTCTCCGCCTTCGGTTCGGACCTGGACGCCGTCTCCAAGCAGCAGCTGGAGCGTGGTGCCCGGATGATGGAGCTCCTCAAGCAGGGTCAGTACTCGCCCTTCTCCATGGAGAAGACGGTCGTCTCGATCTGGATGGGTAACACCGGCCTGATCGACGAGGTCCCGGTCGAGGACGTTCGCCGCTTCGAGGAGGACTTCCTGTCCTACCTGGACCGCGAGCACAAGGCCGTTCTCGACACCATCCGGGACACCGGCAAGTTCGAGGACGACAGCCAGAAGACCCTCCAGGCCGCCATCGAGAAGTTCAAGCAGAGCTTCCAGACCTCTGCGGGCGGCCTCCTGGGCACCGAGGCCGAGGCCGAGGCGCTCTCCGAGGAGAAGGTCGGCCAGGAGACCATCAAGGTCGCCAAGGGCGGGAAGTAACCCATGGGTGCACAGCTTCGCGTCTATCGCCGGAGGATCCGTGCGACGAAGGCGACGGCGAAGATCACCCGTGCGATGGAGCTGATCGCCGCCACGCGCATCACCAAGGCGCAGCGCGCGGCCGAGGCTGCAGGCCCCTACGCACGGGAGATCACGCGGGCGGTGTCCGCCCTCGCCAGCCGGGTGACCGATCACCCGCTGCTGACCGAGGCCGAGAACCCCACCCGTGCCGCCGTCCTGGTCATCACCAGCGACAAGGGTCTGGCCGGCGCCTTCTCGACCAACGTCATCAAGGAGGCCGAGTCCCTCACCCAGCTTCTTCGGGAGCAGGGCAAGGAGGTTCTCACCTACATGGTGGGTCGCAAGGGTGCGGCCTTCTACAAGTTCCGTGACCGTGCGGTCGAGCGGTCCTGGGAAGAAGGCATCACCGAGCGTCCGACCTACGCGCACGCCCAGGAGATCGGCTCCGCTCTCATGGAGAGGTTCTCCCTGGACACCGCCGAGGGTGGTGTCGACGAGATCCACGTGGTCTCCACGGAGTTCGTGTCGATGCTGACCCAGCGGGCCGGGGCGGTTCGCGCTCTTCCGCTGGAGGTGGAGGAGGTCGAGGCGGAGGAACTCGAAGAGAGCCACGGTGGCGAGGCGCTGCCGCTCTACGAGTTCGAGCCCTCGGCCGAGGAGGTCCTGGACCAGCTGCTGCCGCAGTACGTGGTCAACCGGATCTACGCTTCCCTCCTCGAATCGGCCGCCTCCCAGCAGGCGTCCCGTCGCGCGGCCATGAAGGCCGCGACCGACAACGCGGAAGAACTCGTCAAGAACCTGACCAGCCTGGCCAACCAGGCCCGTCAGGCCGAGATCACCAATGAGATCAGTGAGATTGTCGGCGGTGCCGATGCACTCTCTGGGTCCAGCGCGGGAAGTGAGTAAGAGAAGTGTCAACGACAGTTGAAGAGACGACCGGCGCCGGCACCGCCACCGGTCGGATCGCCCGGGTCACCGGCCCGGTCGTCGACGTGGAGTTCCCCGTCGGCTCCCTGCCCGGCATCTATAACGCCCTGCACACCGATGTGAGCATCGGTGGCAAGGACAAGGTCGTCACCCTGGAGGTCGCCCAGCACCTGGGTGACAACCTGGTGCGCGCCATCTCCCTCGCCCCGCAGGACGGCATGGTCCGTGGCGCCGAGGTCCGCGACACCGGCGCGCCCATCAGCGTGCCCGTCGGCGACATCGTCAAGGGCCACGTGTTCAACACCCTGGGCGAGTCCATGGACGTGCCCACGGCCGAGCTCGGCGTGACCGAGCGCTGGCCGATCCACCGCAAGGCCCCCTCCTTCGACCAGCTTGAGTCCAAGACCGAGATGATGGTCACGGGCATCAAGGTGATCGACCTCCTCACCCCGTACGTGCGCGGTGGGAAGATCGGCCTCTTCGGTGGCGCGGGTGTGGGCAAGACGGTGCTCATCCAGGAGATGATCACCCGTATCGCCCGAAACTTCGGTGGTGTGTCCGTGTTCGCCGGTGTCGGTGAGCGCACCCGTGAGGGTACGGACCTCTTCCTGGAGATGGACGAGATGGGCGTCCTCCCGGACACCGCGCTCGTCTTCGGCCAGATGGACGAGCCCCCGGGCACCCGTCTGCGCGTGGCGCTCTCGGCTCTGACGATGGCGGAGTACTTCCGTGACGTCCAGGGTCAGGACGTGCTGCTCTTCATCGACAACATCTTCCGTTTCACCCAGGCGGGTATGGAGGTCTCCACGCTGCTGGGCCGTATGCCCTCGGCCGTGGGTTACCAGCCCAACCTGGCGGACGAGATGGGTCAGCTCCAGGAGCGGATCACTTCGACGCGTGGTCACTCGATCACCTCGATGCAGGCGATCTACGTCCCCGCGGACGACTACACCGACCCGGCTCCGGCGACGACCTTCGCCCACCTGGACGCGACGACCGAGCTCTCCCGGCCGATCTCGCAGAAGGGCATCTACCCGGCGGTGGACCCGCTGGCCTCGTCCTCGCGCATCCTGGACCCGCAGTACGTGGGTCAGGAGCACTACGACGTCGCCCAGCGGGTCAAGGAGATCCTGCAGCGCAACAACGACCTGCAGGACCAGATCGCCATCCTCGGTATGGACGAGCTGTCCGAAGAGGACAAGATCATCGTCAACCGTGCTCGTCGCCTGGAGCGCTTCCTCTCCCAGAACATGTTCGTGGCGGAGAAGTTCACCGGTACCCCGGGCGTGTTCGTTCCCCTGGAGGAGACCATCGCCTCCTTCAAGGGTCTGTGCGACGGCGAGTACGACCACCTTCCCGAGCAGGCCTTCCTCGACGTCGGCAACATCGACATGGTCGTGGAGAAGGCCAAGAAGCTTCAGGAAGGCTAGGACTGCGCGTCAGTGCCCCCGGCCGTGAGCCCGGGGGCGACGGGCGGGGCCAGCCAGGCGGGGCCGAGTATCGATTCGTACTCGGCCCCGCCGAACCCACCCGCTAGCCGAGGAGTTTGTGACAGTGTCGAAGAAGCTTTTCGTCGAGATCGTCTCTCCCGACCGTGAGGTTTGGGCAGGCGAGGGCGACATGGTCATCGCGAAGACCGTCGAGGGCGAGATCGGCGTCATGCCCGGCCACGTGCCGGTGCTGTCGCTGCTCGCCCAGGACGCGGTCGTTCGCGTGCTGGGGGCCCGAGAGACCGGTGAGGTCAAGGCCGCCGCCCACGGCGGGTACGTCTCGGTGTCGGGTGAGGGTCGGGTCTCCATCCTCGCCGAGACCGCCGAGCTCGCCGAGGACATCGATGTGGACCGTGCGCGTCAGGCTCTGACGAGTGCGACCGAGGAGGGCGACAGTCTCGCCGCCGGGCGTGCCCGCAGCCGTCTGCGCGCCGCCGGCGAGGAAGTCGCCTAGCGAAGCGAAAGAGGCGTGACGAGTGGTGGAGCAGCTGCCGGGAACACCGTGGTCGGAGTCCCTGTGGTGGGTGCTCCTCATCCTCGTCGCCCTCATCGTGGTGGTGGTCCTCGCCGGTGCCCTGCGACGTTTCGTCCTGGTGCGCAGTGGGGGCGCCATCGAGTGTTATCTGCGCGTATGCGGGGGCAAGGGGCGCCGGGGCACCTGGCGTGTCGGTTTCGGCCGGTACGGCACCGGTGGCTTCGGCTGGTACCCCGTCCTCTCGCTCCGACCGCGGCCGACAGTTCGACTGTCGCGCCGCGGTCTCGTCGTTGTGGGGCGTCGTCCCCGGATGGCGGGGAACGAGGGTTCCGGCGCGGAACGGGTGGACGCCTCACTGCCGGCCGATGTGACGGTCCTGGAGATCGGCTGGATCGCCGCGGACGGCGCCGACCCGGAGAAGGCGGTCTACGAGGTGGCCATGGGGGAGCGTCAGCTCACCGGTTTCCTGTCGTGGATCGAGTCGATGCCCCCGGGGACCCACTGGGAGGCCTGAGCCTTCCGGCGATGTCCTGCCCCGCCTGGTTCACACCGGCGGGGCCTCTGTGTTTCCATGGCCGCATGAGTACCATCGTTGCTTTCTCGGTTTCCCCGCTCGGTACAGGTGAGTCCGTCGCGCCCGCGGTGGCGCGCGCGGTCAGGGTCGTACGCGAGAGCGGGCTGCCCAACGAGACCTCCGCGATGTTCACCACCGTCGAGGGTGAGTGGGACGAGGTCATGGACGTGGTCAAACGCGCGGTGGCGGCCGCCGGTGGGGGCGCGTCCCGGGTGAGCGTGACGCTCAAGGTCGATGTCCGGGACGGTGTCACCGACGGCCTGCGCGGTAAGGTCGCCGCCGTCGAGCGCGAGTTGGAGCGCTAACGCTCCCCACCGGGCTTCCAGAGGACTTCGTCGCCCTCCTCGGCCACGTGGCGGCCGAGGATGAACAGCAGGTCCGAGAGTCGGTTGAGGTACTGGGCGGTGAGCGGGTTGACGCTGTCGCCGTGCTCCTCGATCGCGGCCCACACCGAACGTTCGGCCCGTCGCACCACGATGCGCGCGGTGTGCACCAACGCCACGGTGGGGGAGCCGCCGGGCAGGATGAAGCTGCGCAGCGTGGGCAGGTCCGCGTTGTAGGTGTCGCAGGCCTCCTCCAGGCGCTCCACGTACTCGGGGAGGACGCGCAGCGGCGGGTACTCGGGGTCGGCGACGATGGGCGTGGACAGGTCCGCTCCCAGGTCGAAGAGCTCGTTCTGCACCCGGACCAGTAGCGTCCGTACGTCTTCGGGCAGTTCGCCCATGGCCAACGCGACCCCGATGGCGGCGTTGGCCTCCTCGGCGTCGGCGTATCCGACGAGTCGGGTGTCGTTCTTGGAGGTCCTGCTCATGTCGCCGAGCGCCGTGCTTCCGGCGTCTCCGGTCCGGGTGTAGATCTTCGACAGTACGACCGGCTTGTCCGTGTCCCGTTTGGTCATGGGCCTCAGCCTAGGGGAGCGCCCGTCAACGGGGCCTCGCCGGTCCCGTGAGCACGAGATCCTCACTGAGGATAACTGTTCGATATCGGGGGGTGATGATGGCGCGTTTCGCTGATACCTTGAGGAATCAGGGAGCTACGGAAAGTAGTTTCCGGCGGTGTTCGCGCATAATGCCCCCGGACGGGACAGAGGGGGACCGTCCGGGCGGATGGCGCGGGGGGAGACACCGCTGAGGGCGGGTGGCGTGGAACCGGGGGGTTCACGCCACCCGCCCTTTCACCTGTCAGAGCCGGTCGGTGGAGCCGAACACCGCTAGCGCACCCAGGCGTCGCCCAGACGTGGCAGGTCCACCGGGGCCGGGGCGCTGAAGGGCAGCACACCGTTCACCGGCAGCGTGCTCTCGGCGAGGAACTCCACGCCGTGCGCGCCCGCGGCCGACAGTTCGGCCACCGAGTCCCAGTTGACGTTCTCCATCGTGTCGTCCGGCGTGTGGTAGTACGGGTCGAACATCTCGCCCTCGTCACCGCCGTACCACTCGACCTGCTCCTCGGTCTTGATGCCGTCGGCGCCGGAGAACAGACCACCGGAGGGGACGCCCGCCAGCATGAAGGCCGAGTAGTCGCTTCGCCCGCTCAGCACGCCGGGCTCGCTGACCTGGCCCTGGTCCTCGAAGTAGTCCTCGAAGACCTTGGCGATGGCACCGGAGCCGGCGGGGGCGCCACCGGACTCGGGCAGGTCCATGCGGCCGTCCAGGACGAACCGGCCGTAGTTGTGCGAGCCGATCATGTCGAAGTTGAGGTAGAGGGCGATGTCTTCGACCTCCTGCTCGGACAGGCCCGCCACGTACTCGTTGGAGCCGACCAGACCGGACTCCTCGGTGCCCCAGAAGGCGAAACGGACCTTGTTGTTCGGGTCCTCCTTCTCGGCCAGGCGCAGGGCGGTCTCCAGGACGAAGGCGACGCCGCTGCCGTTGTCGTTGATGCCCGGGCCCTCTTCGACGCTGTCCAGGTGGCCGCCGACGACCACCACGTTGTCGTCCTTGCCGCCGGGGGTCTCGGCCAGGACGCTGTAGGAGCTCTCCTGGGTGACCTCCGAGTCCACGGTGACCTGGAGTTCCAGGTCCGAGGTGGTGAGCAGGTCCGCGCCGACCAGGCCGGAGACACCGATGGCCGGGATGCCGGAGGTCTCGCCGACGGTGCCGAGGAAGACCTCGTCCTCGTTGTTGACGACCACGGCGGCCGAGGCACCGGCGTCGGCGGAGTTCTGCACCTTGTCACCGAACGGGCAGGTGCCGCGGAGGGTGATGGCGATCGCGCCCTCGGGGAAGTCGGCGAAGTCGTCGGGGGAGCAGCCGCTCTCCTCGCTGTCGGTGTTGACCGCGACGGCGGGGGCCGTCACGTCACCGGCGCTGGAGTAGCTCATGGTGACGTAGTCCTCGTCGAGCTCGTAGGCGCGCTCGTCCGGGGCGGTCCGGGCGAGCACCGCGGGGGTGTTCTCCCGCCAGGACTCGTAGTCGTACTCGTGGCGGTAGGGCTCGTATCCGGCGCGTTCGAGCTGGTCCTCGATGTACAGGGCCGCGACGTCGTAGCCGGGGGTGGCGCTGGCCCGGTTTCCGCCGTTGTACTCGGCGATGGTGTCGAGGTTGGTCAGGTGGGCCTGGATCGCCTCGGCGGTCACGGCCTCCGACAGGGGCAGCTCGTCGGCGTGGGCCGGGCCGCTCGCCAGGGTGCCCGCGGTGAGGCACAGGGCGGCCACACCCGCGGTGGTGGCTCTGCGCCGTCGGGGTGAGGGGGCCGCGGGCGGCTGCCCGGGATGGTTCGGACGCACGATGCTTCCTCCCGTATGCGGGGGTCCATCGAACCGTGGAATGGGGGATGGACTCGTGGGTGGGCGGGGTACCGCTGAAGCCTCGCACCGCCAGGGGGCGGCGGCAAGGGTGGGTGCGCCACATTGCCACAATCAGCCACAGACCTTACACACGGGTGGGCACTGTGGTTGGATGGACGGCCGAAATCGACCGGAATGTCTCGACCACGGGGGCGGGGTGCGGTCGGGCGGCTACCTCTCGTTCTCGTTCTGGTGCTTGCGCGCCCGGTACTCGACGCCCACGCCGCCCATCACCGCGATCCCACGGATGTGCACGATCGGGGCGCCCGGGTCCACCACGCTGGGGGTGTTCCCCTCGATCCCGAAGCCGCCCATGATCGGCAGGCCGTGCACGCGCACCTGGACGTCGTCGGGGACGATGATCCCGATACCGCCCATCGCCGTGCCGATCCAGATGGTCGTCTCGCGCTGGGTGAACCTGGCCTCGCGCAGGTCGAGTTCGATACCGCCCATCACCGCCACCGCGGTGAACGTGCCCGGGAGGACCCAGTTCCCGGAACGGTCGGCGCCGCCCATCAGTACCAGGGAGGTCCGGCTGCTGGGCGGCATGTCCACGATCCGGCCCGCACCGTAGACGGGACGGGGTGAACGGAAGTCGGTGGGGGCCGGCATGGGCGCGGCGCCGGTGTCCGGCAGGTCTCGGGTGAGGGGGACGAGCTCGCCGAGGGTCTTGGCGCGATAGACCGCGTCCAGACGCTCCCCGTGCTCGTCGGGGTCCAGGCGGCCCTCGGCCAGGGCCTCCCGGAGACGGTGTGCGACGGCGTCACGGTCGGCGTCCGACGCCCGCATCCGTGCGTTGTGGTCCTCGTGGGGGGTGAGTTCGCTCATCGTGTCCACCATAGTTCTATTGTTCCGAGGGTCCGCGGACGCGGCATCCGGGGAATCCCCTGAGAAGGCCCTGAGATCTCACTTGTCGGGGAGCAACCCGCGACGTAGCGCCTGGGAGACCGCCGCGGTCCGGTCGCCCACCCCCAGTTTCTCGTACGCGCGCATCAAGTGGGTTTTGACCGTGGTGGCGCTGATGCGCAGGGCCCGACCGATCGCCGCGTTGGTGTGCCCGTCCGCCGCCAGACGGAGCACCTCCACCTCGCGAGGCGACAGCGCCGCCGGTTTCTCCGGTTCGGGATCGCGCCGCACGCGGGAGAACAGTTTTCCGGCCAGACGCCCACTGAGCACCGTCTCGCCTCGGGCCGCCGAACGAACCGAGTCGGCCAACTCCGCGCGCGGGGTGTCCTTGAGCAGGTAGCCGGTGGCGCCGGCCTCCACCGCGCGCAGGATGTCGGTGTCGGTGTCATAGGTGGTGAGCACCAGCACGTGGACGGCGGGGTGGTCGGCGCGGATCCGTTCGGTGGCCTGCGCCCCGTCACCGCCGGGCATGCGCAGGTCCATCAGGACCACGTCGGGTTCCAGGGCGGCGGCCCGGACCACCGCCTCGGGGCCCGAACCGGCCTCGCCCACGATCTCCAGGTCGGGTTCGGCGCTGAGCATGCCGCGGATGCCCTCACGGACCACGGGATGGTCGTCCACCAGGAGGACGCGGATCATGGTGCGGCCTTCTCTCTGCGACACGGGTCACTCCTCCGCTTCGTCGCGGGGAATGGTGAGACGGACGGTGGTGCCCCGACCGGGCGCACTGTCCAGGTCCAGGATCCCGCCGACCGACCCGGCCCGGTGACGCATGTTCGCCAACCCGTTGCCGTCGCAGGGAAGGGAGACGTCGAAGCCGGCGCCGTCGTCGGCCACCGTCAAGGAGACACCGACGTCGGTGTAGGTGAGCGTGACCCGGGCGCTGTCGGCCTCGGCGTGCTTGCGGACGTTGGCCAGTGCCTCCTGGGCGGTGCGCAGCAGACACACCCGCAGGTCGTTGGAGAGCTCCTCGGGGGAGCCCATGACCGTCGCGGTCACCTCGATGCCCAGTTCGCGGCCGAGGCGTTCCCCGATCCGGGTGAGCGCTCCGTCCAGGTCGTCGCCCTCCACCGTGACCGACCGCCGGGCGGCGACCATCGCGCGTGCCTCGGCCAGGTTCTCGGCGGCGGTCTCGCGCATCAAGGCCAGGTGCCGGCGGGCGGTCGCGGGGTCGGTGTCCAGCTCCGACTCCACCGCCTGGGTGAGGGTGATGATGCTGGTGAACCCCTGGGCGAGGGTGTCGTGCAGCTCCCGGGCCAACCGTTCGCGTTCGGTCATCGCCCCCGCCTGCTCGGACAGCCGGGCGGCCTCCTCGCGGCTTTGGCTCAGCTGTTCGATGAGGATGAAACGCTCGGCGCTCTGGAAGATGATGCGTTCGATCCAGCCACTGAACCACAGGGCGTACCCCAGGATCGCCCCGTTGACCAGCAAGGTGATTCCGACGAACTCCCAGTCCTTGCGGCCCAGCAGCCCCTCCAACAGGGAGGGACACAGCAACAGCACCGCCAGGGTGGGCACGGCGTAGGCGCTGCCCACGGTCATGAACAACGCCGGGGCGATCGCGACCAGCGAGATCAACAGCGTGGGGTTGAGGATGACCGCGGGCAGGGCCGGAAGCAGGAACAGCAGCATCAGACCCAGGGACCGCCGGTTTCCGGGCAGGTCGCTGTCGACGCTGAGCACGGGGCGGGCGAACACGAAGTACACCACCGGGACCGTGGCCATCAGCGCCGCCGTCGCCCATCGCCACCGCTCCGGCCCGCTGATCAGCGCGAGCGCGACCATGGCGAGCATCGCGACGGTGAAGGTGAGATGCCACCAGCGACCCAGATCCCACGCGTGCCACTCGACCGAGGGGCGGGTCTTGCGGCGCCGGGAGCCGGACCCCGGGTCGGCGGTGCCCTCGGCCTCCTCCGCGCCCGGATCCGTCATCACGTTCACCCGTCCTTGCGCGTCTTCCAGCGAAACGTCGTCAGTGTCACGGCCAAGCCCACCACACACCAGATCCCCAGTGCCAGGGCGACCATGGGCAGGTCCCAGGCCCCCGAAGGTTCGAGCGCGGCCATGGCCTCGGGGAAGAACGCGGCGCGCATGCCCTGGGCCATCCACAGCAACGGGAAGAGGGACGCGAGGTTCAGCAGCCATTCCGGCAGGGCCATCACCGGCACGAAGATGCCCGAGACGAACTGCAGGATGAGGAAGGGGAAGGTCACCACGGCCGACGCCGCCTGCGGGGTGCGGGCCAGCGAGCTCACCGCCATACCGAGCAGCGAGCAGGCGATGGTGCCCAGGACGAACACCCACGCCATGATCGCCCACGCCTGCACGGTGGTGGGCAGTGTGGCGTCGAAGAACAGGCGGGCCACCCCCAGGAGAAGGACCACCTGTCCCAGGGCGAGGAACAGCACCAGGATGGTCTTGCCGACGAAGTAGGCGCTGGGCGGCATCGGGGTGCCGCGCAACCGCCGCAGCATGCCGTACTCCCGTTCGGTGGCGATCGAGACGCCCAGGGTCTGGAAGCTGACCGACATCAGGCCCATGGCGATGAGGCCGGGCAGGAAGTAGTCGACGGCGGGCATCCCCATGTCGAAGAACCCGCCCATGACGGTCGCGAACAGGGTGAGGATGACCGTGGGCAGGGCGAAGGTGAACAGGACCCCCTCCCACTCGCGGGAGAAGGTGCGGATCTCCACCCATCCCCGGGACAGACCCAGGCGCAGCGCGCCGGGCGGGCGTCCCCGGGAAGGTGGTGAGGGAAGGGCGGTCGCGGTCGTGGTGGTCGGATCGGTCGTCCGGGCGCTCATCCCGAGACCTCCTCTGTCACGTGGTCGTCCTTGATCATGCCGAGGTAGACCTCCTCCAGGGTGGGACGGCGCACGCTCAGTTCCGGGATCTCACCGACGAAACGGCCGGCCAGTCCCGCGACCACCCGGGTGGGCTCATCGGTGCGGACCTCCCGGCGTTCGCCCTCCTCACGCCAGTGCACGGTGGCCTGGCGAGAGGCCCGCCCGTCGAGGGCCGCGGGGGTGTCGATCGCCCGGACCCGGCCACGCGCCATCACGCACACCCGGTCGGCCAGTGCCTCGGCCTCCTCCAGGTAGTGGGTGGTGAGCACGATGGTGGTTCCGCCGGCGGCCAGGGCCCGGATCAGTCCCCAGAACTCCCGCCGGGCCCGGGGATCGAAGCCGGTGGTGGGTTCGTCCAGGAAGAGGAGTTCGGGGCGGCCGACGATGCCCAGGGCCACGTCCAGGCGGCGCAGTTGCCCACCGGACAGGGACTCGGCGAGTTCGCGGGACTTGTGGGCCAACCCCACCCGCTCGATCACCTCGTCGGGGTCGTCGGCCAGGGGGTAGTAGGCGGCGAAGTGCCGCACGACGTCGCGCACCGGCAGCTTCGGGACGAGGGTCTCCTTCTGCCAGACGACGCCGACCCGGGAGCGCCAGGCGCGCCCCGCCAGGCCGGGGTCCTCACCCAGTACCCGGACCTCCCCGCCGTCACGTCCGCGGAACCCCTCCAGGATCTCGACGGTGGTGGACTTGCCCGCGCCGTTGGGGCCCAGCAGCGCGAAGATCTCACCGCGCTCGATGTCCAGGTCGACGCCGGCGACGGCTTCGGTGTCGCCGTAACGCTTACAGAGGTCGGTGACCTCGATGACCGTATCGCTCATACACCGATCCTCCCGAGAGCCGGAAGGCGGTGGTATCCGCTACGAGGACGGGCCCGTGTCCTCCGATGGGAGGACACGGGCCCGGGGTCTGGAAAGTGCCCTCTCAGGGGCGGGGGATCAGAACAGGCGGAGGGTGTCGGGCTCGATGCCGCGGAGTTCGTCGTAGTCCAGAACCACGCACGAGATGCCGCGGTCCTCGGCCAGGACCTTGGCCTGGGGCTTGATCTCCTGGGCGGCGAACACACCGGTGACCGGGGCCAGGGACGGGTCGCGGTTGAGCAGCTCCAGGTAGCGGGTGAGCTGTTCGACGCCGTCGATGTCGCCGCGTCGTTTCAGTTCCACCGCCACGGTCTTGCTCTCCCCGTCGCGGCACAGGATGTCCACCGGACCGATCGCGGTGGGGTACTCGCGGCGGATGAGCGTGTAACCCTCGCCGAGCGTGGTGATGTGCTCGGCCAGCAGCTCCTGAAGGTGCGCTTCGACCCCGTCCTTTTGCAGGCCGGGATCCTTGCCGAGTTCGTGGGAGGAGTCGTGCATGATCTCCTCCATCGTCAGCACGAGCTTCTCCCCGGACTTGTCGTGCGTGACCGTCCACACGTCCGGGCCGTCCTCGACGGTCTCCTCCCGCAGTTTGCACGGCGGGTTCATCCAGTTCAGCGGCTTGAACGCCCGATCGTCGGCGTGGATGGACACGCTCCCGTCCGCCTTGATGAGGATCAGGCGGGGAGCCATGGGCAGGTGGGCGGTGAGCCGGCCGGCATAGTCGACGCTGCACCGCGCGATGACAAGACGCACGGGACGTCACGTTACCGCTTCCGGTGGGCCCTTGAGGACGGTTCGAGGCGTTCCGGGACGAGACCGAAGACCTCCTCACCCCTAGGCTGTCCGGATGCTCGTGCGCAATCGTTGGGTCGTCCTGTCCATCAGCATGGTCGCGCAGGTGGCGAGCGTCTCGGCGATCTTCGGGATCCCGGTGGTCCTACCGCGGCTGCGCGAGGACTTCGGGGTGAGTACCGCCCAGGCCGGTGTGCTGGCCGGACTGCCGTCCTTCGGGCTGCTGCTCACCCTGCTGGTCTGGGGCGTGGTCATCGACCGAGTGGGGGAGCGCGGCACCATGGCGCTCAGCCTGACCCTGACCGCGGGCACCCTCGGACTGTTGTGGATCGCGCCCGGTCTGTGGTCGGTGGCGGCGGTCTTCCTGCTCCTCGGCGCGGTAGGCGGTCCCGTCAACGCCGCCAGCGGCCGTCTGGTCCTCACCTGGTTCACCGCCGGGGAACGCGGACTGGCGATGGGCATCCGACAATCGGGGTTGCCCGTGGGGGTCGGGATATCCGCGCTGGTACTGCCCGGCGCCGCCGAGGCCTGGGGATTCGTGGGGGCCATGACCCTGCCGGCGTTGCTCGCCCTGGCGGCGGTCCCCCTGGTCCTGGCCATGCCCACGGAACCGCCCCGGACCGAACGATCGCGAAGCACACCGGAAGGCGAGCGGGAGGCCGCGGACGGACCGTCTCGTTCGCCCTACCGGAAGTGGACGATCTGGCGCGTGCACGGAGTGAGCATGCTCCTGGGCGTTCCCCAGGTCACGTTGATGACCTACGCCGTCCTCTACCTCGTGCAGGAACAAGGGTGGGGCGCGCCCGCCGCCGGAGTGGTGGTCGCCGCCGCGCAGGTGCCGGGCGCGGTCGGCCGTCTGGTCCTGGGCGCGGTCTCCGACCGCACCGGTGAACGCATGCGACCCGTCCGAGCCCTCGCCGCGTCCGGCGCCCTCGTCCTGCTCCTGCTCACGTTCCTGCCACCGGCCTGGTCGTGGAGCGCGGTGCCCTTGGTGCTGGTCTGCCTGGTCCTGACCATGTGGCACAACGGGCTGACCTTCACCTCCGTGGCGGAGATCGCCGGAACCGCGTGGGCCGGTCGGGCGCTCGCCGTGCAGAACTGGTTGCAGGCGATCAGCACCACGCTGACCCCACTGCTCATGGCGGTGGTCATCACGGTGGCCGGGCTGCCGTGGGTGTTCGCGGTGGGCGCGGTGTTCGCCGCGGCGGCGATCGCGGTCGTTCCGGCCGGTCGCCGATCGTCCCCCGGGCCGACTACCAACGAGTAGGACGGAAGGGGTACCGGTGCGCGGTCTCGTGGTTCGAGGCGTCTAAAGTGGGGCCCATGGTGCAGGAATTCAAGAAGGTCGGCGTCGTTGGACTGGGCACGATGGGTGCGGGCATCGCTGAGGTGTTCGCCCGTGCGGGCTTCAATGTCGTCGGGGTCGAGATCGACCAGGCCGCCCTCGACCGCGGCCGAGGTCACGTGGACAAGTCCCTCTCTCGCGCGGTCGAAAAGGGCAAACTCACCGAGGAGGAACGCTCCGAGATCGACGCGCGCTTCACGTTCAGCGCGTCCCGCGAGGACCTGGCCGACGTGGACTTCGTCGTCGAGGCCGTCCCCGAGCGCATGGACATCAAGCGCGACGTGTTCGGCGACCTCGACCGGATCTGCGCTCCCGGCACGATCCTGGCGACCAACACGTCCTCGTTGTCGGTCACCGAGATCGCCGCGCTGACCGACCGCCCCGAGAAGGTCGTCGGTCTGCACTTCTTCAACCCGGCCCCGGTCATGAAGCTGGCCGAGGTCATCACCACCGTCTCCACCGCCGACGAGACCGTCGACGTCGTCACCGAGGTCGCCAAGCGCGTCGGCAAGACCCCGATCACGGTCGGCGACCGCGGCGGTTTCGTGGCCAACGCCCTGCTGGTGCCCTACATCAACGACGGCATCCGCCTCTACGAGCGGCGGATCGCCACCCGTGAGGAGATCGACGAGTCCGTCAAGAAGGCCGCCGGCCTGCCGATGGGCCCGCTCACCCTCGCCGACCTGGTCGGCCTGGACGTGTGCCTGGCCGTCATGGACGTGCTGTGGGATGAGTTCCACGACCCGCGCTACTCCGCCTCCCCGCTGCTGCGCCGCATGGTCGCCGCCGGCCGCCTCGGCCGCAAGACCGGACAGGGCTTCTACAAGGGCAAGGACGACGCCCCCGAGCCGCAGCGCACCGGTCGTCTCGCCCAGATGGTCCGCGAGGAGGAGACCCTCGACATCGGCGAGATGCTTATCGCGGCGCAGATCGACGACGCCATGCGCATGATCGGCGACGGTTACGCCTCCGCCAAGGACGTCGACACCGCCCTGCGGTTCGGCTGCGGCTACCCGAAGGGTCCGACCGAACTCCTGGAGGACCGCGGCGCCGAGTCTGTCATCACCACCCTGGTGTCGATGGGCGAGTACAGCCTCACCACCATCGCGGTGCCCGCCCCGCTGCTCATGGATCGCCTGCCCGACGTGGAGGAGTCCGAGGGCCACGGCGGCTGCGCCTGCCACTGAGCGGTGTCCACTCAGCGCCTCCGCCTCACCTCGGCCGTCATCGCACCCCAGGGTGTGATGGCGGCCACTGTCGTCTCTCTTCTACCCTTGAACGGTGAGCCCGCGCCGAAACAGCCCCCGCCGTAAGTCCGGCCGCAAGTCGGCGGCCGGTCCCCCCGACGAGGACGCCCTCATGCTGCGTATCTCCGGGGGGCAACGCCGCGAGACCGGACCGGACGGTGAGTACGTCACCCGTCGCATACCCGGATCGGCCGCCACCAAGGTCTACCGTTGTCCCGGTTGCGCCCAGGAGATCCCCACCGGTATGCCGCACGTGGTCGCCTGGCGCCCCTACGGCGACGGCGGCGATCGGCGTCACTGGCACTCCTCCTGTTGGGAACGGCGCTCCCACCGCTCACCCAGGGCCCCCCGATACTGATTCCGGACCCCACCGAAGAAGGAGCCATGGAGATCCGAGCCACCACGGTGCTGCCCGCCGATCGGCGCCCCATCACCCTGCACACCGCCGACGGCCTCGAACTGGTCGGGGAACTGGCGATGCCCGAGGGTGGGAAGCCGGCCGCCACCATCGTGTGCCTGCACCCGCTGCCCACCGCCGAGGGCATGATGGACAGCCACGTGCTGCGCAAGGCGTCCTTCCGGCTGCCGGCGTTGGCCAACATCGCGGTCCTTCGGTTCAACACCCGGGGCACCACCTCCCGGCACGGCACCAGCCAGGGCGAGTTCGGCGAGGGAGAGACCGAGAAGCACGACGTGCTCGCCGCGATCGAGTTCACCGAGTTCGAGGAACTCCCCCGACCCTGGCTCCTGGGCTGGTCCTTCGGTACCGAACTCGCGCTCAAGTGGGGCTGCGACCCCCAGGTGAAGGGCGCCATCCTGCTGTCCCCACCCCTGCACCGGGCCGACGAGTCGGACATGGCGGTGTGGGCCGAGTCCGGTAAGCCGGTGGTGGCGCTGGTCCCCGAACACGACGACTACCTCAAGCCCGACGAGGCACGTGAACGCTTCGCCCCGCTAACCCGGGCGGAGATCATCGGGGTGGACGGAGCCAAGCACCTGTGGGTCGGTGAACCCTATGTGCGCCGAGTCCTCGACGAGATCGTCCAACGGGTCAACCCCGAGGCGTCTCCGCTGCCCACCGAGTGGGATGGCCCCTGGGAGAAGGACACCGTGTAGCCTCGCGCCTCCACACATGACGAAGGGCCCGGAACCCCCGCGGGGGACCCGGGCCCTTCACCGTGTCAGACGGTCACGGCCACGAAGGTCGTGACTACTCCTGCCACCAGTCCTCGTCGTCGGCGCCCTTACCGGAGTGGGCCGGCTGCTTGGCCTCCTCGGCCGGAGCCGCCGGAGCGGGCTCCTGCTGGATGGCCGCGGGCGCGGCGGCGGCCGGAGCGGCCGGCGCCGGAGCGGCGCCACCGCCACCGAGCAGCTGACGCAGCTGCTGCAGGTGCGACTGGATGCTGTCGCGCTGGCGGTTGAGCTCCTCGACCTCCTTCTTGGCGATGGCCATGATGCGGTTGGCCTCCGCCTTGGAGTCGGAGACCTGGTGCTCGGCCTTGGCCTTGGCGTCGGCGTCGATCTGGCCGGCGTTCTTCTTGGCGTTGCCGACCAGCGTCTTGGCGTGGTTCTCGGCCTCGCGGCGGGTGTGCTCGGCCTGCTGGCTGGCCTTGGTGGCGCGCTCCTCGGCGCTACGGGCGCGCTCCTCGGCCTCGCTGACCATCTGCTGGGTGGCGGCCTGGGCGGCGGCCAGACGCTCGGCGTCCTGACGCTCGGCCTCGGCACGACGGTCGGCCAGCTGCAGCTCGAACTGGTCCTCGGTCTCGGTACGGCGGGCCTCGGACTCGGCGTAGGCGCGCTCGGCGTTCTTGCGCAGCTCCTCGGCCTGGCTCTTGGCGGACTGGATCGTCTCGTCGCGCTCGCGCTTGGCCGCGGCGCGGGCCTGGGCGCACTCACGCTCGGTGGTGGTGCGCAGCTTGGCGATCTCGCCCTCGAAGGTGGCGCGCTTCTCGGCGATCTCGTGGTCGACGGCGGAGCGCTTCTTCTGGACCTCGCGCTCGGTGGTGGAGGCCAGCTCGTCGGCCTCACGGCGGGCCGTGGTGCTGATCTCCTCCGCCTCGGACTCGGCGGACTGGCGCTGTTCGTCGGCCTCGCGCTGGGCGAGCGTGCGGACCTCGGTGGCCTCGGACTCCGCGGCGGCGCGCATCTCCGCGGCCTCGATCTTGGCGGCCGAACGAATGTCGTTGGCGTCGATCTGGGCGCCCTGGACGAGCTCGTTGGCCTGTTCCTCGGCCAGACGGAGCAGCTCCTCGATGCGCGAGCCCAGACCGGAGTAGGTGGGACGCTCGCGCTCCTGGAGCTGGCGCTGCTTGGAGTTCAGCTCGGCCTTGTACTTCTCGGCCGCGCCGTTGGCCTCCTTGACCTCGTGGCGGAGCCCGTCGAGGTAGTCCTGCACCTGGTTGCGGTCAAAGCCACGCAACACCACGTCGAACTCGGGCGGAGCGTTGTCTTCGTCGAAGATGTTGTTGAGCTGGGTGTCGATGTTGTTTGACGACATGTGGCGGAATCCTGAACGGGTGCGAGACGGCTACTTGTACTTGCGTACTGCCGGGGACGGCAGGAGGGAACTGCGGTGCCCCCGGGACGGTGTGAGTCCGAGGTACGTGCGCCGAGGGTGTGGGCGGATGGGTGCGATGGTCGACTCCGCCCGGATACGAGGGCCGATCCGGTCGGTGTCGTTGGTGGTTATGGCCGCCCCGGTTCACGACCGGACTGCAAGACATGGACCAACGCCGGAAGAAAAGTACATCCGGCAGCTAGCCGACTTTATCAAGCGTGCAACACCGGGGAAGGGGGTTTGGTGTAACTTCCGGTGGGGTCCAAGGTCGGCCGCTCTCGCGGAAGTCAATACGTGATGCGTTCGGGACGTCACCGTGACTTCGTCGGCCCGGTCGATCATGGGGCGTTCCCTCAGTGCGAGCCTTGCACCAATTCGGTCAGAACGCCACCGCAGTCCTTCGGGTGAAGGAAAACGATCCGTGAACCGGCGGTGCCGGCGCGCGGTTCGGCGTCCAGGACCCGTACCCCGCGCTCACCGATCCCCGCCGCGCTCGCGGCCACGTCGGCGGTGCCGAACGCGAGGTGGTGCACGCCCTCGCCGTTGCGCTCCAGGAACTTGGCGACGGGGGAGTCGTCGCGGGTCGGCTCCAGCAGTTGGAGGTAGGTGGCGCCGCCGTCGTCGGTGCCGTTGACCCGCAGCATCGCCTCGCGTACACCCTGCTCCTCGTTCACCTCCTCGTGCTCGACCTCGAAGCCGTACGTGCGCCGGTAGAAATCAATGGAGGCGTCCAGGTCCTTGCAGGCGATACCCACGTGGTCCAGACGGGTCAGCCCGGAGAACGGGCCGGTGGGAACGGGTGCGTCGCTCACGGGTGAACCTCTCGAACGTCGATGTGATCCGTGTGGGTATCGTTGCAGACCAGGTGCGTCACCCATCACTTGGAGGCCAGTTAAGATGCCCGGTTCCGTCATCGTCGGTGGGGCACGGACCCCCACCGGCAGACTCCTCGGCTCCCTCGCCGGGTTCTCCGCCGCAGACCTGGGCGGCTTCGCGATCAAGGCCGCCCTGGAGCGCGCCGGCATCAGCGGTGAACAGGTCGGATACGTGGTCATGGGACAGGTGTTGCAGGCCGGCGCCGGCCAGATCCCGTCCCGTCAGGCCGCCGTCAAGGGCGGCATCCCCATGGACGTCCCCTCGGTGACCATCAACAAGGTCTGCCTGTCGGGTCTGGACGCGATCGCCCTCGCCGACCAGCTCATCGGCGCGGGCGAGTTCGACGTCGTGGTCGCCGGCGGCATGGAGTCCATGACCAACGCCCCGCACCTGCTGCCCAAGTCCCGTAAGGGCTACAAGTACGGCTCCATCGAGGTCCTGGACGCCACCGCGCACGACGGCCTCACCGACTCCTTCGAGGGCGACTCCATGGGCGCCTCCACCGAGCGCCACAACGGCAAGCTCGGCATCGAGCGCCCCGAGCAGGACGCCTTCGCCGCCCGCTCGCACCAACGCGCCGCCGCCGCGGCCGAGAAGGGCCTGTTCGACGAGGAGATCGTCCCCGTCGAGATCCCGCAGCGAAAGGGCGACCCGGTCGTCTTCTCGCATGACGAGGGCGTTCGCGCGGACACCACGGCCGAGAGCCTGGGCAGGTTGCGTCCGGCCTTCGACCGCGAGGGCACCATCACCGCCGGTTCCTCCTCGCAGATCTCCGACGGCGCCGCCGTGGTGGTCGTGATGAGCCGGGCCAAGGCCGAGGAGCTCGGCGCCCCGATCCTCGCCGAGATCGGTGCGCACGGAAACGTGGCCGGCCCCGACAACTCCCTGCACTCCCAGCCCTCCAACGCCATCAAGCACGCCCTGGGCAAGGCGGGCAAGAAGGTGGAGGACCTGGACCTCATCGAGATCAACGAGGCGTTCGCCGCGGTGGGCCTGAAGTCCACCGAGGACCTCGGCGTCTCCGAGGACATCGTCAACGTCAACGGCGGCGCCATCGCGATCGGTCACCCGATCGGCGCCTCCGGTGCCCGTATCGCCCTGCACCTGGTGCACGAGCTGCGCCGGCGCGGCGGTGGCCTGGGTGCCGCGGCCCTGTGCGGCGGCGGTGGCCAGGGCGACGCCCTGCTGTTCTCGGTGCCCGCCGAGTAACTCCCGAACGACGTCCGAACGAATCTGTGCGGCCAGGGCCACCCCCGAACGGTCGCACGGCGCACCTGTCCACCGCGGGGCGGAAGGCCATGAGCCTCCGCCCCGCGCGGTACTTCCCGAGGAGTCACATGAACGCCCCCCAGCTGGTCGAACGGGTCCGCGGTGGTGACCGCAGGGCCCTGGCCCGCGCGATCACCCTGGTGGAGAACGGCGCCGAGGGACTGCGTCCCATCATGGCGGGGTTGGCGCCCCACACCGGTCGGGCCCATGTGGTCGGCTTCACCGGGTCGCCGGGGGTGGGCAAGTCCACCACCACCAACGCCGTGGTGCGCGCCGCGAGGGCCCAGGGCAGGTCGGTCGCGGTCCTGGCGGTGGACCCCTCCTCGCCCTTCACCGGCGGAGCTCTGTTGGGTGACCGGGTGCGGATGCAGGAGCACTCCGCCGACCCCGAGGTGTACATCCGTTCCATGGCCAACCGGGGCCATCTGGGCGGGCTGTCGTGGGCGACGCCGCACGCGCTGCGGGTGCTGGACGCGGCCGGGTTCGACGTCATCCTCGTGGAGACCGTGGGAGTGGGCCAGTCGGAGGTCGACATCGCGAGCCAGGCGGACACCACCGTGGTGTTGAGCGCCCCAGGGATGGGCGACGCGGTCCAGGCCGCCAAGGCCGGGGTGCTAGAGGTCGGCGACGTGTTCGCGATCAACAAGGCCGACCGGGACGGCGCCAGGTCGACCCTGCGCGAACTGCGTCAGATGATCGCGATGAAGGACCGCACCGACCACGAGTGGAAGCCGCCGATCGTCATGACGGTGGCCTCCCAGGACGAGGGCGTGGGTGAGCTGTGGGAGCGCGTCGAACAGCACTTCGCCCACCTGGAGTCCTCCGGTGAGCTGGCCGAACGACGCCGTGCCCGCGCGCGGGGCGAGGTCGAGGCCATCGTGCTGGAGTTGCTGCGCGCACGCCTGGGCGGGGTGGGGGCCGACGGCGGCCTGGACACCCTGGCCCATGAGGTGGCCGTGGGAGATCGCGACCCCTACACCGCCGCCGACCTGCTGCTCAAGGAGTTGGGCGCCGACCCGCTTCCGTGACCGGGGCGAGGACCTCGCGCAGGACACCGGCGAACCCGTTCGGGTCCTCCACGAACCCCCCGTGGTCCCCTGGGAACACCACGGGGACGGTGCCGAGCAATTCCGCCAAGGCCCGGGTGGTCCGGTCGGTGATCAGACCACCCGAGGCCGCCCCCAACGCGGGGACCACCCGTGCGGACCCGGCGGTGATCCGCGCGGGGTCGACCCGGTGGTGGACGGTGCCCCGGAGTTCGTGGACGTAGAACCGGCGGTCGTTCGGATCGTCCTCTTCCCCGGCGGGGTTCGCGTCGGGCCCCGCCGCGTCCTCCTCGGACGTGGGGAAGCCCGCGTTGGCCATGAACCGGCGCCACGCCGCCCCCGCGCCGTCCCGATGGTAGGTCGCGATGATCTCCTCGGTGATCGCGAACTGTTCCTCCGCCTCCGGCAGCAGTCCGAGCAGCGGGGGCTCGTGTGCCACGATGACGCGGGCGCGGTCGGGGTGGCGCTCGGCCAGCGCCAGGGTGGTCACGGCGCCGCCGCTGGAACCGAGGAAGTCGGCCTCGGCGACACCCAGATGGTCCAAGAGCGCGACGAGGTCGTCCGCGCGCGCCTCGGGGGTGGAATCCTGGTCGGGGTCGTCGAGCACGCTACGACCGATGCCCCTCGGATCGTGGGTGAGCACGGTGTGGGTGGTGGCGAGCGCCTCCGCCAACGGCCCGAACATGTCGGCCCCCATGGGCGCCCCGGTCAGGACCAAGAGGGGCCCCTCGCCTTGGACCTCGTGGTAGAGGACTCCGTCCGGGGTCTTCAGTGTGTGCGTGCCGGTCATCTCCGAGTCCCTTCGGTCAGGGTCGTCGCCGCGGACGACCTCACCCGTATGGACCGTTGTTCCCCGCCGAACTCATCGCCCACCCGGCGAGTTTTCCGTCCGGAGAGGTTCCCGTGAAGGGGCCGGGGCGGACCGTCGCACGTCGGTCCACCCCGGCCGGGCGGCGGTGCTCCCCGGATCAGAGCACCGACGCCGTCACGACCCGTTCGGCTCCCGGCCGAACGGGAGTCTTCTCGCCTATCCGCCCAACGCCGCGTCGATCGCGGTGATGAGGCTTCCGTCGGCGTCGTCGCCGTCGATGGACCAGATCATGACGCCGCCCAGGTCGTTGTCCAGGGCCCAGTCGGTCTTCTGCGTCATGGCGACCTCGTCGTCGTAGGTCCAGAAGGTCTCGCCGTCGTAGAGCCACGCGGTACCGAGATCGTCGTCGCGGTGTACCTCGAAGCCGCTCAGATCCTTGAGGGCCTTCCAGTCCTCGGTGCCGTCCGCGTAGGTGCCGGGGGCGGGCCCTTCAGCGGACTGGAACAGCCCGTCGTCGTTCGGCCCGGGCTCCACGCCCGTCCACCCCTGGCCGTAGAACGGCACGCCCAGAACGATCTTGGCGGGGTCGACCCCGCGCTCCAGGTACGCCTGGAGGTTGGTCTCGGCGGAGATCACGTCACCGGGGTCGTTCGGGTCGGGCGCCAGGTTGGACTGGTGATTGGTGACCGTCTCCCAGGTGCCGTGGTAGTCGTAGCCCTGCACGGTGACGAAGTCGAAGTCGGTCATGACCTCGTCCAGCTCGTAGCCGGTGTCCAGTCGCCAGGCGCCCGCGGGCATGAACGAACTCAGTTCGAAGTGCCGGCCGGTCTCCTCGCCCAACTCGTCGAGCTGTTCGCGGAACTCGCGGACCAGGGCGGTGAAGTTCTCCCGGTCCTCGGGTCGCACCACGTTGTCGGGGTGGCCGTCGGATCCGGGCCACTCCCAGTCCAGGTCGATGCCGTCGAAGATCCCGTAGGCGACGCCCTCGCCACCGGTGCCGTCGATCTCGGGGAGGTTCCCGCGCAGGTACAGGTCCACGCAGGAGCTCACCAGACGCTCACGGGACTCGGGGGTCGACACCGCGTCGGAGAAGTTCTTGGACCAGTTCCAGCCGCCCAGGGAGATGTCGACGGCCAGCTCCGGATACAGCTCCTTGAGCTTGCGCAGCTGGTTGAAGTTGCCGCGCAGGGGCTGGCCGGGACCGTCCGCGGCACCGTCGACGCTCTCCGAGGCGGGGACCACCCGGCCGTAGTCGGCGAGGGCGTCGCCCTCCTCGGGCTCGTCGGTCATGAAGCACTCGCCGTCGGTGCTCACGTTGCCGAACGCGTAGTTGATGTGGGTCAGCTTGTCGGCGCTGCCCGATTCCACCAGGTCACGGACGTGGTAGTCGCGTTCCCGCGGGCCCCACTGGGTGAAGTAGGCGACGTTCATCGCGTCGTGCCCGGGGCCGGGGGAGGGGGTGCCCGCGCAGTTCGCGCCGTTGATCGTGCAGTCCGACAGGTGGGTGGCGCCATCGGAGTGGACGCCGTTGAACGCGAAGCCGTAGGTGCCGCCGGCGGGGACGACCGCGCCCCAGTGCGGGGGAGTGACGGTGTAGCCCTCCCCCGAGGAACCCGTGAGGGAGGCGTTCCACAGTTCGTGGACCGCGCTGCCCTCGGGGAGGTCGAATTCGAGGGTCCAGTCGACGAGGTCGGTGTCGGAGGCGTTGTGGACGGTGATCTCGCCGGTGTAGCCGGTGTTCCAGCGGGCCGACTCCACGTAGGTCACGGTGAGGTCGGAGGCGTCGGCCTCCTGCGCGGCCGCGGGGGACGAGGCCAGTGCGAGCGGTACCGCGAGAACCGCCGCGGCGGGAACCGCGAGTGTGTTCCTGAGTCGTCGTGCGCTCACGTCGGGGTCTCCTGGGGGGCTTGTCAGCGGCCGAGTGTGGGGGCGGGGCCGTACTGACGTGGGGGGATTAATTTTTAGGAAACTTAACTAATAATTCCGGGCGGCGTCAACGCCCGCGCGACGGGTTTCTTGGGACGATCCGCGAAGTCGCAGGTCGCCGGTGGGATTTTCGAGGACGGTCGGATCCGTACCCGCTTCGCGGCGGGACCCGGTGCCGAGCGCACCGCCTAGAGTGACGGCGTGGGAAACCCTTTGAACCTTCCGTTCGACCCGATCGAACGCGCGCACGACAACTGGAGCCAGAGATGGGGCGCCTCGCCCGCGATGGCGGCGGTCACCTCGCTCATGCGCGCGCAACAGATCCTCATCGGTGAGCTGGACGGCACCCTCAAGCCGTTCGGCCTGACCTTCGCGCGCTACGAGGCGCTGGTCCTGCTCACCTTCAGCGCCTCCGGATCGCTGCCCCTGGGCAAGATCGGCGAGCGCCTCATGGTGCACCCGACCAGTGTCACCAACACCATCGACCGCTTGGAGGGACAGGGCTTCGTGCTGCGCAGGCCCAACCCCAGCGATGGTCGAGGGGTGCTGGCGGAGATCACCGAGACGGGCCGCGAGGTCACCGAGGGGGCCACCCGGGCACTCCTGGGCATGGACTTCGGTGTGGGCTGCTACTCCGAGGAGGAGCTGTGGCGTATGCACGAGATGTTCGTGCGGCTCCGTGTCGACTTCGGTGACTTCCCCGCCCCGGTGGCGGAGGAAGCGCGAGGCGCCTGAGCGGCCGAACGCCGTTCGCGCCGTCGCTCGCTCTTCTGTACATACTTAGTTGGACGTCCTACTATTTGGGTATGGCGAACAGCACAGGAGACCTCACCAACGGCGGCGAGGCCCGGGACATCGAGGCCGGGCGCGAGCGCTGGCAGCGCAGGTACGACACCGCCCGCAAACGCGACGCCGACTTCACCTCCCTGTCCGGGAAGCCGCTCGAACCCGTCTACGGCCCGCGACCCGGTGCCGAGGTCCCCGGTTTCGAACGCGTCGGCTGGCCCGGGGAGTACCCCTACACCCGAGGGCTCTATCCCACCGGCTACCGCGGCCGCGCCTGGACCATCCGCCAGTTCGCCGGCTTCGGCAACGCCACCCAGACCAACGAGCGCTACAAGATGATCCTCGCCTCCGGCGGCGGTGGACTGTCCGTGGCCTTTGACATGCCCACGCTCATGGGCTACGACTCCGACTCCCCGCAGGCGCTGGGCGAGGTCGGTCACTGCGGTGTGGCCATCGACTCGGTCGCCGACATGGACCTGCTCTTCGACGGCATCCCCCTCGGCGAGACCACCACGTCCATGACCATCAGCGGCCCCGCCATTCCGGCGTTCTGCATGTACCTGGTGGCGGCCGAACGCCAGGGAGTCGACATCGGCACCCTCAACGGCACGCTGCAGACCGACATCTTCAAGGAGTACATCGCCCAGAAGGAGTGGCTGTACCCGCCCGAACCCCACCTGCGCCTCATCGGCGACCTGATGGAGTACTGCGCGGAGCACATCCCCGCCTTCAAACCGCTGTCGGTCTCGGGCTACCACATCCGTGAGGCCGGCGCCACGGCCGCCCAAGAGCTCGCCTACACGCTCGCGGACGGCTTCGGCTACGTCGAACTCGGTCTCTCCCGCGGGCTGGACATCGATCGGTTCGCCCCCGGCCTGTCGTTCTTCTTCGACGCCCACATCGACTTCTTCGAGGAGATCGCCAAGTTCCGCGCCGCCCGCCGCATCTGGGCCCGCTGGATCCGCGACGTCTACGGCGCCAAGAGCGAGAAGGCCCAGTGGTTGCGGTTCCACACCCAGACCGCCGGGGTGTCCCTCACCGCGCAGCAGCCCTACAACAACGTGGTGCGCACCGCCGTGGAGGCCCTTTCGGCGGTCCTGGGCGGAACCAACTCGCTGCACACCAACGCGCTCGACGAGACGCTGGCCCTGCCCACCGAACAGTCCGCCGAGATCGCCCTGCGCACCCAACAGGTCCTCATGGAGGAGACCGGCGTGGTCAACGTCGCCGACCCGCTCGGCGGCTCCTGGTACGTGGAGGCCCTCACCGACGAGATCGAGGCCGAGGCCGAGCGCATCTTCGCGCACATCCGCCACATGGGCGGCGGTGACGACGTCGAACACGCCATCGGCCCGATGACCTCCGGCATCCTCGCCGGGATCGACAACGGTTACTTCGGCGCCGAGATCGCCGAGTCCGCCTACCAGTACCAGCAGGCCCTGGAGAAGGGCGACAAGCGCATCGTCGGCGTCAACTGCCACACCAACACGGTCTCCGGGGAACTCGACATCCTCAAGATCAGCCACGAGGTGGAGCACGAGCAAAAGCGCGTCCTCACCGACCGCAAGGGCGCGCGCGACCAGGCCGTCGTCGACCGTGCCCTGGCCCGACTCCTGGAGGGTGTGCGGGCCGACGAGGGCAACCTCATCCCGCTCATCATGGACGCGGCCCGGTCCGAGGCGACCCTCGGCGAGATCTGCGCGACCATGGGCGAGGAGTTCGGTACCTACACCGAGGACCCGCAGTTCTGAGCGGCGTCGGCGAGCGCCGCCGCTTCCCGTCCGCGAACCCCTGACCGTTCTGGGGCCCGAGGCGGTACGGAGTCCTCGTACCGCCTCGGGATGGGGCAGGATAGGGAGTATGCAGCCTTCGGACTTTTCACCGAACAGTGCGGTCGACCTCGGGGCGCGCAAGGCGGCCTTGGAACGTGAGGCCAAGCAGCGCGCCGACGAGTCGGCCGGTCGTACCAACCCCTTCGCCGTCAACGTCGATGAGGCCACCTTCCAGCAGGTGCTGGAGAGCTCTCTGTCGGCGCCGGTCGTCCTCGCGGTCCTCGCGGGCTGGTCCGAGCAGTCCAAGCAGGTCGAGGACGCCCTGGACAACCTCTCCAGGGGCTCCGGCGGCAACTGGATCCTGGGCAAGATCGACAGCGAGGCCAGTCCTCAGCTGGTGCAGGCGTTGCGCGTGCAGGGCGCGCCGAGCATCATCATCGCCGTCCAGGGTCAGGTCATGCCCCTGATGCAGGGCCCGGCGACCGAGGAGCAGCTCCGTGAGGGGCTCACCCAGGTCTTCGGCGCCCTGGCCCAGCAGGGCATGCTCCCGCCGGGGCACCCCGGCACGGTGGACGGCGACCCCTCCGCGATGCCCGAGGACCAGGGCGCCCCCGAACCCGAGGCCGACCCGGTCGACGTCGAGGCGCAGGCCGCCCTGGAACGCGGTGACTTCGACGCGGCCGCCGCGGTCTTCGAGAAGGCGCTGGCCGCCGACCCCAAGAACGCCGAGGTCAAGGCCAAGCTGGCGCAGGTGCGCCTGATCGGCCGACTCCAGGACGTGGACCCCGAGGCCGCGCTGCAGGCCGCGGTCGACCGCCCGAACGACGTCGACGCCCAGATCGTCGTGTCCGACGTCTTCATGTACGGCGGCAAGTTCGACGACGCCTTCGACCGCCTCATCGACACGATCAAGCGCACCGCCGATGAGGACCGGAACAAGGCCCGCGAACACCTGCTGTCCCTGTTCGACCTACTGCCGGCCGGGGACCCGCGCGTGGGCGCGGCCCGCCGCAAGCTCACCTCCGCCCTGTTCTGATCGGATACCGGCCGGTGCCCGTTCTCCGAGATTTCTTGGGACGGTCACCGGCCGGAGAACTCCACCCGTTCGTGCCCGATCGTGGCAAATCATGCGGTATTTGCCGTAGCGAAGACGGGTGGGATGGTCGCCCCCTCGCCGGGTAAAAGAACTACACGGCGGGCCGCGGAGACACGGTCCACAGCACGACCGGGCAGGTGGACCATGACGACCGACCGCACCCCGCATCCCGGCGGAGCCCCCGTCGTGACGATCTCGGCCACCTTCGGCGCCGGCGGCAGCGTCATCGGCCCGGCCATCGCCGCCCGGCTGGGCGTCCCCTTCCTCGACCGCGCGGTCCCCAGCGCCGTCGCCGAACAGATCGGCTGCTCGCTCGACGAGGCCCTCCAACGCGACGACCGTGCTCCGGGCGGCTTCGAGCGACTCCTCGCCAGCGCGGCCCGGCTGCCCACCGTCACCCTCGGCAGCGTCGAAACCGCCTATTTCGGCACCATGGACGACGAGGGTCGTCTCCTCTACGACCACGAGTTCGTCGAACAGACCGAACGGGTCATCAAGGACGTGGCCCGCGCCGGCGGGGTCGTCCTCGGTCGTGCCGCCGCGGTGATCCTGGCCGACCACCCGGGCGCCCTGCACGTACGGCTGGACGGAAGCCGTGAGGCCCGCCTGCGCCGAGCCCGCCGTCTGTGGGAACTCGGGAACCGGGAGGAGTTCGGTGGCAAGGGGTGGGGCCCCACCCCGCCCACCGCGAAACTGCTGAGCGACAACGACCGCGCTCGCGCCGCCTACGTGCGCCGGTTCTACCGGGTCGATCCGGCCGATCCGGGCCACTACCACTTGGTGGTCGATTCCGCCGTGCTCTCCACCGACGCCTGTGCGGACATGGTGGTTCGGGCGGCCGAAGACCGCGCCGGAGATAGGAATTAATGCGATTTTTTCCGCAAGCGTTAATTGTCCTCTTGTGCTGACGTTCCCCCCTTGACTCAGGTAGGGTGAAGCGACTCGGTTGTGGGTTTCCAGCCAGCCCCCGGCCGTCAACCGAGCCCCCGCTTTCGAAGGCACCCCTCTACGGATGCCACGGCGGGAAGCGTCGCCGGCACGGAGAACGAACCCCCGTGTTATCGGCGCGCGAGAGCCGACCAGAGCCACCGGGGCGGATCCATGGCGTGCAGGGCCACAGCCGTTCCGGGGTCGGTACGTACGTCCACGGGAGGGGCCGCCGGTGCGCCCCGCGGACGGATGACACCAGCCAAAGCCAAGGAGCAACACGTGGCCACCCTTCCCAGCGTTTCGTACTCCATCACCGTCCGACTGGAACTGGACGCCGGAGGTAGCGCGGTCGGCAGCCTCACCAACGCGGTGGAGCAGGTCGGCGGCATGATCACCGCCCTCGACGTGGCGGCCGCTGGGCACGAGCGCATCCGCATCGACGTCACCTGCGCCGCTCGCGACACCGAGCACGCCCAGGCGATCGTCGACGCCCTCGGCGCCGTCGACGGGGTCGTCGTCCACAAGGTCAGCGACCGCACCTTCCTCATGCACCTCGGCGGCAAGATCGAGATGAAGTCGAAGGTGCCGCTGCGCAACCGCGACGAACTCTCCATGGCCTACACCCCCGGAGTCGCCCGCGTCTCCCAGGCCATCGCCGCCAACAAGGAAGACGCCCGTCGCCTGACCATCAAGCGCAACAGCGTCGCCGTGGTCACCGACGGATCCGCCGTCCTGGGCCTGGGCAACATCGGCCCCGAGGCCGCCATGCCCGTCATGGAGGGCAAGGCCGCCCTGTTCAAACGCTTCTCCGACATCGACGCATGGCCCATCGCCCTGGACACCCAGGACGTCGACGAGATCGTCCGAACCGTCCAGCTGCTCGCCCCCGGGTTCGGCGGCATCAACCTGGAGGACATCTCCGCCCCTCGCTGCTTCGAGGTCGAGGCCCGCCTGCGCGAACTCCTGGACATCCCCGTCTTCCACGATGACCAGCACGGCACCGCCATCGTCGTCCTGGCCGCCCTGCGCAACGCCCTGCGCGTGGTCGGCAAGAAGCTGTCCGAGGTCCGCGTCGTCATGTCCGGCGCGGGCGCGGCCGGTACCGCCATCCTCAAGCTGCTCATGCACGCCGGAGCGCGCGACATCATCGTCAACGACGTGCACGGCTCCGTCCACTCCGGACGCGAGGACCTGGACCAGAACCTGGGCTGGATCGCCGAACACACCAACCAGGGCGGCTACAGCGGCGACCTCAAGGGCGCCGTCGCCGGAGCCGACGTGTTCATCGGCGTCTCCGCCCCGAACCTGCTCGACGGCGAGGACATCGCCGAGATGAACGAGGACTCGATCATCTTCGCGCTGGCCAACCCCGACCCGGAGGTCGACCCCGACATCGCGCACCTGCACGCCTCGGTCGTGGCCACCGGACGCAGCGACTACCCGAACCAGATCAACAACGTGCTGGTCTTCCCCGGCTTCTTCCGCGGTCTGCTGGACGCCCAGAGCCACAACGTCACCTCGGACATGATGGTCGCCGCCGCCGAAGCCCTCGCCGACGTCGTCACCGAGGACGAACTGGGCCCGAACTACATCATCCCGAGCGTCTTCCACCCGGAGCTGTCCACCCACGTGGCCAACGCGGTCCGCGAGGTCGCTCAGCGCGGCCAGGAGACCAAGGCCTGAACAGTCTCGCCGAACCCTCCTGATAGGGCGCCCGACCGGTCGCCTTTCGGGTAAAGGTGGACCATGGACCAGTCGACTCTGACCGGGCGCCTACTGGTGGCCGCCCCCTTGCTTCAAGAGGACTCCTTCCGCCGTTCGGTGGTGTTCGTCGTAGACGACGCCGCCGACGGCACCCTCGGGGTGATCCTCAACCGTCCGCTGGAACTTCCGGTGGGCGAGGTCGTGAACTCGTGGGGCGCCTACGCCAGTTCCCCGGCGGTGATGTTCTCGGGCGGGCCGGTGGGCACCGACTCGGGTATCGCCCTGGGCAGCGCAGTCCCCGAGGACGAGCCCCCGGGTTGGTCCCCGTTGGTGGGTCCACCCCCCGGAACGGGACTGGACGGCGTGGGAGTCGTGGACCTGGACGGGCCGCCCGAGATGCTCGGCTCCTCCCTGGCGGCTCTGCGCGTCTTCGCCGGTTACTCCGGTTGGGGTTCGGGGCAGCTCCAAGGGGAGATCGAGGAGGGCGCCTGGTTCGTGGTCGACGCGTTCGCCGACGACCTTTTCGGTGCCACCCCCGAGGGGTTGTGGTCACGGGTCCTGCGCCGGCAGGGCGGAGAGATGGCCCTTTTGTCGACCTACCCGGACGACCCCACCATGAACTGAGCGCAAGCTTGTCCCCGGTGAGACTGAGACGGGCCGCGGCACCCTATACCGTGGGGTCCAGACGTTGAAAGGTGTGAGGACGATGTCGATGGACGTCCTGAACAAGGTTCTTCCGGACAGCGAGACCAGGCCGGACATCTCGCACGACGATGGTGATCGCGAGCGGTTCGCGCACTACGTGCAGAAGGAGAAGATCACCCAGAGCGCGGTGACCGGTGACCCGGTGATCGCCCTGTGCGGCAAGGTGTGGGTACCCAACCGCGACCCGAAGAAGTTCCCCGTGTGCCCGGAGTGCAAGCAGGCGTACGAGGACATGATGAAGTAGACGGCCCTTCCGGTCGCACCCGTAAGGCCTTGACCCACCCCCGCGGGTGAGCCAAGGCCTTCGTCGTGTTCGAGACGGACCGGGGGGCTAGAGTTCGCCGTCCTCGGTGCCGGCGCCGTCCGCGCCGTTGCGTCGGCGCGAGACCGCGATCGCCACGCCGCCCGCCGCCACCGCGGCCGCGGCCGCGGTCAGCAGACCGGCCAGGGCGGTACCGGTGTTGGGGAGCCCGGGCTTGCCACCGCCCTCACCGTCACCGGGGCCGGGGGTCGGCCCGCCGTCGCCACCACCATTGTCGCCGTCGCCGCCGCCGGGGACCTGAACGTCCTCGTCCACGCTCACGGCCAGCGAGATCGGGTCCAGTCGCTCACCCTCGACGTAGAAGTCGGCGAACGCGGGGACGCCTTCGGCGGTGAGGGCGGTCGGGATCGGGCCCCAGCTCAACACACCCTCGTCGACCTCGGCGTCGACACCGGACAGGTCCAGGTCGGCCAGGGCGACGTCGTCGTAGGTGACGAGTTCGGCGTCGGTCAGGGACTTGCTGACCACGTCGGCGTACAGGGTGCCCGCCTCGCCGTCGATCTCCACGCGCGGGTCGGTGACGGACATGTACAGCAGCGGGTCGGCGTCACCGTAGACGTGGCCCTCGAAGAGCACGGTGCCGGTGAGGTCGATCTCGGCGGTGACGTCGTCCAGGTTCGCCCGGCCGGTGGCGTCGGTGAACGAGAAGGTCCCGTCCTCGCCACGGGTGGCGCCTTCGGACGTGGTGATCTCACCGGCGGCGATGTCGCCCTCGATGTAGTTGCGGAAGGACTCCTTGACGCCCCAGTCGGCGCGGCCGTTGAAAACGGTCAGGTCGCCCTCGGGGAGTTCGCCCTCGCCGTTCCCGCCGTCGCCGTCACCATCGCCGTCGTCGCCGCCCTCACCATCGTCCTCGGTGGCGAAGGAGATCGGGGTCCACACGTCCTGGTCGCGGTTGCCGATGTCGGTGTGGTCGTTGAAGACCGCGACGTAGCACCGGGTCTCGACGCAGTCGTAGGTCGTCTCCTCGGCGTCGTAGGCGCCGGACACCTCGACCTCGGTGGAGAAGGTGCCCTCGTCACCGGGGGCGTCGGCACCACGCAGCCACACCGCGCCGGTGTGGTGCTCCGGGAAGGAGTCCGCCGACCGCTCGGCGGCGGTCAGGGCGACGTACACGCCCTGGCCGGGACGGAAACCGGTGCCGTCGACGGTGACGGTCTCGCCCTCGGGGTTCAGTTCCTCGGTCTTGGAGACGGTGACCCTCGGGTCGTGGGTGGGCTCACCCGGTTCACCGGGCTCGCCGCCCTCCACGGCGGTGGTGGTGAAGGACAGCGGGTCCATCGGATCACCCGCACCATAGAAGCCGGCGAAGGCCTCGACCGCGTCGGCGTGCAGGGTGCCCGCCTCGGAGGTGAGGGCGAGGGAGTCGCCGTCCACGATCAGTTCGGCGCCGGTCAGCTCGGTCACGGGGACCTCGCCGAAATCGACCAGGTCGCCGGGCGGCAGGTTCGGGTTCGCACCGTTGAATTCGCGGCTGGTGACCTCGGCGTACACGGTGGCGGAGCCGTCGCCGTCGAACTCCACGCGGGGGTCGGCGACATGGACCTCCAGGACCGCGCCCTGACCGTAGTCGTGGCCCGCGAAGACCACCCGGCCGCCGAAGCTCACCTCACCGGAGGCGTCCTCCTTGGAGACGGAGCCGTCCACGGTCGGGAAGTCGAAGGTCCCGTCGTCGTTGACACTCGCGCCGTCGGACGCGGTGATCTCACCATCGGCGATGGGGCTGCCGATGTAGTTGCGGAAGGACTGCTTGACACCCCAGGTGGCGGAACCGCCGTCCAGGGAGACGGGCGCCTCGTCGGCCATCGCGGCCGGGGCCGCCGCCACGGTGAGGGAGGCCCCGAGGGCGGCCGCGCCCACGTAGGCGGTGAGGGAGCGCAGCGCCCGGCGGGCCCTGCCGTCGCCCTCATGGTTCGTGTTGGTGCTCATGTGATCGGTGGTTCCCATCGTGTCGGGGGAGAGGTGATTCGGTCTCGATCGCGCGTCGGGACCGGGGATGGTGCGGGGGCGGCGGGTGCGCGCTGAGCGGGCGCGGCGGTACCCGCCGAGGGAGAGCGGGTCATGAGGAGGGAGGAGGGGCGGTCGTCCACAGCGTTCGAGGTGGGGGTGGTGCCTCCGCCTCCCGGTTGTGAGAGCCCCACCGTCCCCCGAGATCACGCGGTGGTCGGGTCGGTCCCACCCGCCCGGCGTCGGGTCGCCACCAGCGCGGTGACACCGGCCAGAGAGGCCACCACGGCGGTCAGCAGCAACCCCGCCAACGGGGCGCCGGTCAGGGCCAGGGGCCCGTCGCCACCGGAGCCGCCGGAACCGGAGCCGGATCCGGAGCCGCTCGCGCCGCCCGCACCGGAGCCGCCGCTCGCGCCACCCCCGCCAGAACCGGAACCCGCGCCCTCGTCGGAGCCGGAACCATCGCCGGACCCGCCACCGCCGTCGCCCGCCTGCCCCGCGAAGGTCACCGGGACGAACTCGTCCTGACCGCGGTCGCTGGAGCGGGTGTGGTCGTTTCGGGTCACCACGGCGCACTCGGTGCCTGCCGCGGTGCAGTCGGTGTTGTCGTCCTTGGCCTTGACGGCCAGTTCCACGGTGAAGCCGCCGTCGGTCCCGCCACCCGTGTAGGGGGTGGCCAGGCCCTCTCCGTAGGGCGGCGGGTTGCTGGAGATCCAGGCGGACGAACCGCCCTCGCCTTCCATGTCCACCCCACCGATGCACGGCCCGGGCGCGACGCTCGAACCGGCGTTGGCGGTGTCGCACAGGGCCACGTAGATGCCCTTGGCGGTGTCGTAGCCGGAGCCGGTGACGGTCACGGTCTCCCCGTCGGGGTCGATCCCGCTGGTCTTGGAGACGCTGAGCGACAGATCGCCCGGGGTCCGGGGCAGGGCTTGGGGAGCGTTGTGCGGGGCCGCCTGCGGCGCGCTCCGGGAAGCGCTCTGCGGCCGGTTCTCGGGAACGGCGGCGGGCACGGCGAAGACGACCGGAACCGCGGCCACGACCGCTGGTACGGCGGGGGAGACGGGTGCAAGCACCGGGGCGCTCATTCCCGCGCCGGGGTCGGAGACCACACCGTCATCGGTGGGCTCGACCGACTCACCCGTCCCATCCACCTCGTCCGTCCGCTCGGGCGGCTCGGCGTCGAGGACGACGATCTCGAAGGGATCCTCCTCGGTGTCCAGGCCCGCCTCGGCGGCGAAGTCGACACCGGTGTCGAGGGTGACGCCGAACAGGCCGCGCTCGTCCACGTCGGTGGTGACGGTGTTGTCGTCGTCGAGTACGGCGGTCTCGTCGACCTCGTCGGTGCCCCGTGCCTCGGCGGGGACGGCGCGCGTGGTGATCTCGATCCGGGAACCGGGGGTGTGCCCGATGCCGGCGACCGTGACGCTGTCGCCCTCGGGGTCGAGTCCCTGGGTTCGGTTCACGGTGGTGGTTCGGGGGTGGACTGGTTCGTCGATGGGTTCGGCGAGCACCGTCGAGGGTGCGCCGGCGACCAGAAGCGTCGCCGCGGCGACGGTGGCCAGGGGTGGGACAAGCCCACGGAGGGGAACCGCTGCTCGCATCAGGGGCCTTAGTTGTCGGGCGGGTCGGACGAGGGGCCGACCTCCGCGTGAGGTGGGGGAAACGATTTTAGGTTATGCTTACCTATGTGAAGTGAGCCTTGCCTAACTCGATCCGGCGCCGCAATAGTTGACCACTGAAGCGACGAGGTTGTCAAGGATCTGACGACCTGTCATATAAAAGGTCTTGTCGTGACCCGCTCCGCGGCCCCGACCGGCATCCCGGCTCAACCGAAAGCGATCGCCATGCCCCACGCCGTCCCCCGAACCCTCCCGCGCGGTGGTCTCGGCCCGCTCGCCCTCGCCATCGCCTGCACCCTGGCCCTGACCGCCTGCACGGGCCCCGACGCCCCCGTGGACGCGTCAGGGGACGCGGGCGGCATCCCGGACCTGTCCGAGAACCGCCTCCAGATCCTGGACGAGGTCGCGGCCCCCGAACTCCCCGTCACCGTCGAATCCGTGCTCCTCGACCCCTACCGCTCCTCCTCCGACCCCCTGGAGTACGAGGACGTCGAGGTGACCGACGCCGAACGCATCCTCCCGCTCACCGGAAGCCTCGCCGAGATCGTCTTCACGCTCGGTCTGGGCGACAACGTGGTCGGCCGCGACGTGGCCGCCACCTTCGACGAGGCCGCCGACCTGCCCGTCATCAGTGAGGGCCACGAGGTCTCGGCCGAGACGGTCCTGGCCCTCCGACCCACCGTGATCCTCGCCGACACCCAGACCGGCCCGCCCGAGGTGATCGAACAGGTCCAGAACTCCGGCATCCCCGTCGTCATCGTCGAAGAGGCCTGGTCCATCGACGAGATGTATCCCCGCTTCGAACGTGTGGCACGGGCCCTCGGCGTCCCCGACTCCGGCACCCTCCTGGCCGAACGCACCCAGGAGCAGATGGCGCAGGTGCGCGAGAGTTCCCTGGAGACCAGCGGCGATCCCCTCGTCGCCTTCCTCTATCTGCGCGGCACCGCCGGCGTGTACCTGCTCGGCGGCCCCGGCTCGGGCGCCGACGCCCTGCTCGAAGAGATCGGAGCCCGCGACGCCGGTGTCGAGATGGGCCTGACCACGGCCTTCACCCCCATCACCACCGAAGCGCTCATCGAGGCACGCCCCGACGTCCTGCTGGTCATGACCAAGGGACTGGAATCGGTCGGCGGCGTCGCCGGACTTTCCGAGATTCCCGGCGTCGCGCAGACCCCGGCCGGACGGAACCAGGCCGTCATCGACTTCGAGGACGGCGTCCTGCTCAACTTCGGTCCCCGCACCCCGCAGGTCATCACCACCATGGCCGAGGAACTCGCCGCGGTCACCGGCGAGACCGGCGACGCCTCGGGTGCGGAGGGCGACGAGTGACCGCCCTGTCCCCACGCCCCACCACCGGATCCGACGACGCCCCCGCGGACGACGGCGGGGCCACCCCCGGGACCCTCTGCCGACGCCTGCGCGCCACCCTGCTGATCACGGGCCTGTCCGTCGGACTCGTCGTCGTCTCCGTGATCGCCGCCGGTGTGGGCGCCTACCCGATCCCCGCCGGCCAGGTCGCGGCCTCCCTCCTGGACGCGGTGGGCCTGCGGGTCGGCGGCCTGCCCGACCAGATCGCCGAGACCGTCCTGTGGGACGTGCGCCTGCCCCGTGTGGTCCTGGCCGTCATGGTCGGTGCGGCCCTGGGCAGCGCCGGCGCCATGATGCAGGGCATCTTCGGCAACCCCCTCGCCGAACCCGGCGTCATCGGCGTCTCCTCCGGCGCGGCCGTCGGCGCGATCGTGGTCATCTTCACCGGGCTGACCGTGCTCGGTCACTGGACGATCATCGCGTCGGCGTTCGTCTTCGGCCTGCTCACCACGTTGTTCGTGTACGTGTTCGCGCGCTCCGGCGGCCGTACCGAGGTCGTCACCCTGCTGCTCACCGGTATCGCGGTCAACGCCATCGCCGGCGCGGCCATCGGGCTGATGACCAACTTCTCCCAGGACGCCGAGATCCAGACCATCACCTTCTGGCAGCTGGGCAGCGTCTCCACCGCCACCTGGTCCAAGGTCGCCGCGATCGCGCCGTGCCTGTTGCTGGGCCTGTCCGTCATCCCGTTCTACGCGCGCAAGCTCGACCTGTTGTCCCTCGGCGAGGGGCCCGCCCGTCATCTGGGCGTGGACGTCGAACGCATGCGTTTGGTGATCATCACCGCGATGGCGTTGCTGACCTCCGCCGCGGTCGCCTTCGCGGGGATCGTCGCGTTCGTCGGACTGGTCGTACCCCACATCATCCGGATGGTCACCGGTCCCGGACACCGGGTGCTGCTGCCCGCCTCGGCGCTGGGCGGCGGGCTGCTCCTGCTCGCCGCCGACCTGCTCGCCCGAACCGCGGCCGCCCCCGCCGAGATCCCACTCGGCGTGGTCACCGCGGCCCTGGGCGGACCGTTCTTCTTCTACCTGCTGCACCGCACCCGCGCCAAGCAAGGAGGCTGGTCATGACCACGGGGTCCCCGCTGCGCCGCCGGTTCGCGTCAGCCGTCGCCCCACTCACCCGGGCACCCGATCGGCCCGAACCCCTCGAACCCGGCGCCCCCGTGGTCCGAGCGCGGGACGTCACCGTCCGCAGGGGTGGGCGGGCCCTGCTCGACGGGGTCGATGTCACCGTCCGTTCCGGGGAGCTGCTGGCGCTGGTCGGCCCCAACGGCGCCGGCAAGTCCACGCTGTTGCGCGCCGTTTCCGGGGACGTCACCGGAGCACCCGGTAAGGGGGAGCGGGACTCGGGCACGGTGCGCCTGTTCGACCGCCCGCTGGAGGAGTGGACCCCGCCCGAACTCGCGCTGCGCCGCGCCGTCCTGCCCCAGGAGGCCACGGTCGGCTTCCCGTTCTCCGTGCACGAGCTCGTCACCATGGGGCGGGCGCCCTGGGCCGGGCTGAGCACCCCCGATCAGGACGCCGCACTCGTGCGCGAGGCCATGGCGCGGGTCGGTGTCGAACAGCTCGCCGACCGACGTTTCCCCACGCTCTCCGGCGGCGAACGAGCCCGGGTGATGCTCGCCCGCGTATTGGCCCAGGACACCTCCCTGCTCCTGCTGGACGAACCCACCGCGGCGCTCGACATCCGCCACCAGGAACTCGTTCTGGGGATCGCGCGTACACTGGCGTCCCACGGTGGGGCGGTTATCGTGGTCCTGCACGATTTGGGGCTTGCGGCCGCGTACGCCCATCGTGTGGCGGTACTCTCCGGAGGACGGGTCGCAGCGCAGGGCACCCCCGCCGACGTCTTCACCGCGTCGTTGCTCAGCGCCGTGTACCGACACGAGGTCGAAGTACTGCCGCATCCGCGTACGGGGGTCCCGCTCGTCGTCCCACTCCGGTCACCCGGGTGCACACGAAAGCGTCCACAGGAGTAGGTCGTATTGGTGTCCACAACTGAACGGCAGTCGCGCGATGAGCCCCACCCCGAGAACGAGGAGCACCGCCCCCGCTCCTCCAGGGGCGGGAGGCGGCGCGCCCGCAAACCGAAGACCACCCCCGGTGACGTCGTCCGCGGTTTCGTACGGTTCTTCGGCGAGATCCTGCTGACCGCGGGTCTGCTGATGCTGTTCTACGCCGGTTACGAGGTGTACGGCTCCCAGTGGGAGACCGACCGCGAACAGCAGGGGCTGGCGGACGGGCTCGACGAGGCCTGGGCCGCCACGGAGGAGACCGTGCAGGGGCCCGACTCGGAGCCGCTGCCCGGCAGCGCCGACAGCCGCCTGTACGTTCCGAGCCTGGACCTGGACTGGGTCGTCGTCAACGGCACCGAGCCCGACGACATCCGCTACAGTCCCGGTCGCTACACCCAGTTCGACAGCGCACCCGGTGAGATGGGCAACTACGGCGTGGCCGCCCACCGCACCCCCGGCCTGTTCTGGGACCTCGACCTGCTCGACGAGGGCGACGTCATGGTCCTGGAGGACGGCGAGAACTTCTATACCTACGAGGTCTTCCGAGAGGAGACCGTGTTGCCCGAGGACTTCTGGGTGGTCACCCCCGACCCCTTCGAGGACGCCTCGGAAGAGGAACCCGGACGTGCGCTGCTCACCCTCACCACCTGCGCGCCCAAGCTCAACAACACGCACCGGCTCATCGTCTGGGCGGAACTGGCCGAGACCACGCCCAAGTCCGAGGGCATGCCGGAGTCCATCGCGCACATGGCGCCGGAAGCCTAGGGAGGGTTCACGAATGTACGGCCTGATCTGGCGCGTCCTGCCGGGACCATGGGCGTCGAAGTTCATCATGATGGTCGGCCTGCTCGCGGGTGCCGCCGCGCTGCTGTGGTTCTTCGCCTTCCCGGCGATCTCCCCCCACATGCCGTTCAACGACGGTGCGGTGGACACGTCGAACATCGGAGGTGAGGAGGCCCCCGCCGGCGTGCCCGGTGAGGACGCCGAATCCACCGGTGATGAGCTGGGAGGCGATCCCGGGGCCGACCCGGAAGCCGAAGAGGGCGGCGTTTAGGACACGAGGAAAGACAGCGGTTTCGACGCTGAAGAGGAACAACAGGGCGGCGCGGTGCACGGGCACCGTGCCGCCCGTCGTGAGGTGGTGGAATGGTGGGCCGCTGTGCGCGGCACCACTGCCGGGGCTCCATCTTCCGGACCGGGCAACCACTAACCTCTAGCAGGTGAGCAACGGGGGACGAGACGAATGACGGTGACGCAGACCTCGCAAGAGGATCGCCTGAGCGGCCTTCGGGCCTGGCAGAGGGAGGCCTTCGAGGAGTACTTCCGCAGGCAGCCGCGCGACTTCCTCGCGGTGGCCACCCCCGGCGCGGGCAAGACCACCTTCGCCCTCACCCTGGCCAGTGAGCTCCTCCAACGGCACGCAGTGCGTTCGATCACCATCGTCTGCCCCACCGAGCACCTCAAGAAGCAGTGGGCGGAGGCCGCGGCGCGGTTCGGGATCCCCATCGACCCCGAGTTCAAGAACGGGCAGGGCGCACTGGGGCGTCAGTACCTCGGTGCGGCCGTCACCTACGCGCAGGTGGCCGCGCACCCGATGTTGCACCGCAACCGCACCGAGGCGCGCAAGACCCTGGTGATCTTCGACGAGGTCCACCACGCCGGCGACGCCCTGTCCTGGGGCGAGGCGGCACGGGAGGCCTTCGACCCGGCCACCCGAAGGCTCTCACTGACCGGCACCCCGTTCCGCTCCGACATCAACCCCATCCCGTTCGTGGACTACGTCCAGGACGGTGCCGGGGTCAGACGTTGCTCGTGGGACTACAGCTACGGGTACGCGCCCGCGCTGGAGGACGGCGTGGTGCGCCCGGTCATCTTCATGGCCTACTCCGGTGAGATGCGCTGGCGGACCAAGGCCGGTGACGAACTCGCCGCACGCCTGGGCGAACCGCTCACCCAGGACGCGCTCTCCCAGGCCTGGCGGGCCGCGCTCGACCCCAAGGGCGACTGGATCAAGAAGGTCCTGCAGGCCGCCGACCGGCGCCTGACAGAGGTGCGCAAGACACACCCGGACGCCGGCGCGCTGGTCATCGCCAGCGACCACGAGAACGCCCGCGCCTATTCACGGATCCTGCGGCAGATCACCGGCAAGGGCGCCACCGTGGTGCTCTCCGACGACCCCACGGCCTCCAAGAAGATCTCCCGGTTCGCCGCCGGCGACGATCGTTGGATGGTCGCGGTGCGCATGGTCTCCGAAGGTGTGGACGTGCCCCGTCTGATGGTGGGCGTGTACGCCACCTCCACCAGCACCCCGCTGTTCTTCGCGCAGGCCATCGGGCGTTTCGTGCGGGTCCGCAAGCGTGGCGAGGTGGCGTCGGTGTTCCTGCCGTCGGTGCCCACGCTGTTGGAGTACGCGGGCGAGATGGAGCGCGAGCGCGACCACGTCCTGGACAAGACACCAGGTGACGACGAGTACCCGGAGGAGGACCTGCTCCGGGAGGCGAACAAGAAGAAGGACTCGCCGGACGCGGGGGAGGAGCTCCCGTTCGAGACGATGGAGTCCGCCGCCGAGTTCGACCGGGCGCTGTACGACGGCCTGGAGTACGGGGGCGGCGCCGCGGGGTCCAGTGAGGAGGAGGACTTCCTCGGGCTGCCCGGGCTGCTCGACCCCGACCAGGTCTCCCAGTTGTTGCGCAAGCGCAAGGCGGACCTGAAGGCGAGTGAGCTCAAGGCCAAGGGCAGGCAGGAACCGGAGGAGCCCAAGGGGCCCACCCACCAGATCCTGGCCGACCTGCGTCGCGAACTCAGTGGGTTGGTGGGGGCCTGGCACCATCGGACCGGAAAACCGCACGGTGCCATCCACAACGAGCTGCGGCGCGCCTGTGGTGGGCCGCCCGTCGCGCAGGCCACCCCGGATCAGATCCAGGAACGCATCGCCAAGCTGCGCGCCTGGGCCGTCGGGCAGAAATAGTCACTGACCAGTCGAATCGGGCAAATACTTCGCAACGCCGCGCAAGGCAGGCAAACTGTGGGCGATTGTGTCGCTACTGTGCGTGAGATGATTCGACGAAGCTCTCGCGGTGGCACAGCCGCGCTCTGGTCCGGACTGTCCCTTTGCGCGGTCACGTTGACCGGCCTGGTGGCGAGTACTTCTCCGGAGCCGACCACCCAGGGGGTGGCGGCTCCGGAGAACGTCTCGGCGGCCACGGTGGCGAACGAACCGTATTGCCCACCCGGCACGGAACCGGTCGCGGAGGCCGAACGCAGGGTCGCCGACCCGCACGCCGGACCCTCCGACGGTGTGGAGGTCACCCCGGAACAGGCCGCCGAGTACGAGGAAGGCCTCCGCCGGGCGATGGAACGGATCCGCGACCATGAGGCCGCCGCGCCCTACACCGTGCCCGTGGTCATGCACGTGATCTCCGCGAGCGACGGCAGCGGCGAGATCTCCGACGAACGCGTCGACGACCAGGTGGACGTGCTCAACCGGGCGTACCAGGGCGAGTACGCGAAGGGCTCGGAGGGCACCGACACCGGATTCCGCTTCGAGCTCGCCGACGTCACGCGGACCGAGAACGACACCTGGTTCCGCGACTTCGGAGAGCAGCGCGACGAGATCCGCGCCGAACTGCGCCAGGGCGGCCCCGAGACCCTGAACATCTACACCGCGGACCTGGGCAGCGGACTGCTGGGCTTCTCCACGTTCCCGCAGGACTACGCCGACAACCCCGACCAGGACGGGGTCGCGATCGCGCACGACACCCTGCCCGGCGGTGGCCGCGAGAAGTTCAACGAGGGGCACACCGGAACCCACGAGGTCGGTCACTGGCTGGGGTTGTTCCACACCTTCCAGAACGGTTGCGAGAGCCCGGGCGACTACGTCGACGACACCCCCTACGAACGCGAGGCCGCCTCCGGTTGCCCCGAGGGCCGGGACACCTGCCCCGAACGCGAGGGCGAGGACCCGGTCACCAACTTCATGAACTACAGCGACGACGCCTGCATGACCCACTTCACCAAGGGGCAGGCGGATCGCATGGCCGAGCACTGGGCCGCCTTCCGCGAGGGCGCGCCACAGGCCTGACCCGGGTTCGTGGCGTCACACCACCCGTGGCGCCACGAATCGCCACCTCAAAGGGCGAGTAGTCTGCGCAGGACCGTTTCCACCTCGAACAGGACGAGATCGTCGACACGACCGAACCGTCGTCCGAGCCGTTCGGGAGAGATCGAGCGCAGGTCCTCGCACTTGGCGTAGCTGAACGCTTTCAGTCCCGAGGAACCCGGCTCGATCTCCACATGGGTCCGACTTCCCCGGTGGGTTCGGGTCAACGGGACCGCCATGACCACGGGTGGGTGGGACTCCAACCAGAGTTGAGCGTTGACCAGGAGAACCGGACGGCGCATCCCTTGTTCGTGGCCGACCGGGTCTCCCAGGTCGGCCATGTGGATCTCGCCTCGCTTCACCAGGCTTCCTCTGCGGTCAGTTCGTCGTCCCCCGGGTCTGAGAGGTCGTCCTGGAGTGTCCGGTCATCGAGGCGGGCACGCCGGTCCTCCTTGGTGAGGCTCTCGTTGTACATGCGCACGTCGGACCAGAACTCCAACTCCTCGGCCTCGTCCAGTGCCTCTTCGATCGCGCGAGCCATGGTGACCCGGCGGTGTCTCGCCCTCTTGCTGATGCGCTCTCTCAGGGATCGTGGGACCTTGATCGTGGTATCCATGGAAGTCATACTGAAAGTATGCCTCAGGGATGGGGGCTTGGCCATAAGTCGGGCGGGGAGCGGGTGGTGCGCGCCGCTAGGCTTGAGACATGGCAGCCAACACGTACCTGACCGGGATCAAGCCCACCGGCGACTTCCACCTGGGCAACTACATCGGCGCGATCAAGCCCGCCCTCGCGGCCGCCGAGCGCTACGACACCTTCTACTTCATCGCCGACTATCACGCGCTCAACATCATCAAGGACGCGGACGAGCTTCGTCACAGCATCCGGTCGGGCGCTGCCACCTGGCTGGCCTGTGGGCTCGAGCCCGAGCGCACGGTCTTCTACCGCCAGTCCTCCATCCCCGAGACCTTCGAGCTCACCACCATCCTGAGCACCCTCACCCCCAAGGGGCTCATGAACCGCGCGCACGCCTACAAGGCCGTTCGGGACCGCAACACCGAGGCCGGCGTCACCGACCTCGACTCGGGCGTCAACATGGGGCTGTACAACTACCCCATCCTCATGGCCGCGGACATCCTCGTCATGGAGGGCACCCAGGTCCCCGTCGGCCGCGACCAGTCGCAGCACATCGAGTACACCGCCGACATCGCCGGGTACTTCAACCACCGCTTCGGGGACTCCTACAGCTTCCCGATCCCCAAGGGCGTCATCGACGACAGCGAAGCGAGCATCCTGCCCGGCACAGACGGCCGCAAGATGAGCAAGTCCTACGACAACCACATCCCGCTGTTCCTGTCGCAGAAGAAGCTCCGCAAGGCCATCAACCGGATCCCCACCGACTCCACCCCGGTGGAGGACCCCAAGGACCCGGATTCCTCGATCCCGTTCCAGCTGCTCACACACTTCGCCGACGCCGACAAGGTCGCCGACGTGCGCAAGCGTCTGGAAGCGGGCGGCATGGGCTGGGGCGACCTCAAGAAGGAACTGTTCGAGGCGGTCGACACCGAACTCGGCCCCAAGCGCGACCGCTACGAGGAGCTCATGGCCTCCGAGACCGAGCTCGACGACATCCTCGCCTCCGGCCTGGACCGCGCCCGTGAGCGCGCCCGCCGGGTCCTGAAGGACGTCCGCTCCGCCATCGGCATCGCCTAGGTCGAGCGCCGCGCCGGAGTCAAGAAGCGGCCGTGACCTCTCCGGTCACGGCCGCTTCGTCGTCAGGGCAGGGGCTCAACCGACCAGCGGCTCGCCCTCCAGCTCCACGCCGGCGGCGCGCAACCGCTCCAGCGCCGACTCGACCGTGGGCGCGGCCACGCCCGCGGTCAGACCGAGCAGCACCCGCGTCCGGAACCCCTCTTCCCGGGCGTCCAGCGCGGTGGCCCGCACACAGTGGTCGGTGGCGATGCCCACCACGTCCACCTCGTCCACGTTCCGTTCGCGCAACCACGCGACCAGGGTCGTCTCACCATCTCGCGCGGTCCCCTCGAAACCGCTGTAGGCCGCCGTGTACTGGCCCTTGCCGAAGATCTCCTCCGCCACCGAGGCGTCGAAGTCGGCGTGGAACTCCGCGCCGGGGGTACCGACCACGCAGTGCGGCGGCCAGGTGTCCACGAAGTCGGGGGTGTCGGAGAAGTGCGCCCCCGGGTCGATGTGGTGGTCACGGGTGGCCACCACGTGGTCGTAGCCACCGGCGCGGGAGTGCTCGGTGACGGCGGCCGCGGTACGCGCTCCGCCCTTCACACCGAGGCTGCCGCCCTCACAGAAGTCGTTCTGTACGTCCACCACGATGAGTGCCCTCGTCATGTCCGGCACCTCTCTTCCAGGATCGGGTCGGGTCTGGGACTTCAGTGGAAGATCGTCGGCAGCGAGGCGTCGCCGCGGGACATCCGCAGCGCCTGCTCCGGCAGTTCCGCCACGGTCGCCCGGTGGCGTTCACGGGCCTGGTGGACCGTCTCCCGGCCCACGATCTCCCCGTCGACGACCAGCGGCCGCAACAACGGACGGGTACCGACGACCTCGCCCGGGTCGTGCGGGTACACCTCCTCGGACACCGCGACGCCCTTGTCGTCCAATCGGCGCACCGACCACTTGCGGCCGCCCCGGCTCGGTTTGCCCACCGAACGCTTGGCGACCGGTTCCAGCGGGGCGTCGTCCGCCAGGCCGCGCGCCCGTGCCACCAGTTTGTACACCAGCGAGACGGTCGGGGCGCCGGAACCCGTGACCAGGGACGTTCCCACGCCATAGCCGTCCACCGGGGCCACGGCCAGAGCCTGGATGGAGTGCTCGTCGAGGTCGCCGGTGACCACGATCTCGGTGTCGGTGGCGCCGAGCCCGTCGAGTTGGGCGCGCACCCGGGACGCGGTCGCGCCCAGGTCACCGGAGTCGATCCGGACGGCTCCGAGCTCCTTGCCGGCCAACTCCACGGCGTGACGCACCGCGCGTTCGACGTCATAGGTGTCCACCAACAGGGTGGTGCCCATGCCCATGGATTCCAGCTGGGCCTTGAACGCGTGCTGTTCGCTGTCGTGCAGCAGGGTGAAGGCGTGCGCCGCGGTGCCGCCGGTCGGTACCCCGAACGAGCGTCCCGCCTCCAGGTTGGAAGAGGTCGCGAACCCGGCCACGTAGGCGGCGCGGGCCGCGGCCACGGCGGAGCGTTCGTGGGTGCGGCGGGACCCCATCTCGATGAGCGGGCGGTCGCCGGCCGCGACCGACATGCGGCTGGCCGCCGAGGCGATCGCGCTGTCGTGGTTGTAGACCGACAGGGCGAGGGTCTCCAGGATCACGGCCTCGGCGAACGTGGACTCCACCACGAGAATGGGGGAGCCGGGGAAGTAGGCCTCTCCCTCGCCGTAGCCCCAGACGTTGCCCGAGAAGCGGTAGTCGGCGAGCCACTCCAGGGTGGGCTCGTCCACGACACCGTGGTCGGACAGGAAGTCCAGTTCCGCACGGCCGAAGCGGAAGCGTTCCAGTAGGTCCAGGAAGCGCCCGGTGCCCGCCACGACGCCGTAACGACGGCCTTCGGGTAGGCGCCTGGCGAACATCTCGAACACCGACCTGCGTGCGGCGGCGCCGCTGTGCAGGGCGCCCTGGAGCATCGTCAGTTCATAGTGGTCGGTGAGCAGCGCACTGCTGCCGTCCTCTCTCATAGGAGCGAGCCTATTCGTTGAGGGTTGGAGCTTCGCAGCCGCCCCACCAGCCGGGGCAACAATACCCACTCGGTTGGTAGAGAAGAATGGGTGGGTACCCTGGAGCCATGCTGAGGATTGACCGCTCGATCTACGACCAGATCGTCGCACACGCCCGCCGCGACCACCCCGACGAGGCGTGTGGTGTCGTCGCCGGCCCCGAGGGCTCCGACCGCCCGGAGCGGTTCATCGAGATGCTCAACGCCGAACGGTCACCGACCTTCTACCGTTTCGACTCGATCGAGCAGCTCAAGGTCTGGCGTGGGATGGACGACCGCGACGAGGAACCCGTCGTGATCTACCACTCCCACACCGCGACCGAGGCCTACCCCTCGCGCACCGACATCGCCTACGCCTCCGAGCCGGGGGCCCACTACGTCCTCGTCTCCACCCGTGAGCCCGACACCGTCGAGTTCCGCTCCTACCGGATCGTCGACGGCGAGGTCACCGAGGAACCGGTGGAGATCACCGAGGGCGACGGCCGCCAGTAGGCTCCGCCACCGGCAGGGCTCCGTCCGGAATGAGGGCGGAGTGTCTCCTGTTGGACATGAACGCACAACTACGACCGCTAACGGAGTCACCTTCATGGCCATCGAGGTCCGCATCCCCACCATCCTGCGCAACCTGACCGACGACGCCAAGGTCGTCGAGGGGTCCGGCGCCACCCTCGGCGAGCTGTTCACCGACCTGGACAGCCGTCACCCCGGCATCGCCGAGCGTCTGGTGGAGAACGGCAAGCTGCGCCGCTTCATCAACGTCTACCTCAACGACGAGGACGTCCGATTCGTCGGTGGGCTCGAAGCGAAGCTCTCCGACGGCGACAACGTGACCGTCCTGCCCGCCGTCGCCGGCGGAAGCCGCTAAGGACGGCCATGCGCTACGACTCCCTACTCGACTCCCTCGGCGGCACGCCGCTCGTCGGCCTGCCCCGACTCTCGCCCTCGCCGAGGGTGCGGCTGTGGGCGAAGCTGGAGGACCGCAACCCCACCGGTTCGATCAAGGATCGCGCGGCGTTCTTCATGATCGAGCAGGCCGAGAAGGACGGGTTGCTCTCCCCGGGGTGCACGATCCTGGAGCCGACGTCGGGGAACACCGGCATCTCGCTGGCCATGGTCGCCAAACTGCGCGGCTACCGCATGGTCTGCGTCATGCCGGAGAACACCTCCGCCGAGCGCAAGCAGTTGCTCGCCATGTGGGGCGCCGAGGTCCACTTCTCCGAGGCCGCGGGCGGGTCCAATGAGGCCGTCCGCGTCGCCAAGGAGATGGCCGCGGCCAACCCCGACTGGGTGATGCTGTACCAGTACGGCAACCCGGCCAACGCTCGCGCCCACTACGAGACGACCGGGCCCGAACTGCTGGCCGACCTGCCGGAGATCACCCACTTCGTGGCGGGGCTCGGTACGACCGGAACCCTCATGGGGGTGGGGCGCTACCTGCGCGAGCACAAGCCCGACATTCAGATCGTCGCCGCCGAACCCCGGTACGGCGAACTCGTCTACGGGCTGCGCAACATCGACGAGGGGTTCGTCCCCGAGCTCTATGACGAGTCGGTGCTCACCACCCGTTTCTCCGTCCCCTCCGATGCCGCGCTCAAGCGGACCAGGGAACTCCTGGCCAAGGAGGGCATCTTCGCGGGGGTCTCCACGGGCGGCGCCCTGCACGCCGCCCTGGGGATGGCCCGCAAGGCCGAAAGGGAGGGGCGGTCCGCCGACATCGCGTTCGTCATCGCCGACGCCGGATGGAAGTATCTGTCCACCGGCGCCTACGAGGGGACCCTCGAAGAGGCGGAGGAGCGCCTGGACGGCCAGCTCTGGGCCTGATCCGAGCTTCGTGACGGAGACCGGTCGCTGCTGCGGCCGGTCTCCTGTCTTATTCGGGCAAAACGGTCATCTCTGATCAATTGGTGTGAAAAATTCACACGTGACCGAGGTCGCCTGAGATGCGGGACACATTTTGTACCACCAGGGCGGTCATTGGGGTACACCCGTAACAAGGGCACATCCGCAGAACCAGCCGCCACCCGCACTCCCCGCGCACAGCCACTCAGGGGCCACGGAGACAGAGCGGCCGACCGAGAAGGCGACGACGACGTGCGACTCACGATTATCGGGTCCTCCGGGAGTTTCCCCGGGCCGGACAGCCCGGCCTCCTGTTACCTGGTCGAGGCCGGTGGATACCGCCTGCTTCTGGACCTTGGCAACGGCGCCCTGGGCGCCCTCCAGCGCTACACGGACCTCTACTCCATCGACGCCGTGTACCTCAGTCACCTGCACACCGACCACTGCGCCGACATGTGCGCCTACTGGGTCGCCCGCATGTACTCGCCCGACGGAGCCAAGCCGCGCATCCCCGTCTACGGACCCGTCGGGGTCTCCGACCGCCTCGCCCAGATCTACGGGCTGGACCCCGACCCCGGCATGACCGAGGTCTTCGACTTCCACGAACTGACCCCCGGCGAGTTCCGCATCGGCCCGATGACCGCCCGCGTGGACAGGGTCAACCACCCCGTCGACGCCTTCGGCATCCGGCTCGAACACGAGGGCGCCTCCCTCGCCTACTCCGGGGACACCGGCTCGTGCGATTCCCTGATCGACCTGGCCCGCGGAGTCGACCTCTTCCTCTGTGAGGCCGCCTTCCACGACCACCTCGAACACCCCAAGGACATGCACTTGACCGGTAGCGAGGCCGGCGACCACGCCGACCGGGCCGGGGTCCGCAAACTCCTGCTCACCCACCTGGTGCCCTGGAACGACGACGACGTCACCATGTCCGAGGCCCGTTCCACCTTCGCCGGCGACATCGAACTCGCCCGAGGCGGACAGGTCCACCGGATCGGCGACTGAGCGGCTGAGCGACTGAGCGGCGGCCGAGCCACGAGGTGGTCCGACCGGAGATACGCTCATGACCATGGCTCGACCTGACGGACGCGTTCCGACCCAACTTCGCCCTGTGACCATCACCCGCAACTGGCTCCGCCAAGCGGAAGGTTCCGCGCTCATCGAGTTCGGAGACACCCGTGTGCTCTGCGCGGCCACCGTCGAGGACGGTGTGCCCCGCTGGCGGAGGGGGACCGGCGAGGGGTGGGTCACCGCCGAGTACGCCATGCTTCCGCGCGCCACCGACACCCGTGGTGCCCGGGAGTCCGTGCGCGGCAAGATCGGCGGACGTACCCACGAGATCTCGCGATTGATCGGCCGCTCCCTGCGCGCCGTCGTCGACTTCAAGGCGATGGGCGAACACACCATCACCCTGGACTGCGACGTGCTCCAAGCCGACGGTGGAACCCGCACCGCGGCGATCACCGGTGCCTACGTGGCCCTCGCCGACGCGATGAAGTACCTGCGCAAGAAGCGCAAGCTCAAGACCAACCCGCTCATCGGCTCGCTCTCAGCGGTGAGCGTCGGCGTGGTGCAGGGGCAGCCCAGGCTGGACCTGAACTACCTGGAGGACTCCGTCGCCGACACCGACATGAACGTCGTGATCACCGGTGACGGCAAGTTCATCGAGGTGCAGGGCACCGCGGAGGGACAGGGTGCGGCGTTCGACCGCGAACTCCTCGACAAGCTGCTCGACCTCGCCACCAACGGTTGCGGGGAGCTGTCCGCGATCCAGAAGAAGAGCCTGTCCGAGTAGGTCCGGAGGAGTTGACCGTGAAGATCGTGTTGGCCACGCGCAACGCGAAGAAGGTGCCGGAGATGCGCGCCATCCTCGCCGAGGCGGGCGTGAAGGCCGAGGTCCTCGCCCTGGACGCGTTCCCCGACGCACCCGAGGTACCCGAGACCGAGGCGACCTTCGTCGGAAACGCCCGACTGAAGGCGAGGGCGATCGCGGCGCACACCGGTCTGCCCGCGGTGGCCGACGACTCCGGGTTGAGCGTGGACGAACTGCGGGGGATGCCGGGTGTCCTCTCCGCCCGATGGTCCGGCCGTTTCGGTGCGCGGAACCAGGACCGGGCCAACCTGGAACTGGTCCTGGACCAGCTCGCCGATACCCCGCGGGAGCGCCGAGGCGCCCGGTTCGTGTGCGCGGCCGTGCTGGTGATGCCCGACGGGACCGAGCGGTCGGCCGAAGGTGTTCTGAGTGGACACCTGGTCGGGGAACCCCGAGGAGAGAACGGGTTCGGCTATGACCCGGTCTTCGTCCCCGAGGGCCACGATCGGACCACGGCGGAGCTGACCGCCGAGGAGAAGAACGCGATCAGCCACCGGGGCATCGCCTTCCGCGCCTTGGCCGAAGAACTGGCCGCACTGGTGTGACCGGGGTGGGACGGGTCGGTTTCGGTCCGTCCCACCCCGGATCAAACCCAGGGCACGGAAAAATCTTGACACCGGGGTTTGCCGGTCCGGGACCAGGGGCAGGATGGTTCATGCCTGACAAGCAAGCCGATCCAAGACCCCGGACCCGACGTCGACGTACGGTGTCACCAGGATCGACGGCGTCATCAGGGCCGACAGCGTCATCAAGGTCGGAAGGCCCGGACACATCGGGGATCTCCCCACCGGACCGGGCCGATTTGACGTCACCGAGACAGTTACCTAGACTCAGCGAGTCGCTGCGGGACGGAGAGCGCAGAACCTTCTGGTTCGCGCTCGGCACCGGACCGCGATCACAGACATCCTCTTCAAAGCAGCCTGGTTCGAGCGGTGCTCGGAGCATGTAAACTCGAAGAGTCGCTTCAAAAGCCCAGCGTTCAAACCGACAGGCGAAAACGCAAAGCCGAAAGAAGCACAAACGGGCCTTTACCCCGATCAGGAACACCGAAACCGCCGATTCGACGGGAAACGGAACACCTGATAAAGTAAAGACACAACGAAGAAGCCTTCCACGGAAGAGCAGACGAGAACCGCAAGGTTCCGGAGCTTGTACGGGAAGAGTGATTGTTTCTTGAGAACTCAACAGCGCGTGTTTGATTTTCTTTAAGCCATGTTTGTTTTGGCCCCGACACACTTCATCGTGTGTAGGGTTCCTTTGATTGATCAACGCCAGTTGATCGGTCAGGATTTCTTCTAGGTTTACCCGGACCAGGCCGACCCTCACAGGTCGCCGGAACGGGTGGTATGACCTTTATGGAGAGTTTGATCCTGGCTCAGGACGAACGCTGGCGGCGTGCTTAACACATGCAAGTCGAGCGGTAAGGCCCTTCGGGGTACACGAGCGGCGAACGGGTGAGTAACACGTGAGCAACCTGCCCCCGACTCTGGGATAAGCGGTGGAAACGCCGTCTAATACCGGATACGACCCGCCACCTCATGGTGTGCGAGTGGAAAGTTTTTTCGGTTGGGGATGGGCTCGCGGCCTATCAGCTTGTTGGTGGGGTAAAGGCCTACCAAGGCGATTACGGGTAGCCGGCCTGAG